>NZ_JBEAIL010000023.1:0-112697 GCF_040064495.1 Klebsiella sp. CN_Kp097 | reverse complement strand
CCGCGAACGGCGCCGGAACTTCCATAGAAGCTTTGTCGCCTTCGACGGTGATCAGGGATTGCTCAGCGGCAATAGTGTCGCCCACTTTAACCATGATCTCGGTGACTTCAACTTCATCGCCGCCGATATCCGGTACGTGAACTTCTTTCGCTGCGCTTGCCGCCGGCGCTGCTGCCGGTGCCGGAGCAGCCGCTTTCTCTTCCTGCGCAGGTGCAGCGGCTGCTGCACCTTCGGCGGAATCGAAAATCATGATCAGTTTGCCAGTCTCGGTTTTGTCGCCGACGGAGACTTTAATCTCTTTCACGACGCCAGCCTGCGGAGACGGAACTTCCATAGAGGCCTTGTCGCCTTCTACGGTGATCAGCGACTGTTCAGCTTCAACTTTGTCGCCAACTTTGACCAGGATCTCGGTGATTTCAACTTCATCAGCCCCGATGTCCGGTACTTTGATTTCGATAGCCATTATTCTCTTACCTCTTACGCCAGACGCGGGTTAACTTTTTCTGCATCGATGTCGAATTTAGCAATGGCGTCAGCCACAACTTTCTTATCGATTTCACCACGTTTAGCCAGTTCGCCCAGCGCCGCAACGACCACGTAGGAAGCATCAACTTCGAAGTGGTGACGCAGGTTTTCACGGCTGTCGGAACGACCGAAGCCATCGGTACCCAGTACGCGGTAATCATCAGCCGGTACGTAAGTACGAACCTGCTCGGCGAACAGTTTCATATAGTCAGTGGATGCTACAGCCGGAGCGTCGTTCATCACCTGAGCGATGTACGGTACGCGCGGAGTTTCCAGCGGGTGCAGCATGTTCCAGCGTTCGCAATCCTGGCCATCACGCGCCAGTTCGGTGAAGGAGGTGACGCTATACACGTCAGAACCTACGCCGTAATCTTTCGCCAGGATCTGCGCTGCTTCACGAACGTGACGCAGGATAGAACCGGAGCCCAGCAGCTGAACTTTACCTTTGCTACCTTCGAGGGTTTCGAGTTTGTAGATACCTTTACGGATACCTTCCTCGGCGCCTTCCGGCATGGCCGGCATGTGGTAGTTTTCGTTCAGTGTAGTGATGTAGTAGTAAACGTTCTCTTGCGCTTCGCCGTACATACGTACCAGACCGTCATGCATGATGACAGCGACTTCGTACGCGTAAGACGGGTCGTAGGAGATACAGTTCGGGATAGTCAGCGACTGAATGTGGCTGTGACCATCTTCGTGCTGCAGACCTTCGCCGTTCAGCGTAGTACGACCGGAAGTACCGCCAATCAGGAAGCCGCGAGCCTGCTGATCGCCAGCCGCCCAGCACAGATCGCCGATACGCTGGAAGCCGAACATCGAGTAGTAGATGTAGAACGGAATCATCGGCAGGTCGTTGGTGCTGTAGGAGGTCGCAGCAGCCAGCCAGGATGCGCCTGCGCCCAGCTCGTTAATACCTTCCTGCAGAATCTGGCCTTTCTCGTCTTCTTTGTAGTATGCAACCTGCTCACGGTCCTGCGGGGTGTACTGCTGGCCGTTCGGGCTGTAGATACCGATCTGACGGAACAGACCTTCCATACCGAAAGTACGCGCTTCATCGGCGATGATCGGCACCAGACGATCTTTGATCGACTTGTTCTTCAGCATCACGTTCAGGGCACGAACGAAAGCGATAGTGGTAGAGATTTCTTTGTTTTGCTCTTCCAGCAGCGCGCTGAAGTCGGCCAGAGTCGGCAGCTCCAGTTTCTCAGTGAATTTCGGCTGACGAGTCGGCAGGTAGCCGTTCAGCTTTTCACGTTGAGCGTGCAGGTAAGTGTGCTCTTCGGAACCTTCCGGGAAGGTCACGTACGGCAGTTTTTCGATATCGGCATCAGCCACCGGCACGTTGAAACGATCGCGGACGTAGCGAACGCCGTCCATGTTCATTTTCTTAACCTGGTGCGCGATGTTTTTACCTTCCGCGGTGTCGCCCATACCATAACCTTTAATGGTATGCGCCAGAATCACAGTCGGCTGGCCTTTGGTTTCCTGCGCTTTTTTCAGTGCAGCGTAGACTTTCTTCGGATCGTGACCGCCACGGTTCAGGGCCCAGATCTGCTCGTCAGTCCAGTCGGCAACCAGCGCGGCGGTTTCCGGATATTTACCGAAGAAGTGCTCACGAACGTAGGCGCCGTCTTTGGATTTGAAGGTCTGGTAGTCGCCGTCAACGGTTTCGTTCATCAGCTGAATCAGCTTACCGCTGGTGTCTTTACGCAGCAGCTCATCCCAACGACCGCCCCAGATAACCTTGATAACGTTCCAGCCAGCACCACCGAAGATGCCTTCCAGTTCGTTAATGATTTTACCGTTACCGGTGACCGGGCCGTCCAGACGCTGCAGGTTGCAGTTGATGACGAAGACCAGGTTATCCAGTTTTTCACGGGTCGCGATGGTGATAGCGCCTTTAGATTCCGGCTCATCCATCTCGCCATCGCCCAGGAAGGCGTAAACGGTTTGCGCAGAGGTGTCTTTCAGACCACGGTGTTCCAGATATTTCAGGAATTTAGCCTGATAGATTGCGCCCAACGGCCCCAGACCCATTGATACGGTCGGGAACTGCCAGAATTCCGGCATCAGTTTCGGGTGCGGATAAGAGGACAGACCATTACCGTGAACTTCCTGACGGAAGTTGTTCATCTGCTCTTCAGTCAGACGACCTTCCAGGAAGGCACGTGCATATACGCCCGGAGAGATGTGGCCCTGGAAGTAAACCAGATCGCCGCCGTCTTTCTCAGTGCGCGCACGGAAGAAGTGGTTGAAGCAAACTTCGTAGAAGGTAGCGGAAGACTGGTAGGATGCCATGTGGCCACCCAGCTCCAGATCTTTCTTCGATGCGCGCAGAACGGTCATGATGGCGTTCCAACGGATCGCTGAACGAATACGGCGTTCCAGCTCCAGATTGCCCGGGTATTCCGGTTCATCTTCAACGGCAATAGTGTTGACGTAATTATGCGCTGCCGCACCGGCCGCTACTTTCACGCCGCCTTTGCGGGCCTCAGAAAGAAGCTGGTCGATCAGATACTGAGCACGCTCAACACCTTCTTCACGGATGACCGATTCGATCGCCTGTTGCCAGTCGCGAGTTTCGATCGGATCCACGTCATTCTGGAAACGTTCTGACATGGGGGTATTCCTTATCTATCTAATCGTTGATTTAACTGGAACCTGTCCCATTGAACTCTTTAGCGTTTCACTCTGATGAACAACCAAGAATTCAATAAGACAGGTTCTGCGTTTAGTTGCCGCGCTCTAAAAAATGGCGCTTAAGAACCGGAGTTCTCGTCCTTTCGTTGCTGTAAACGACGCAGTGAACGTTCTCTACGACTCTGTTCACGGCTACGATCCAGCAAAATTTCCTCAATGAACGCCAGGTGACGGTGCGACGCCTCACGCGCCTGCTCCGGCTCCCCGGCCATTATCGCCTCGAAAATGCGAGTACGATGGTTGCTGACCAACGGGAGCATTTCCCGGCGGGCATACAGCAATTCAAAGTTCTGACGAACGTTTTGTGCCAGCATCGGCTCCATACACCTTAGCAGATGGAGCAACACCACATTGTGCGCCGCTTCGGTGACGGCGATTTGGTACTGGACGACAGCGCCGGATTCGGCGTCGAGATCGCCGGACTGTTGGGCCCGCTCAATGGCTTGATGCAGCTCGCGAATACGGTCGCGATCTTCATCATTGCTGCGCAGCGCCGCGTAATAAGCCGCGATGCCTTCCAGCGCGTGACGGGTTTCCAGCAAATCGAATTGGGATTCAGGGTGGTCGGACAGGAGCTCGACCAACGGGTCGCTAAAGCTCTGCCACAGGCTGCTTTGTACAAAGGTTCCACCGCCCTGGCGACGAAGCAACAGGCCCTTGGCTTCGAGGCGTTGAATCGCCTCACGGAGCGAGGGACGGGAAACGTCGAACTGTTTTGCCAGTTCGCGTTCAGGCGGGAGTTTTTCACCGGGGCGCAACGTCCCCTCAAGAATCAGAAACTCCAGCTGCTGCTCTATCACATCAGAAAGTTTTGGTTGGCGGATCTTGCTGTAGGCCATATTCCCTGTCTCTGCCATTCGCCCGGAGTCAATTGGTCTTACCAATTTAAAGTTCGTAGCGCTAAAGTAACAAAGTATTCACCTCCTGTCCATACAGGTTTTGATTGAAATCAGTAAACCTGGCCTTTTTTAACAACCTTACAGAAATAACGTTTCAGAAATGTAACCTTGCACAAAACTTACATTTACCCAGCAAGGGGTAGCATTAACTTTATATAAACGAAAAATTACGCTTTCTGAACCGATTCAAGAAGCTAAAAAGTGCATTTATAAACCAATAAAGTGAATAGATAACCAATTAAGGGTAGCGGTGGCGGTGGTAAGAAAAAATGACAAACGGTGTCTTTTTGTTCGTTCCGTCATCATCCCTTCATAAAGCAGGTGCATTCGCACGCCCTTACCATTATTCTGCATCAGGCGAAAGGTCTTTGAGGGAATTTCCGCTTTGCTTTCCGTAAAGAAATCAATACAAAAATGGAATTTCATAATTACACAAACACAACAATGTGTGCGTTGCGTCACTCGGGTAAAAACTGGCCTCAAACGCCTTGAAATTAGCTAACTATGCTATTTGGCAGAGACGGACAGCAAAGCAGCAACCTGAAGGATGAAGCGTATAAACATAATAACCACACACGAGGTTTCATGATGGAAGGTCAACAGCATGGCGATCGACTCAAGCGCGGCTTGAAGAACCGCCATATACAGCTCATTGCGCTAGGAGGCGCTATTGGTACGGGCTTATTCCTGGGTAGTGCGTCAGTGATTCAATCTGCAGGTCCTGGTATTATTCTCGGCTACGCTATCGCCGGGTTTATCGCCTTCCTGATCATGCGTCAACTCGGCGAGATGGTCGTCGAAGAACCGGTAGCCGGTTCATTCAGCCATTTTGCTTATAAATACTGGGGCGGCTTTGCCGGCTTTGCCTCCGGCTGGAACTATTGGGTGCTGTATGTGCTTGTCGCCATGGCGGAACTGACCGCCGTGGGCAAATATATCCAGTTCTGGTGGCCGGAAATCCCTACCTGGGCCTCCGCGGCGGTCTTCTTCATCGCCATTAACGCCATTAACCTGACCAACGTAAAAGTGTTCGGTGAAATGGAGTTCTGGTTCGCGATTATTAAAGTCGTCGCAGTAGTGGCCATGATTCTGTTCGGCGCCTGGTTGTTGTTCAGCGGCAACGGCGGCCCGCAGGCGACGGTCAGTAACCTGTGGGATCAGGGCGGTTTCCTGCCGCACGGCTTCACCGGGCTGGTGATGATGATGGCGATCATTATGTTCTCCTTCGGCGGTCTGGAACTGGTGGGCATCACCGCGGCAGAAGCGGACAACCCGGAAAAGAGCATCCCGAAAGCCACCAACCAGGTTATCTACCGTATCCTTATTTTCTATGTAGGCTCCCTGGCCGTGCTGCTCTCCCTGCTGCCGTGGACGCGCGTCACCGCCGATACCAGCCCATTCGTGCTGATCTTCCACGAACTCGGCGACACACTGGTGGCAAATGCCCTCAACATCGTGGTGCTGACCGCCGCGCTCTCGGTTTACAACAGCTGCGTGTACTGTAACAGCCGTATGCTGTTCGGCCTGGCGCAGCAGGGTAATGCGCCGAAAGCGCTGCTGACTCTCGATAAACGCGGCGTACCGGTCAACACCATTCTGGTATCCGCCGTAGTCACCGCGCTGTGCGTGCTGATCAACTACCTGGCGCCGGAATCGGCGTTCGGACTGCTGATGGCGCTGGTGGTCTCCGCTCTGGTAATTAACTGGGCGATGATTAGCCTCGCGCACATCAAATTCCGTCGCGCTAAGCAGCAGGAAGGCGTGAAAACACGTTTCCCGGCGCTGTTCTACCCGCTGGGTAACTGGATATGCCTGCTATTTATGGTCGCGGTACTGGCCATCATGCTGATGACCCCGGGAATGGCGATTTCGGTGTGGCTGATACCGGTGTGGATTGCCGTTCTCGGCGTTGGCTATCTGTTTAAGCAGAAAAGCGCCGGCGTCGTAAAAGCACAATAATACATCTCGTCACGCCGTGTCCGTCCTCGAGCGACGGGCACGGCGCATTGTTATCTGCTTCACACTTTCCTTCCTGTAACAGTTTTATCCATATCGATGACGGATTACTGCAACGTAATTCCCGACGCTAAGACCAATAATTCTCTCCAGACTGCAATGGAGAGTTCCAGGATGACAGGCAATACACTTTCGCTGAAAGAAAAGATTGGCTACGGGATGGGCGATGCCGGATGTAACATTATCTTTGGCGCCATCATGTTGTTCGTTAACTATTTTTATACGGATATTTTTGGTCTTGCGCCGGCGCTGGTTGGGGTGCTGCTGCTTTCGGTGCGCGTCATCGATGCCGTCACCGACCCGATCATGGGGGCGATGGCCGACCGCACCCGCAGTAAATATGGCCGCTTTCGCCCATGGCTGCTGTGGATGGCCTTCCCCTACGCCCTGTTCAGCGTGCTGATGTTCACCACCCCGGAATGGACCTACAACAGCAAGGTTATCTATGCCTTCGTCACCTACTTCCTGCTGTCGATAACCTATACCGCGATTAACATCCCCTACTGCTCTTTGGGGACGGTGATGACATCCGACCCGCAAGAACGTGTCGCCTGCCAGTCATACCGCTTTGTGCTGGTCGGTATCGCGACGCTTCTGCTCTCGTTGACTCTGCTGCCTATGGCGGAGTGGTTCGGCGGCGCCGATAAAGCGAAAGGTTATCAAATGGCGATGACCGTATTGGCGTTCATCGGCATGTGTATGTTTTTGTTCTGCTTCGCCACCGTACGCGAGCGCATACGTCCTGCGGTACAAACCAACGACGAGCTGAAAAAAGACCTCAAAGACGTGTGGAAAAACGACCAGTGGGTTCGCATTTTGCTCTTAACCCTATGTAACGTTTGCCCCGGCTTTATCCGCATGGCCGCCACCATGTACTACGTCACCTGGGTGATGGGGCAAAGCACCCACTTCGCCACTCTGTTTATCAGCCTTGGCGTGGTCGGCATGATGATCGGCAGCATGCTGGCGAAAGTGCTGACCGACCGCTGGTGTAAACTGCAGGTCTTTTTCTGGACCAACATTGTACTGGCAGTCTTCTCCTGTGCGTTCTACTTCTTTAATCCGCATGCCACAACGCTGATTCTGGTGCTCTACTTCCTGCTCAATATCCTGCATCAAATCCCGTCGCCGCTGCACTGGTCGCTGATGTCCGACGTTGATGACTACGGCGAGTGGAAAACCGGTAAACGGATCACCGGCATCAGCTTCTCCGGTAACCTGTTCTTCCTGAAAGTGGGGCTGGCGGTCGCCGGGGCCATGGTGGGTTTCCTGCTGTCGTGGTACGGCTACGATGCCGGCGCGAAGCAGCAAAGCACCTCGGCGCTAAACGGTATCGTACTGCTGTTCTCAGTGATCCCCGGCGTTGGCTACCTGATTACCGCAGGCGTCGTACGCCTGTTGAAAGTTGACCGTGATCTGATGCGCCAAATCCAGAGCGATCTGGAAAAACGCCGCAGTAACTACAGCGAACTGAATGAACTCCAGGAATTGAAAACCAGTGAACACGTAAGGAAAGCCTGATGAACAACTGGCCGAATCCCTTTATTGAACAACGCGCGGACCCTTTTATCCTGCGCCATCACGACAGCTACTATTTTATTGCCTCCGTGCCGGAATACGATCGGCTGGAGATTCGCCGCGCCGCCACGCTGGAAGGCCTGCGTGAAGCCGAGCCGGTGACCGTCTGGCGCAAGCCGCAAAGCGGTCCGATGAGCCAGCTGATCTGGGCACCGGAGCTCCACTACATCGACGGCAAGTGGTATATCTATTTCGCCGCCGCCCCGACCCATGACCTCGACGCCCAGGGGATGTTCCAGCACCGGATGTTCGCCCTTGAGTGTACCGACAGCGATCCGCTCAGCGGCCGCTGGCAGGAAAAAGGGCAAATTATCACCCCCTTCGATACCTTCGCCCTCGATGCCACCACTTTCTGCCATCAAGGGAAACGCTGGTATTTATGGGCGCAGAAAGACCCGCAGATCGCCGGCAATACCAATCTCTATCTGGCGGAGCTGGAAAACCCGTGGACGCTAAAAGGCACGCCGATCATGCTGAGCAAGCCGGAGTTCGCCTGGGAATGCCGGGGATTTATGGTCAATGAGGGGCCTGCGGTGCTGGTACACGGCGATAAGCTGTTTATCAGCTATTCCGCCAGCGCGACCGATGAAAACTACTGCATGGGATTATTATGGATAGATATTCAGGCCGATCCGCTACAGCCGGCTAACTGGCACAAATCCCCGCAGCCGGTATTTCGCACCAGCTACGAAAACCGCCAGTATGGTCCCGGCCACAATAGCTTTACGCAAACGCCGGAGGGGGAAGATGTGCTGGTGTACCACGCGCGCAACTACACCGAAATCGAAGGCGACCCGCTGTACGATCCTAACCGTCACACCCGGCTGAAGTTAGTGCGCTGGCAAGAAAACGGGATGCCCGACTTCGGCATCCCGCCTGCTGATACGCTGTAGCGAGTGAACAGCGAGCCGTCCGGGATCCAATACCACCACTGGGATTTTCCCTGCTTGCGCTGCGCTTAGCAGGGCTACCGCTTCTGCGCTTACCGGGCCGCGGAGCGTAGGCCGGATAAGCGCAGCGCCATCCGGCGACATGAGTGCGCCAAGCCTAGCAGCGCCAGGCTTCGGGCCGTTAAATCAACGTTCCGTAGATGGTCAGCAGCGCCATAATCACCACCACCACCAGCGAGGTTTTCTTCGCCATGGAAACCGCCGCTTTTGGTGTCTCAACCGCATCGACGTGCGGCTCGCGGGCCAATGAGAACTGGGCCAGACGAGTTAATACCTGATACTGTGAAGAGTGACGATCGCCTAGCGAGGCAAACCACGCCGGCAGCGCTTTTTCGCCGTGCCCCAGCAGCGCGTATACCACGCCAACCAGGCGCACCGGCACCCAATCGACAATATGCAGAATACCGTCAATGCCGGACTGTAAACGATGGCGCGGCGTCTGATAGCGCGCAAGCCAGGTCTGCCAGGCGCGCAGGACGCTATAAGCGGTTAGCGTCAACAGCCCCCACGGGCCGCCGACCACCAGCCAGAACAGCGGCGCGAGATAGTAGCGATAGTTGATCCATAGCAGTGCGTTTTGCAGCTCGCGAAGATACTCCTGACGATCGCAGCCCGGCGGCACGCCGTGAATAAGCGTTAGCTCGCTGGCCATAGAATCGCAGGCGTGGCTATCGTTGTTCGCCGCCGCCTTCAGATAGGCATGATAATGCAGGCGCACCTTGCCCGCACCGATACACAGCAGGCCGAGCAAAATCCAGAACACCAGCAGCGGTACGTTAAATAGCTGTCCCTGTAGCAGGCGTTGAATAACGTATACCACCGCCACCGCGACGACGGTCATCAGCACGGTGCCGAACAGCGAGAAATGCTTCACGCGGCGGAACAGTACCTCCAGGCGATGATCGAGCTGCCAGTGCTCACCAAGCTTGAACAGACGCTCGGCGATGAGAACCAGCAGCGTAGTAAACAACGTCATGGTATCTCCTTATGTGACGATGCGGCCAACATACCGCGGTATTTTGCCCAATCAAAGGCCGGGCCGGGATCCGTTTTACGTATCGGCGCGATATCGCAATGGCCGGTAATATTATCAGCAATACCAGGATAACGCTGGATAAGCGCCTGGGTAATCACCACTAACTGCTGGTACTGCGCCTCGGTGTAAGCCTGAGTATCCGTCCCTTCCAGCTCAATGCCGATCGAAAAATCATTGCAGCGCTCGCGGCCGTGATAGCTGGAGACGCCCGCATGCCATGCGCGCTTATCAAAGGGTACATACTGGACTATCTCGCCATCGCGGCGAATCAGACAATGCGCCGAAACGCGCAGATGAGCAATCCCGGCGAAGTAAGGATGCGCGTCGGCATCCAATGTACCGGTAAATAGCGCGTCAATCCACGGGCCGCCAAACTCCCCCGGCGGCAGGCTGATATTATGTACCACCAGTAAAGAAGGGTTTTCATCGTCCGGGCGGCAATCGTGATGCGGCGAAGGCACCCGACGCGCGCCCACCAGCCATCCGCCATTCAACTGCATGGGGAATCTCCTTTCGCAAACGTGGATCCCGGCGGCCCCACAGGCGACGCGAAATCCATTGGGTATGTGTGGTACAGAAACGTGGTTCAGGTTAGCATGTTTCCCACTTCTGAATCTTATCTATCTGGAGCTTTATCATGACGCCTCGTCGCTACAGCCCCGACCGCCGCCGTGACGCGCTGCTGGAACGTATTAATCTCGATATTACCGACGCCGTCGCGCAATCACTACGCGAAGATCTGGGCGGCGAAGTTGACGCTAACAACGATATTAGCGCGCAATTACTGCCATCGGACGCGCGCTCTCACGCCGTCGTTATCACCCGCGAAGATGGGGTATTCTGCGGTAAGCGTTGGGTAGAAGAAGTTTTCATTCAGCTTGCCGGCGACGATGTCAGCATCACCTGGCACGTGGCTGACGGCGATACGGTAAAAGCCGATCAGCCGCTGTTCGAACTGGACGGGCCGTCGCGGGTGCTGCTGACCGGCGAACGCACCGCGCTGAATTTCGTGCAGACCCTCTCCGGGGTAGCAAGCGAAGTACGCCGCTACGTCGACCTGCTCAAAGGCACCAAAACGCAACTGCTTGATACGCGTAAAACGTTACCAGGCCTGCGCACCGCGTTGAAGTATGCGGTGCTGTGCGGCGGCGGCGCGAACCACCGTCTGGGCCTCTTCGACGCTTTCCTGATCAAAGAAAACCATATCATCGCCTCTGGTTCGGTACGTCAGGCGGTGGAAAAAGCCTTCTGGCTGCACCCGGACGTACCGGTGGAAGTCGAAGTCGAAACGCTGGATGAGCTGGATGAAGCGTTAAAAGCCGGCGCTGATATCATCATGCTCGACAATTTCACCACCGACCTGATGCGTGAGGCGGTGAAACGTACCAACGGCCAGGCGGCGCTGGAAGTCTCCGGCAACGTTACCTTCGATACCATTCGCGAATTCGCGGAAACCGGCGTTGACTATATTTCCGTCGGCGCACTCACCAAGCACGTACGGGCCCTCGACCTGTCCATGCGTTTTCGTTAATTCTCTCCCCGATATCCACCGGGTATCGGGGATATTTTTGCGAGACGCCTCGCACGCTTCCCGCGCATCTTTGAAAATGCTACCGAAAAGCTGGATGCCTGCATCCTAAGCGTATTTTTCCTCCTCGCCGCCGCGACGTAATCGCGCCAAAGTCACCCCACAACCAACAAGGAGTGACTTATGGATAAGCAACGTGGTTTTACCCTGATCGAATTAATGGTGGTTATCGGCATTATCGCCATCCTCAGCGCCATCGGCATCCCTGCCTACCAAAACTACCTACGCAAAGCCGCCCTCACCGATATGCTGCAAACCTTTGTGCCCTACCGCACGGCAATAGAGCTGTGCGCCTTGGACCACGGCGGACTAACCAGCTGCGATGGCGGCAGTAACGGAATCCCTTCACCGTCGACTACCCGCTATGTATCAGCGATGAGCGTCGCCCAGGGCGTGGTCACGCTGACCGGGCAGGAGAGTCTGAACGGGCTGGCCGTCACCCTGACCCCTTCCTGGGATAACGCCAACGGTATCACCGGTTGGCAGCGCGTCTGCGCCATCAGCGATGACAGCGCGTTAAAGCAGGCCTGCGAAGATGTCTTCCGCTTTAACTGAGGTGACAGCCATGAAAACCGAACAGCTACTCTCACTCTGTCAGCGCCATCACGCACTGTTGTTGAAGAGCGACGAGCAGACCATTGTTATCGCCGTTGTGGATACGCCGTCGCCAGAACTGATGGAAGCGCTGCGCTTCGCTACCCAAAAGCGCATCGATATTGAATGCTGGAGCCAGGAGCGGATGGATAAGCATCAGCATGAGGCACCGCGGTCAGCAGCAGACTCCGCCACGGGTAACCCCCAGGGCGTAACCGATCTACTGAATCAAATTCTGGAGCAGGCGCTGCGCCAGCGAGCCTCTGATATCCATATTGAGCCGGCGGAAAATCAGCTGCGGATACGCCTGCGTGTCGATGGCGTGTTGCATGCCCTACCGTTACTTGAGGCCGCGCTGGCTGCGCCAATAGCCGCACGGCTTAAGGTGCTGGGCAACCTCGATATTGCCGAGCATCGTCTACCGCAGGATGGACAGTTCACTCTGACGCTTACCGGGCGCACGGTCTCCTTTCGCATCGCAACCCTCCCCTGCCGCGGCGGGGAGAAAATCGTCCTGCGTTTATTACACCAGGTGGAGCAGGCGCTGGATCTGGAAGCTCTGGGGCTCTCCTCTCGTCAGCTGGCTTTTTTCCGCGCCGCATTGAACCAGCCGCAGGGGTTGCTACTGGTTACCGGGCCTACGGGGAGTGGTAAAACCGTCACCCTGTACAGCGCGCTGCAGGCGCGAAACCGCGAAGAGGTCAATATCTGCAGCGTGGAAGATCCGCTGGAGATCCCGCTTACCGGGCTCAACCAAACGCAGATCAACCCGCGATCCGGGCTTACCTTCCAGAGCGTCCTGCGGGCGCTGCTGCGTCAGGATCCGGATATCGTCATGGTCGGAGAAATTCGCGATGCCGAAACCGCGGAAATCGCCATTAAAGCCGCACAAACCGGGCATCTGGTGCTCTCTACATTGCATACTAACTCCACCAGCGAAACGTTAATTCGCCTGCAACAAATGGGCGTAGCGCGCTGGATGATCTCCTCGGCGCTATCGCTGGTAGTCGCCCAGCGGCTGGTGCGAAAACTGTGTCCCCACTGCCGGCGCGATGGCGGCCGCCCTACCGAGGTGCCGCACAGTCTTTGGCCACGCCCATTACCCGGCTGGCTGGCGGTTGGCTGCCCACAGTGCTACCACGGTTACTACGGCCGCCTGGCCTTATTCGAACTGCTGCCGGTGGATAGCGCGCTGCGTCAGGCCATTAATCGCGATCTCAGCGCGGCGGAAATCGAAACGCTGGCCCGCGAAGCCGGCATGATGACACTGTTTGAAAGCGGCTGTGAAGCGGTGGAGCGCGGGTTGACCAGCCTGGAAGAAGTCGTGCGCGTTCTGGGGATCCCACATGGCGACTAAGCAGCTTTGGCAGTGGCGGGGGATGAATAAGCAAGGAATGATGTGCGAGGGCGCCCTGTGGCAAGAAACGCGTGGGCAGGCGCTGGCATCACTGGAACAGCAGCGGATCCTGCCGCTGGCGCTACGGCGTAAAACGGTACAGAATTCGCTGTGGCGCCCGCGCTACAGCGGTGAGGTTATCCGCCAGCTTGCCACGCTGCTGCAGGCTGGTTTACCGCTGGCTGAAGGGCTGGAGCTGCTGGCCCAACAACAGCCGCACAAACAGTGGCAGGCGTTGCTACGAGTGCTGGCGCAGGAACTGGCAAATGGCGTTTCTCTCTCCAGCGGCCTGGCGCAATGGCCGCAGGTCTTCCCTCCGCTCTATCTGGCGATGATCCGCACCGGCGAGCTCACCGGTAAGCTGGAACGCTGCTGCTTTCAACTCGCGCAACAGCAGCAAGAACAACAGCGTCTGACAGAAAAGGTAAAGAAGGCGCTGCGCTATCCGATCGTTATCCTGACATTAGCGCTGGCGCTGGTCGTGGCGATGCTGTTTTTCGTTCTGCCTGAATTTACCGCCATCTATCGGACCTTCAACACGCCGCTCCCCTTGCTGACGCAAATGGTCATTCACCTTGGCGACGCGTTAGCCCGCTACTGGCCCTTGCTGCCGCCTCTTTTTGCTATTCTACTTTTTCTCAACCGGCTAGCCCGGCGTCGGCCACGCTGGCTGCTGTTAAGGCAAAGATTATTTCACGCGATTCCAATAGCGGGTCGGCTGATCAACGGTCAGCAACTGAGCCAGATATTTACCATTCTTTCACTGACCCAAAGCGCGGGTATAAGCTTTGTCCAGGGGCTGGAGAGCGTCGAGGAAACCTTGGGCTGCCCGCTATGGCGGCAGCGGATTGCACAGGCGCGCGCAGAGATTATCCATGGCCAACCAATCTGGCAGGCGCTGACGAATTGTGGCGGATTTACCTCGCTGTGCCTGCAGCTCATTCGTACCGGCGAGGCTTCTGGAGCGCTGGATACGATGCTCGATAACCTGGCGCGCCATCATAGCGAGCAAACTCATCAGCAGGTGGATAATCTGGCGACGCTGCTGGAGCCAATACTGCTGGTGGTGACCGGAACGATCGTCGGTGTGCTGGTGATAGCGATGTACCTACCTGTTTTTCATCTGGGGGACGCGCTGGGCACAATGGGGAGTTAATGGCTGGCGCCAGAGCGCCAGCCATCGTCATTACAGGCTGTTGAACACGCGGTTCTCTTGTTCTTGTACGCGGATAAAGGTTGTACGTTTGGTCAGCTCTTTCAGGCGGGAAGCGCCAACATAGGTGCATGCTGAACGCAGGCCGCCGAGGATATCACGCGCGGTATTATCAACCGGGCCGCGCAGCGGCAACTTAACGGTTTTACCTTCCGCGGCACGATATTTCGCGACGCCGCCGACGTGGCGAGTCATCGCCGATTCAGAGCTCATACCGTAAAACAGCATGAATTTTTCACCGTTCTCTTCAACCACGGTACCGCCGCTCTCTTCGTGACCCGCCAGCATCCCGCCGAGCATGACAAAATCGGCACCGCCGCCAAAAGCTTTCGCAACATCACCCGGCATGGTGCAGCCGCCGTCGCTGATGATCTGGCCGCCGAGACCGTGCGCGGCATCGGCACATTCAATCACCGCAGACAGCTGCGGGTAGCCAACGCCGGTTTTCACGCGGGTAGTACAGACGGAGCCAGGGCCAATGCCCACTTTAACGATATCAGCGCCGGAGAGAATCAGTTCTTCACACATTTCACCGGTCACCACGTTGCCGGCGATAATGGTTTTTTGTGGCCAGGCGGCGCGCGCTTTCGCCACAAACTGAACGAAGTGTTCAGAGTAGCCGTTAGCCACGTCTATGCAGACGAAGTTCAGCTGTGGATTCTGGGTCAGGATCTGCTGAGTTTTTTCAAAGTCCGCGTCAGAGGTACCGGTGGAAACCATCACATGCTGCAGCACTTCTGCGGACTCGCTCTGCACAAACGCCTGCCATTCTTCAACGCTGTAGTGTTTGTGCACGGCGGTCAGAATTCCAAAAGCGGACAAGGCTTTCGCCATGCTGAAGGTACCGACGGTATCCATGTTAGCAGCGATAATCGGTACGCCGGACCAGGTCTGGCCTGAATGCTTAAAGGTGAATTCACGTTCCAGTTGAACATCAGAACGGCTTTTGAGGGTAGAGCGTTTCGGGCGGATAAGAACGTCTTTAAAACCTAGCTTCAGATCTTCTTCAATACGCATGTGCGAATTCCTGGGGTTAATTGCATTAATGTGAGAGCACAACTCCAGTGACGCTATCATACGCACGAATCATAGCCGCGCAAGACTGCGATTTTCACTTTTTTTACGCTACAATCGTTAAAATTTACCTGGTGAATAGCGAAAAACACGTTCGTGTGCTTTCCTTACCATTGCGTCATTTTTAACCAATTGTTTTTTATATATAAAGTGAATCACAATTCACATTATGGATACTTTTTCGATTTAACAAAATCTTGATTAAGCTATCCTCTGGGTCTGAATGGCGCGGTGAATCGCCAGGGTTTTGAACAATAATGTGACATCGGGATTGAAGTGTATGGGGTATACGGTAGCGTTAACAGGCGGCATCGGTAGCGGTAAAAGTACCGTCGCCGACGAATTTGCTCACCTGGGCGTAACCGTCATCGACGCCGATATTATTGCGCGTCAGGTTGTAGAGCCCGGTACTCCCGCCCTGCTTGCTATCGCTGAAAGGTTTGGTCCACAGATGATCAACGACGATGGCAGTCTGAATCGCCGCCGCTTACGCGAACGCATTTTTGCTCATAGCGAGGACAAGGCCTGGCTTAACGCGCTGCTGCATCCGCTGATTCAGCAAGAAACGCGCCGTCAGATGCAGGCCTCAACCTCACCTTATCTCCTCTGGGTCGTACCCTTGCTGGTCGAAAACCGCCTGACCGATAAAGCCGATCGCATACTGGTTGTCGATGTGCCAAAAGAGACGCAAATCGAGCGCACCATACGCCGCGATGGGGTCAGTCGTGAACACGCTGAACATATTCTTGCCGCCCAGGCGACGCGCGAACAGCGTCTTGCCGCAGCGGATGATGTTATTGAAAACATGGGCTCCGCGGATGCCGTCGCATCCCACGTCGCCCGCCTGCACGATAAGTATTTAATGCTGGCATCGCAGGCCGCCTCACAGGAAAAACCGTAATGCATACCCCTGTTCTCTTCGAACATCCGCTCAATGAGAAAATGCGCACCTGGCTGCGCATTGAATTTTTATTTCAGCAGCTCTCTTCCCGCCCGGCCATTGCCAGCTACGCGGACGCTCTCCATTTTTTCCGCAATACCGGCGATCTACTGGACGTGCTGGAACGTGGCGAAGTGCGTACCGATTTGCTGAAAGAGCTGGAGCGACAACAGCGGAAATTACAAACCTGGGCCGAAGTGCCCGGCGTCGATCAGCAGCGTATTGAAGCCCTACGTCAGCAGCTCAAACTGTCCGGCAGCACCTTGATCTCCGCTCCGCGTATTGGCCAGTTTCTTCGTGAAGATCGGCTGATTGGCCTGGTGCGCCAGCGTCTGAGCATCCCTGGCGGCTGTTGCGGCTTTGATTTGCCAACTCTGCATATCTGGCTGCATATGCCGCAAGAGTATCGCGATGAGCAGGTGGCAAAATGGTTAGCGAGCCTGACGCCGCTGATGCAGTCGCTGGAGCTGATCCTTGATTTGATTCGTAACTCCGCGCCTTTCCGTAAGCAGACCAGCCTCAATGGCTTTTATCAGGATAATGGCGACGATGCCGATCTGCTGCGCCTGCGCCTGGATCTCGCAAGCCAGCTATACCCGCAAATTTCCGGCCATAAAAGCCGCTTCGCCATCCGCTTCCTGCCGCTGGACAGCGAGCATGGTATCGTGCCGGAACGCTTTGATTTTGAACTGGCTTGTTGCTAAGGAGACACTATGTCAGAAGAGACTATCGTTAACTGCCCAACCTGCGGTAAAAACGTCGTCTGGAGCGAGCAAAGCCCGTTTCGCCCGTTTTGCTCGAAGCGCTGCCAGCTGATCGATCTTGGCGAGTGGGCGGCGGAAGAGAAACGTATCCCCAGTTCCGGCGACTTATCCGACAGCGATGACTGGAGCGAGCCGCAGCAGTAACCTTTCCTATCGCTAATCCGGGACGTTCCGGATTAGCGTTTCAGGCCTGCGCCGGGTTGCCCGGCGCTCAGGCAAGCGTAATAAGTTTATTAATTATCGGCTCGTTCGCCGGCGGAAATGCCTGCGGATCCAACGCCTGCTGCGCCATCCACTGCCCCGGTTGTCCTTCTTTGCCCCACGGCTCGCCTTGCCAGTTTTCCACCAGGAAGAACCATAGCGTGATATGGCGATCCGGGAATTGATACTCCAGTTTGTCGAACAACGTGGACGTCGTCACCGTAATCCCGACCTCTTCCTGCAGTTCACGTACCAGCGCCTGTTCCGGCGTCTCACCTGATTCTATTTTGCCGCCGGGGAATTCCAGTTTATTGGCCATATGCGCGTCTGCAGCACGCTGGGTAATAAAAATTTCGCCTTGCGGATTGCGAATTATCCCGACGGCGATTTGCAGTTTTTTCATTGAAACAGCTCCATAAAAAAGGCGCAGAAATCTGCGCCCTGGTTTTCTTTTTATCAGCCCTTAGCTCAGACGGCCGTGGCACTGTTTGTATTTTTTACCGGAACCGCACGGGCACGGATCGTTACGCCCGACTTTACGGTCGCCGGTCTGTTCAGCCAGCGAGGCGGCAGCCAGTGTATCGTCATCCTGATGGCTCAGCTGCTGCATCTGCGCGAGACGCTCTGCCTCTTCGCGACGTTGCTGTTCCATCTCTTCGACTTCTTCCGGCATCCGCACCTGTACCTTGCTCAGCGTGCTGATAACTTCATACTTCAGCGATTCGAGCATAGCGGCAAACATCGAGAAGGATTCGCGCTTGTACTCCTGCTTCGGATCTTTCTGCGCGTAGCCGCGCAGATGGATACCCTGGCGCAGGTAGTCCATCGCCGCCAGGTGCTCTTTCCACAAGGAATCCAGCGTTTGCAGCATGACGCCTTTCTCGAAGTGACGCATCATTTCGGCGCCGACCACTTCTTCTTTACGCTGGTAGGTTTCTACCGCGCTCTGCAGAATACGTTCACGCAGGGTCTCTTCGTGCAGCTCCGGCTCTTTATCCAGCCACTCTTTGATTGGCAGCTCAAGGTCGAAGTCGTTTTTCAGACGTTCCTGCAGGCCTTCAATATCCCACATCTCTTCCAGCGACTGCGGCGGGATATGCGCATCAATAGTGGCTTTGAAGACGTCTTCGCGGATGCTGTTGATGGTTTCGCTCACGTCGGAGATATCCAACAGCTCGTTACGCTGGGTATAGATAGCGCGACGCTGATCGTTGGCGACGTCATCATATTCCAGCAGCTGTTTACGAATGTCGAAGTTGCGGCTTTCCACTTTACGCTGGGCGTTGGCAATCGCTTTGGTCACCCACGGGTGCTCGATAGCTTCGCCCGGCTTCATCCCCAGTTTACGCATCATGCCGGATACGCGATCGGAGGCGAAGATACGCATCAGAGCATCTTCCATCGACAGATAGAAGCGGGAAGAACCGGCATCACCCTGACGGCCAGCACGGCCACGCAGCTGGTTATCGATACGACGGGATTCATGACGCTCGGTACCGATGATGTGCAGACCGCCTGCGGCCAGGACCGCATCGTGGCGCACCTGCCAGTCAGCTTTGATTTTTTCAATCTGCTCCGGCGTTGGATTTTCCAGCGCGGCGACTTCTGCCTGCCAGCTACCGCCGAGCATAATATCGGTACCACGGCCCGCCATGTTGGTGGCGATGGTAACCGCAGCCGGATAACCCGCCTGGGCGACGATATCCGCTTCGCTGGCGTGGAACTTGGCGTTCAGGACGTTGTGCTTGATGCCGGCTTTCGTCAGTTCACGGGAAACCACTTCAGATTTTTCGATTGAGATAGTACCGACCAGCACCGGCTGACCGGCAGCGGTACGATCTTTAATATCCTCGATAATCGCCTGGATTTTTTCCGCTTCGGTCATGTAGACCAGATCCGCCATATCCTTACGGATCATCGGACGGTTAGTCGGGACGACAACGGTATCCAGTTTATAGATGGAGCTGAATTCAAAGGCTTCGGTATCCGCGGTACCGGTCATCCCCGCCAGTTTCTCGTACAGGCGGAAGTAGTTCTGGAAGGTGATGGATGCCAGAGTCTGGTTCTCATTCTGGATCTCCACCCCTTCTTTGGCTTCTACCGCCTGGTGGAGGCCATCGGACCAGCGACGCCCCTGCATCGTACGGCCGGTGTGTTCATCGACGATGATGACTTCGCCATCTTTCACGATGTAGTCAACGTCGCGGGTAAACAGCGCGTGGGCGCGCAGCGCGGCGGTAACATGGTGCATCAGCATGATGTTGGTCGGAGAATACAGTGATTCGCCTTCCTCCATGATGCCTTCCTGCACCAACAGCTCTTCAATAAGTACCAGACCGCGTTCGGTCAGGTTAACCTGGCGAGCTTTCTCATCTACGGAGAAGTGGCCTTCACCGGTAAAGGTGTCGGAGTCTTCCTTTTCCTGGCGGATCAGGTGCGGAATAATTTTGTTTACCTTGCGATACATTTCGGAGCTGTCTTCAGCCGGGCCGGAAATGATCAGCGGCGTACGCGCTTCGTCGATCAGGATGGAGTCCACCTCATCCACCAGCGCATAGTGCAGTTTACGCTGTACGCGCTCTTCCGGGCTGAACGCCATGTTATCGCGCAGGTAGTCGAAGCCGTATTCGTTGTTGGTGCCGTAAGTGATGTCGGCCGCGTAGGCTTCACGCTTCGCCGGCGCAGGCAGGCCGGACATATTGATGCCCACGCTCATACCAAGGAATTCAAACAGCGGACGGTTGTTTTCGGCGTCACGCTGCGCCAGATAGTCGTTGACGGTAACGACGTGAACGCCTTTACCGGTCAGCGCGTTAAGGTACGCCGGTAACGTCGCGGTCAGGGTTTTACCTTCACCGGTACGCATTTCCGCGATGCAGCGGTCGTTCAGTACCATACCGCCCAGCAGCTGCACGTCGAAGTGGCGCATGCCGAAGACGCGTTTACTCGCTTCACGCACCACGGCAAACGCTTCCGGGATCAGGCTTTCCAGGCTTTCACCTTTCTCCAGACGCGCGCGGAATTCTCCGGTTTTGGCTTTCAGCTCGTCATCAGAGAGCTTTTCCATCGCCGGTTCCATACCGTTGATGATGTTGACGACTTTGCGCATACGACGCAGCGTACGGTCGTTACGGCTACCGAACACTTTAGTTAACATTTTAATTAGCATAATAAAATCTCAAACGCCCCGCGGTGCGGAGTCAAAAAAATAGGATGGTCCGTGTTTATTTTCAGCTGAGACGTTGAGGCCCTGCGCGGATCCCCGCTACCTGGCTTATCCAGGCGCTGACGCGGAAGGCAGAGTAAGAAGAAGGGATATAAGCCGCCTGGCGGATAACCACCGGCGGTTTGCTGTCCTGGGTCAGCAGCGCGCTGAGCGTATCGAGCAGGGCCAGATGCTGGGCCTGCAGCGGCGATGATTCTTCCGCCACCGGCAAAGCCTGCGGCGCCATCGCAAACGACAGATGGCGAATGACGGTGCGAATCGCATGCTGATGCCAGTAATCGACGGTAAAGTTCGGCCGACGATTGGCCTCCAGCAGCGCCAGCTGGGAGAAGTTAACTTTATTCGGATTATGGTTGCTGGCCGTGGCTTTCGCCGGCGTAGTGGTTTCGTGGCTGTTGTTAAGCGCAGGCAGGCCGAGGCTAGCCGCGACCATCCCCAACAGGAGATGCGGCCAAAAATACCGTCTGCCAAACTGTCGCCAACGCGTCAGCAATCCACTCACTTTCTTTACCTTTAGTTGGTATTCCTGCGTCCTTTCAGGCGGTCCATTTTATTGGCGGTCTTCGCAGTACAGCCTGAAATCGACAGGATAAAGCAACCCAGAGAAAAATTTTGCGCCCAAATACTAACATTAATACCGCGCCGAGACAGCAGGAATGAACGCTAATGCTGCGGGAAAACGCTTAATAAAGCAGCGAACGCGCACATATTATTGCCGGCGAAACACAGTGAAAAGCGGTTTAGGGAGGCTAAAAAGAAAAACGACTGGTTCCCTGGACGGAGAGAGTACCAGGTTACCAGTCGAATTTACTGAATGGTCAGGCTTACGCCAGAACCATTGACGGTGCGCGGAATGCCAGCGGCAGTTTTGCGTCGTCTTCGAAGGTCACATACTCCCAGGCTTCCTGTTTTGCCAGAACAGCCTGTAGCAGTTTGTTATTTAACGCGTGACCGGATTTGAACGCCGTGAATGCGCCGATAATGTTGTGACCACACATAAACAGGTCACCGATCGCATCCAGCATTTTGTGGCGAACAAATTCATCTTCAAAGCGCAGACCGTCTTCGTTCAGTACGCGATAATCGTCAACAACGATGGCACAATCGAAGCTGCCGCCCAGGCACAGGCCACGGGACTGCAGATATTCGATATCACGCATGAAACCGAAAGTACGAGCACGGCTAATCTGACGCATGAACGCATCGGCCGAGAAGTTCAGCGCATAGCGTTGGGTGCTGGAGTCGATCGCCGGATGGTTAAAGTCGATGGTAAAGTCCAACGAAAAACCATTATACGGCTTAAACTCAGCCCATTTGTCGCCATCTTCAACGCGAACCGTCTCTTTGATACGCACAAATTTCTTGGCGCTGTTCAGTTCATCGATGCCGGCATCCAGCAACAGATAAACGAACGGAGCGGCGCTACCGTCCATAATCGGGATTTCCGGCGCATCGACTTCAACAATAATGTTGTCGATGCCCAGGCCAGCCAGTGCGGCATTTAAGTGCTCGACTGTAGAAATCCGCACGTCATGCTCGTTCACCAGGCAAGTACAGAGCATGGTATCACGCACAGATTTGGCATCAGCCGGAAAATCAACCGGTGGATTCAAGTCGGTGCGACGATAGATGACCCCGGTATTTGCCGGCGCAGGGCGTAAAGTCAGCGTGACTTTCTTGCCGGTATGCAAACCGACACCAGTCGCCTGAACAATACGTTTAAGAGTCCTTTGTTTGATCATCGTATAATCTCGCCAAGTTACCTATCCAACCGAAGTGTACTATACATTCGGCAGGGCAGTTTAGCACAAAGAGCGCAGATGCCCAACTTCCAGCCAATTCTTAATCGGCTTGCTTACGCAGGAAAGCTGGAATATCCAGATAATCCGGCTCTTTCGCGGTTTGCGGCGTATTGTCGTTCACCACTTTCGCCACCGGTTTCTGCTCTTGCGTTAATGGAGCCATACCGTGCTGCTGGTAGCGATCCATTACCGGCTGCTGTACCTGTTTGTTGGTCACCAGGGTAATTTCCGGACGCTTGTCCATACCGATACCGGTGGCAACAACGGTTACGCGCAGCTCGTCGTTCATATCCGGGTCCAGAGAGGTACCGATAACCACGGTCGCGTTATCCGAAGCAAAGGCGCGGATAGTGTTACCAACGGTTTCGAACTCATCCAGACGCAGGTCGAAGCCAGCGGTGATGTTGACCAGAACGCCGCGCGCGCCGGACAGATCGATATCTTCCAGCAGCGGAGAAGAGATAGCCATTTCAGCCGCTTCTTCCGCACGGTCTTCACCGCTCGCCACGCCGGAGCCCATCATCGCGTAGCCCATTTCCGACATCACGGTACGGACGTCCGCGAAGTCGACGTTCATCAGACCCGGACGGGTAATCAGTTCGGCAATACCCTGCACCGCGCCTTTCAGTACGTCGTTTGCCGCGCCGAAAGCGTCGAGCAGAGAGATACCGCGGCCCAGTACTTTCAACAGCTTGTCGTTCGGGATGGTGATCAGTGAGTCAACGTGCTTGGACAGCTCGGTGATCCCCTGCTCAGCAAACGCCATGCGCTTCTTGCCTTCGAAATTAAATGGCTTAGTGACGACCGCAACGGTCAGGATACCCAGATCCTTCGCCACTTCCGCGACCACTGGCGCCGCACCGGTACCGGTACCGCCGCCCATACCCGCCGCGATAAAGACCATGTCCGCGCCATCAAGCGCAGCGCGCAGCGCTTCACGGTCTTCGTCAGCCGCATTACGGCCCACTTCCGGGTTCGCGCCTGCACCCAGACCTTTGGTAATACCGCTACCGATCTGGATAGTCTGGCCAACAGCCGTTTTACGCAGCGCCTGCGCATCGGTGTTCACCGCGAAGAATTCAACACCCTCAATGCGCTCGCGCACCATGTGTTCAACGGCATTACCGCCGCCGCCACCGACGCCGATGACTTTAATCACCGCGTCGTTGGTCAGTTCCATAGGTTCAAACATAGTTTCTCTCCGTCTTGTGCCTGTCGCCTGAGAACGCTAATTGTCTGCGTTCTCTTAAAAAATTAAAACTCTTTTCGCAGCCAGCTGTTGAGTCGCTTAATCCACGAGCCCACTGACGCCGTCACGCGTTTTTCTACTTCTGCTTCACCACTGAGATGTGACTCTTTTCCGTAGTGCAGCAGCCCAACCGCCGTCGAATAGTACGGCTCCTGAGCGTAATCCGTTAAACCGGTGATGTTCAGAGGCGCGCCAATGCGCACCTGCGTATGGAACACGCGCTGCGCGCAGGCCGCCAGGCCTTCAATTTGCGCGGCGCCGCCGGTTAATACAATCCCCGCCGCCAGATGGTGTTTGACCCCTTGCTGACGGAGCTGTTCCTGCAGCTGCAGGATTTCTTCGTTAACCAGATTGAGCAGTTCGGTATAACGCGGTTCAATCACCTCTGCCAGCGTCTGACGCTGCAGGCTGCGCGGCGGACGTCCGCCCACGCTCGGTACTTCCACGTTTTCGTCTTTACCGACGATTGAACCTAATGCGCAACCGTGACGAACCTTGATGGCTTCGGCGTCGCTCGGCGGCGTACCGAAGGCATAGGCGATATCGCTGGTCACCACGTTGCCCGCGTAAGGGATCACTTTGGTGTGACGCAGCGCGCCGCCGGTATACACGGCGATATCCATTGTACCACCGCCGATGTCCACGACGCAGACACCCAGCTCACGTTCGTCTTCCGTTAATACGGAATAACTGGCCGCTAAACCGGCGAAAATAAGTTGGTCAACTTTCAGACCACAACGTTCAACCGCTTTAACAATGTTTTTCGCCATATCGTTATGGCAGGTAATCAGATGTACCTTCGCCTGCATACGCACGCCGGATAACCCTACCGGATTTTTAATGCCTTCCTGGTAGTCGATGGCGTATTCCTGCGGGATGACGTGCAGAACGCGATGTTCGTCGCGTACGCGTACCGATTTCGCGGTATGAACGACGTTTTCCACGTCATCCTGCGTCACCTCTTCTTCGGAGATAGGCACCATGCCAATCTCATTTTGACAGCTAATATGCTTACCTGAAAGCGCCAGATACACTGATGAGATCTGGCAATCGGCCATCAGTTCAGCCTGGTCGATAGCGCGCTGTACGCATTTCACTACCGACTCGAGGTCATTCACCCCGCCTTTATCCATGCCGCGCGATGGGCAACTGCCCACGCCAATGATATTAATCATACCGTCGGGCAGAACTTCCCCTACTAAAGCGGCAACCTTCGCGGTGCCAATCTCCAGTCCAACTACCAGTTTTCTGTCCGTCGCCTTGATCATCGTTGTTCTGCCTGTGCCTGATTCTGTTGTTGATTATTTTCCTCTACGGGAGCAGGTACCCAACCTACCGCCGCACCCGAGTCATAGCGCAAATCAACGTAGCTTATCCGTTTGCCGTCGGTCTGTGCCTGCTGCTGAAGAACCGGGTAGAGTTCCATAAAGCGCTGAAGCCGTTTCATGGTGTCGCCGCGGCCAAGGTTGAGCTTAATATCGTTATTAAGCGTCAACTGCCAGGAGCGACGCGCGGTCATTGCCGCCACTTTCAACGTGAACTTATTCTTTGCCAGCACCTGTCCCATGTCGCGGTATCCCTGCAGCACTTCATTTTCGCTGCCTTCCGGGCCGTATAACATCGGTAAGTTCTGTTTGCTGGTACGATCCGCCGGCACGCTGAAAGAATTTCCTTCGACGTCTACCATATGTTGATCATTCCAGCGCGCAATCGGCACATATTCAACCAGATGAATCTTCAATTCATCGGGCCATTGTTTTCTTACGCTCGCCTGTTTAATCCACGGCAGGCGCTCAATTTGGCTCTGGATGATGTTGACATCCTGAGTCATAAAGGTGCCCGGCGAGCCCAACGCCAGAATAGCCTGACGGATATCATCGTTACGCGTGTAGTGACGTTCGCCGGTGACGACCATTTTCGACAACGGCAGACGCTGCGCATCTTCCATCCAACCAAGAACCATCCATCCGCTGACCAACACGGTACACAACACCGCCAGCAGGAAAACGATCCCTGCCAGCCGGGTTCCATTATTCCGACGCGAAGAAGCAATCGATTCTTCTTCCTGGTTCCGCGTATTCAGCGCCGCCTGCGACATATCACCCCGCCAGGTCCAGAATTCGTACAACAAGCTGCGAGAAGCTCATCCCCGCCTGGCGGGCCGCCATCGGCACCAGACTATGGCTGGTCATCCCCGGTGAGGTGTTCGCTTCCAGCAGATAAAACTGGCCATCGCTGTCCAGCATCACGTCAATACGTCCCCATCCTTTGCAACCCAGAACATTCCAGGCTTTAAGCACCAGGCTCTGGATTTCTGTCTCGCGGGCAGGTTCCTCAAAACCAGGGCAGAAATATTGCGTCTCATCAGAGAGATACTTCGCCTCATAATCATAGAAGGTTCCAGCCGCCTGGATACGAATTGACGGTAAAATTTCTTCACCGACGATAGCGACGGTAAATTCCGGGCCACTAAGCCATTTCTCAATCAGAACTTCATCATCATGCTGAAAAGCCAGCGCCAATGCATCCTGCATTGCACAACTTTCGCTAACTTTCGACATGCCGACGCTGGACCCTTCGCGGCTCGGCTTGATGATAACCGGCAGCCCCAGAGCCGCAATCTGCTCACTAACGCCAGCAGAAAGTCCTGCGTTGAACTGGGCGCGGGTCAATGCAACCCACGGCGCGACCGGTAATCCCGCCCCCTGCCACAGTAATTTGCTGCGCAGTTTATCCATCGAAATGGCGGAAGCCATTACGCCACTACCGGTGTACGGCAGTTGAATGAGCTCAAGAAGGCCTTGCAGCGTGCCATCTTCGCCGCCGCGCCCGTGCAGGGCAATAAACGCTTTCTGAAAGCCCATGTTTTTTAGCTGGGTGATATCAACGTCGCGCGGATCGACCGGGTGGGCATCCACCCCGCCTTCACGCAGCCCGGCCAACACCGCCGCGCCTGAATTCAGCGAGACTTCACGTTCAGCGGAGGTTCCGCCGAAGAGAACCGCGATTTTATCAGCCATGGCGGTCCTCCTCCGTTTTTTGCGGTACCAGTTTGATTTCAGCCAGGTGACGTGCGATTTTTCCTATGTTGCCGGCGCCCTGCACCAGCACCAGATCGTCGCCGGTCAATACCGACGCCAGCATCTCCGCGGCCTGCGCCGGATCGGAAACCAGAATCGGGTCAACTTTGCCGCGACCGCGGATCGTACGGCACAGCGAGCGGCTATCGGCGCCTGGGATCGGCGCTTCGCCCGCCGGATACACATCCAGCATCAGCAGCGCATCGACCTGGGTCAGCACGTTGGCGAAATCATCGTACAGATCGCGAGTACGGGTATAACGGTGCGGCTGGAATACCATCACCAGATTTTTATCCGGCCAGCCGGCACGCGCCGCTTTGATAGTGGCGTCGACTTCCGTCGGGTGATGACCGTAATCGTCGATTAGCATCGCGCTACCGCTCTTGCCGTTGACTTCCGCCAGCGGATATTCGCCAAGGAAGTCGAAGCGGCGGCCGGTGCCCTGGAAACTTTCCAGCGCGCGCAGAATCGCCTCGTCTTCAATGCCCTCTTCCGTCGCGACGGCAACGGCCGCGGCAGCGTTAAGCGCATTGTGGCGACCCGGCGCGTTCAGCGTCACCTGCATGACCTCTTTGTCCTGGCGTACCAGGCGGAAATGGCCCTGCGCGCCGACCTGACGATACTCTTCAATGCGTACGTCGGCGTCATCGCTAAAACCATAGGTGGTGATTTGGCGGCCGACGCGCGGCAGCAGTTCACGAATCACCGGGTCATCCACGCACATCACCGCGCGCCCGTAGAACGGCAGGTTGTGCAGGAAGTTAATAAAGGTCTGCTTCAGGTTCTCGAAGTCGCCATGATAGGTATCCATATGGTCAGCTTCAATGTTGGTCACAATGGCGACCATCGGCTGCAGATGCAGGAACGACGCATCGCTCTCATCCGCTTCCGCAATCAGATAGCGGCTATGGCCAAGACGGGCATGCACGCCCGCCGCCTTCACCAGCCCGCCGTTGACGAAGGTCGGATCGAGGCCGGCCTCGGCGTAAATGCTGGATACCATCGCGGTGGTGGTGGTTTTGCCGTGAGTACCGGCAATCGCAATCCCGTGACGGAAACGCATGAGTTCCGCCAGCATTTCCGCGCGGCGGATCACCGGAATGCGCGCTTCGTGCGCGGCGACGATTTCCGGGTTATCCGCGGAGATCGCGCTGGACACCACGACAACGCTGGCATCGCGCACGTTTTCCGGGCGATGGTTGAAATAAATGGTGGCGCCAAGCTGCGACAATTGCTGAGTCACCGGATTCGGCGCGAGATCGGAGCCGCTAATCTGGTAGCCTTCATTCGCCAACACTTCGGCAATACCGCCCATACCGGCACCGCCGATGCCGACAAAGTGAATGTGCCGGACGCGACGCATCTCGGGCACTATGGAACGCAGTTTTGCCAAATCTTGTGTATTCATTCTTTACGCCATCAACTTCTTTATTCGGGCGGTGAAAATCACCGCGATTAGCGCGCCAAAGCTACGGCGCTGACCTCTTCCGCTACCCGCTCGGTAGCATCCGGAATCGAAGCGCCACGCGCTCGTTCCGCCATATCCATCAGGGTTTCCCGATCCCAACCGGCCAGGGTGGCCGCCACAGCATCCGCCGTGAACTCGGGTTGTTCGAGAATTTTCGCCGCGCCGGCTTTTTCCAGCGGCAGCGCATTCCAGTACTGCTGACGATCTTTGTGCTGGAACGGGACGAACAATGCCGGTAAACCTGCGGCGGCGATTTCGCTGACCGTCAGCGCGCCGGAACGACAAACAACCACATCGGCCCAGGCATAGGCTGCCGCCATATCATCAATAAACTCAGTCACTTTATGCTGCGGCTGACCGGCGGCGGCGTACGCCTGGCGCACGGTATCCATGCCGCCTTTCCCGCTCTGATGCCAGATAGTCACCGCATCGCCAAGCTTCGCGGCCACCTGCGGCATAGTCTGGTTCAGCACGCGCGCGCCCTGAGAGCCGCCAACCACCAGCACGCGAATCGGCCCCTGCCGGCCCACCAGACGCTGTCCCGGCAGCGGTAGCGCGAGAACGTCAGTACGCACCGGATTCCCGACGACATCTGCATGCGGGAAGGCGCCGGGAAACGCCTGCATCACTTTCTTCGCAATCTTTGCCAGCCATTTATTAGTCAGGCCGGCAATGCCGTTTTGTTCATGCAGCACCACAGGGATCCCGAGCGACCATGCCGCCAGGCCGCCAGGCCCGGAAACATAACCGCCCATGCCCAGCACCACATCCGGCTGGAAACGTTTCATGATCGCCCGCGCCTGCCGCCAGGCGTTGAAGATCCGCACCGGCGCTAACAGTTGCGCTTTTAGCCCTTTGCCACGCAGGCCGGAGATGCGGATAAAATCGATATCAATGCCGTGTTTCGGCACTAAATCCGCTTCCATACGATCGGCGGTGCCCAGCCAGCGAACCTGCCAGCCCTGGTCCATTAAATGGTGCGCGACCGCCAGCCCCGGGAACACGTGTCCGCCAGTGCCGCCCGCCATCACCATTAACCGCTTTTCCTGACCGCTCATCGAACACCCCGTGTAAACGCCTGCGCTTTCTCGAGGCGCGTTTCATAATCAATTCGCAATAAAAACATAATGGCCGTCGACATAATCAGCAGACTGGAACCACCATAACTAATCAATGGCAGGGTCAGACCTTTGGTCGGCAGCATCCCCGCCGCCGCCCCGACGTTAACCAACGCCTGGAAGCTAAACCACACGCCGATTGCACAGGCCAGGAAGCCGGAGAAGCGGTGGTCAATCTCCAGCGCTTTGCGACCAATCGACATGGCGCGAAAGGCGACGAAGAATACCATTAAAAGCGCGAGTACCACACCGATATAACCGAGTTCTTCGCCGATAATGGCGAAGATAAAGTCGGTGTGCGCTTCCGGTAAATACTCCAGTTTCTGCACCGAGTTGCCGAGGCCCTGTCCCCACATCTCGCCGCGACCAAAGGCCATCAGCGATTGGGTCAGCTGATAGCCGCTGCCAAACGGGTCTTCCCACGGGTTCCAGAAGGAAGTGACGCGGCGAATACGATACGGTTCGGCGAGGATCAGCAGCACCACCGCCGAGATCCCCATGCCGATAATGGCGATAAACTGCCAGAGCTTGGCGCCGGCCAGGAACAACATCGCCAGCGTGGTCACGAACAGTACGACAACCGTACCGAGGTCAGGCTGCGCCAGCAGCAGAATCGCCAGTACGAAAATCACGCCCATCGGTTTTAAGAAGCCGCGCAGGTTGTTACGCACCTCATCCGCTTTACGCACCAGATAGTTGGCGATGTAGCAAAACAGCGATAGCTTGGTAAACTCCGCCGGCTGAATACGCAGCGGCCCGAGCGCGATCCAACGCGAGGCGCCGTTAACCGAACTCCCCACCACCAGTACGATCAGCAGCATCACAATCGAGGCGATCAGCATCGCGGTACTGTGGCGCTGCCAGAACTCCATCGGCAGACGGAGCGTAATCATCGCCAGCGCGAAGGCCAGCACAATGTACAGACCATCACGCTTAGCAAACAGGAACGGATCGTTCGCCAGACGCTGTCCGACCGGCATTGATGCCGAGGTCACCATGATAAAACCGATCGCCGCCAGGCCGAAGGTCAGCCACAGCAGCATCCGGTCATACATGACCAGGCTATCGTTATCTTTCGGGCGCGAGCCCATCACCCAACCTTTCAGCGCGGCGAACAGCCAGGCAAAAATAAACATTCCCGGCAGTCGCGGCAGCTTCAACCGGGGCAGGCCCAGCTGTGGCATTTTCAGGCGTGGGAGAGAGAAACGCATCAACCTAACTCCTTCGCCAGACGGGTAAAGACATCACCCCGTTGTTCAAAGTTTTTAAACTGGTCCAGGCTCGCGCAGGCTGGCGACAGTAAGACCATATCGCCTGATTTGACCTGCGAAGCGATCTGCCGCATCGCCTGTTCCATGGTTTCGGTTTGCACCGCGATTTCCGGACGCAGCGCCGCCAGTTGAGCGCCGTCGCGGCCGAAGCAGTACAGACGAACGTTATCGCCGCCAAGATAGCGTTTCAGCGGCGTGAAGTCGGCGGATTTACCGTCGCCGCCCAACAGCAGATACAGCGTGCCGTCGAGATGCAGGCCGTTTAGCGCCGCCTCGGTACTGCCGACGTTGGTCGCCTTGGAGTCATTGATCCAACGCACGCCGTTATGCTCCAGCGCCAGCTGGAAACGGTGCGCCAGGCCGGTGAAGGTGGTCAGCGCCTTCAGGCTACTGGCGCGCGGCAAGCCCGCGGCATCCGCCAGCGCCAGCGCCGCCAGGGCATTGCTGTAGTTGTGCTGGCCGCTGATGGTCATTTCCTTCACGTTCAGCACTTTCTCACCCTTCACCCGCAGCCAGGTTTCGCCCTGCTGGCGGTTAAGGTGATAGTCGCCAACATCGACGCCGAAGCTGACGCAGCGTTCGTCAGCGCCGCGTACCGGCATGGTCAGCGCATCATCGGCATTCACCACGCAGGTTTTAGCATTTTCATAGACCCGCAGTTTCGCCGCGCGATACTGCTGCAGCCCCAGCGGATAGCGGTCCATATGGTCCTCAGTCACGTTGAGGATGGTTGCCGCGACGGCTTTCAGGCTGGAGGTCGTCTCCAGCTGGAAGCTGGAAAGTTCAAGCACGTACAGTTCGCGCGCCGGATCCAGCAACATCAGCGCCGGCAGGCCGATATTGCCGCCAACGCCGACGTTCACGCCCGCCGCCTTCGCCATCTCGCCCACCAGGGTAGTGACGGTGCTTTTTCCGTTAGAGCCGGTAATGGCGATAATCGGCGCCTGCGCCTCGCGGCAAAACAGCTCGATATCGCCGACGATTTCCACGCCAGCGTCGGCCGCAGCGCTCAGTGAAGGGTGCGCAAGGGCAATCCCGGGGCTTGCGACAATCAGATCCGCCGCCAGCAGCCAATCGTCGTTAAGACCGCCCACGTGGCGCTCAACGGCTTCCGGCAGCTTATCAAGCCCGGCTGGGGCGACGCGGGTATCCATCACGCGCGGGGTTACGCCGCGCGCCATGAAAAAGTCCACGCATGACAGGCCGGTCATACCCAGCCCAATAATGACGACTTTTTTACCCTGATAATCTGCCATGATTAACGTACCTTCAGCGTCGCCAGGCCAATCAGCACCAGCATCAGCGAAATAATCCAGAAGCGCACGATAACGCGCGGTTCCGGCCAGCCTTTCAGTTCATAGTGGTGGTGAATGGGCGCCATACGGAAGATGCGCTGGCCGCGCAGCTTGAACGAGCCGACCTGCAGGATAACCGACAGGGTTTCCACGACGAAAACGCCGCCCATAATCACCAGCAGGAATTCCTGGCGCAGCAGTACGGCGATAATGCCCAGCGCGCCGCCGAGCGCCAGCGAACCGACATCGCCCATAAAGACCTGCGCCGGGTAGGTGTTGAACCACAGGAAACCCAGGCCCGCGCCGACAATCGCCGTACAGACGATAACCAGCTCGCCGGCGTGACGCAGATAAGGAATATGCAGGTAGTTGGCGAAGTTCATGTTCCCGGTGGCCCACGCCACCAGCGCAAAGCCGGCGGCGACGAAGACGGTCGGCATAATCGCCAGGCCGTCGAGGCCGTCGGTCAGGTTGACCGCATTGCCGGTACCGACGATGACGAAGTAAGCCAGCAGGATGTAAAACAGTCCCAGCTGCGGCATCACGTCTTTAAAGAATGGCACTACCAGCTCGGTCGCCGGGGTGTCTTTCCCCGCCAGATACAGCGCGAACGCTACGCCCAGCGCAATCACCGACATCCAGAAATACTTCCAGCGGGCAATCAGGCCCTTGGTGTCTTTGCGCACGACTTTACGGTAATCATCGACAAACCCGATGATGCCGTAGCCGATTAATACCGTCAGCACGCACCAGACGTACGGGTTGGACGGATAGGCCCACAGCAGGACGGAAACGGTAATCGCGGTAAGGATCATGATCCCGCCCATGGTTGGGGTACCGCGTTTGCTGAAGTGGGACTCCGGGCCGTCGTTACGAACGACCTGACCAAAGGACAGTTTTTGCAGACGGGCGATCATGCGCGGGCCCATCCACAGAGAGATGAACAGCGCGGTCAGCAGGCTGACGATGGCGCGAAACGTCAGATAGGAAAAGACGTTAAAGCCGGAATAATATTTGACCAGATGTTCGGCCAGCCATACTAACATGTCGCAATCTCCTGTAATGCGCGTACTACCTCTTCCATAGCGGCACTACGTGAACCCTTCACTAAAATGGTCATGATTTTATGCTCTGCCAGCAGCTCGCGCAGGCGAGCTACCACGGCGGCTTTATCGTTAAAATGTTCGCCCACGCCGCTGGCGCTGCTGATATCCGCGCTCAGGGAACCGACGCTGAGGACGCAATCCAGCCCCGCCGCTTTCGCCGCTTCGCCAACTTCGCGATGACAGGCCGCGCTTTCAGCGCCGAGCTCCGCCATATCGCCGACCACCATCGCCCGGAAGCCCGGCATTTCCGCCAGCACCTGTACCGCGGCGGTCATCGAACCGACGTTGGCGTTGTAGGAGTCATCCAGCAACAGCTGGTTTTCCGCCAGTTGAATCGGGAACAGACGTCCCGGCACCGCTTGCAGCTGCGCCAGCCCGGTTTTCACCGCGGCCAGATCGGCGCCGACCGCCATCGCCAGCGATGTTGCCGCCAGCGCGTTAGCGATGTTATGGCGCCCCGGCAGCGGCAGCAGTACGTCGACATTCCCGAACGGGGTCTGCAGCGTAAATTCGGTACCATGACTGGTGATATTCACGTTGGTCGCCGTGAAGTCGCTGTTCGCCGCGTTCGGCGAGAAGCGCCACACTTTGCGATCGCCAATCACGCTCTGCCAGTTCAGCCAGTCATTGTTGTCGGCATTCAAAATCGCGGTGCCGTTTTGCGGCAGGCCGGTAAAGATTTCACCCTTCGCTTTCGCCACGCCCGCCAGCGAGCCGAAGCCCTCGAGGTGCGCGGCGGCGAGGTTGTTGACCAGCGCCGCTTCCGGACGCGTCAGGCTGACGGTCCAGGCGATTTCGCCCTGATGGTTGGCGCCGAGTTCAATCACCGCATACTGGTGATCTTTATTCAGACGCAGCAACGTCATCGGAACCCCGATATCGTTGTTCAGATTACCGGCGGTATACAGCGTGTTGCCGCACTGGCTGAGGATCGCCGCGGTCATCTCTTTCACCGAGGTCTTACCGGACGAACCGGTGAGCGCAACGACGCGGGTCGGCACCTGCTGACGCACCCAGGCCGCTAACTCGCCGAAAGCCAGACGGGTATCTTTCACCACCACCTGCGGTAAATCGCAGGCCAGCGGGCGGCTAACCAGCAGCGCGCCTGCGCCCGCCGCTTTCGCTTGTTCGGCAAAATCATGCGCGTCGAATCGCTCGCCCTTCAGCGCCACAAACAGGCAACCTGCCGTGACTTTGCGGGTATCGGACGTCACGTCATCGATAGCGATATCGCTACCCTGCAGTTCGCCGCGGGTGATCTCGGCGAGCTGGCTTAATGTAAAGCGAATCATGCTACCGCTCCCAGCAGACGCGCGACGGTAACGCGGTCGGAATAATCCAGACGGCGGTTGCCGACTATCTGATAGTCTTCGTGGCCTTTGCCCGCTACCAGCACAACGTCGTTCGCTTTCGCCTGCATCACCGCGCCGGTCACCGCTTCCGCGCGGCCTTCCATCACCTTCACCTGCCCGGCATCAAGCATGCCAGCCAGAATGTCATTGATAATCGCCCGCGGCTCTTCGGTACGCGGGTTATCGTCAGTCACGACCACGATATCGGCAAACTCTTCCGCGATAGCGCCCATCAGCGGGCGCTTACCTTTGTCGCGGTCGCCGCCGCAGCCGAAGACGCACCACAGCTTGCCGCTGCAGTGCAGACGCGCGGCCTGCAGCGCTTTTTCCAGCGCGTCAGGCGTATGGGCGTAATCAACCACCACGGTCGGTTTGCCCGGCGCGCTGAACACTTCCATACGGCCGCACACCGGCTGTAAACGCGAAGAGGTTTTCAGCAGATCCGCCAGCGGATAGCCCAGCGCCAGCAGCGTCGCCAGCGCCAGCAGCAGGTTGCTGACGTTAAAGGCGCCCATCAGGCGGCTTTCGATTTCGCCCTTGCCCCAGCTCGAGTCAAACTGAATGGTCGCGCCGCTGTCGTGATAGTTGACCGCGGTCGCCTTCAGCCAGCGGCCGTGGCAGTTCGGATTGATATGATCTTCCATCGACACCGCCACCGCATCCGGCAGTTTCGCCAGCCAGCGACGCCCGACTTCATCGTCAGCGTTAACAATGGCCTGGCCGCAATGGTGAGTGGAATAGAGCAGCCATTTCGCCGCTTCGTAATGTTCCATGTCGCCATGGTAGTCGAGGTGGTCACGGCTCAGGTTGGTAAACACCGAGGCGGCAAACTGCAGCGCCGCCACGCGATGCTGAACCAGCCCGTGAGAAGAGACTTCCATCGCACCGAAAGTCGCCCCCTGCCCTACCAGGCCGGAAAGCACGTGCTGAACATCGACCGCAGAGCCGGTGGTGTTTTCGGTCGGCACCACTTTATCCAGCAGGCCGTTACCGACGGTACCCATCACCGCGCTGGTTTCGCCGAGCAGCTTTGCCCACTGCGCCAACAGCTGCGTAGTCGTGGTTTTACCGTTAGTACCGGTGACGCCCACCAGACGCATCTGCTGCGAAGGTTGTTGGTAAAAACGCCCGGCCAGCGCGGATAACCGCTCGTTTAGTTGGCTCAGGTAGATGACCGGCACGCCGTGCATCTCGCGAACTTCGCCGTCTGCGGCCTCGCCCTGCGCCTCAGCAATAATGGCAGCAACACCTTGCGCTATCGCCTGCGGGATATAACGACGCCCGTCCGCCTGATGACCCTGTACCGCGACAAAGAGGTCGCCGGACGCCGCTACGCGGCTGTCCAGCGTCATCTCTCGCAGAATTCGCTCCGGCGCATTTGGCACCCACGGAGCGAGAAGGTCGCGCAAATTACGATCTGCCACCTGTTCCCTCGCCTTGATTAATCACAAATTCACTTTTTTCGCCCGTTGCCAGCGCATCCGGTTCGACGTTCATGGTGCGCAATACGCCGCCCATGATGGCACCGAATACCGGCGCGGAAACGGCGCCACCGTAGTATTTACCTGCCTGCGGGTCGTTGATCACCACCACCAGCGCGAAACGCGGGTGGCTGGCGGGCGCAACGCCTGCGGTGTAAGCAATATATTTGTTGATGTAGCGGCCATCCGGCCCCACTTTTTTCGCCGTACCGGTTTTAATCGCGATGCGATAGCCTTTGATCGCCGCTTTCACGCCGCCGCCGCCGGGCAGCGCCACGCTTTCCATCATATGAACGACGGTACGAACCAGTGATTCCGGGAACACGCGCTCGCCCGGAACCGGTGGATCAACTTTGGTAATCGACAGCGGGCGATAAATGCCGTAGCTGCCAATCGTTGCGTAGACTCGCGCTAACTGTAACGGAGTTACCATTAGCCCGTAGCCGAAAGAAAAGGTGGCCCTCTCTATGTCAGACCACCGTTGTTTTTGAGGATATAAGCCACTGCGTTCTCCGACCAACCCCAAATTGGTCGCCTTTCCAAGCCCAAAACGTGAGTAAGTATCTACTAACGCTGAGGACGGCATCGCTAACGCCAGCTTAGAAACGCCGACGTTACTCGACTTCTGTAGCACCCCGGTCAGGGTTAATTCGCTATAGCGCGCCACGTCTTTGATTTCGTGGCCGTTAATTCGATATGGAATGGTGTTCAGCACGGTATTTTCATTGACGATGCCGCGCTGCAGCGCCGTCATCACCACCATCGGTTTGACCGTTGAACCCGGTTCGAATACGTCGGTGATGGCGCGGTTACGCATGGTATCTTTGGACGTACCCGCGAAATTATTCGGGTTGTACGACGGGCTATTCGCCATCGCCAGCACTTCACCGGTGTTGACGTCGACCAAAACGGCGGTGCCTGATTCCGCTTTGTTGAACGCCACCGCATTATTCAGTTCGCGATAAACCAGCGCCTGCAGGCGCTCGTCGATGCTCAGCGCGAGGTTATGCGCCGCCTGGCTGTCGGTGGAAGAAATGTCTTCGATCACGCGACCATAGCGGTCTTTACGCACGATACGCTCGCCCGGCTGGCCGGTCAGCCACTTATCAAAGCTTTTCTCAACCCCTTCAATCCCCTGGCTATCGACGTTGGTGAAGCCAATGAGGTGAGCGGTTACTTCGCCTGACGGATAGTAACGGCGAGACTCCTCACGCAGATGAATCCCCGGCAGCTTCAGTTTTTTGATGTAGTCAGCCATGTCAGGGTTCACCTGACGCGCCAGATAGATAAAACGCATCCGCGGGTTGCTGTTGATGCGCGATGCCAGCTGGTCCAGCGGCATGTTCAGCGCATCGGCTAACGCTTTCCAGCGGTTATCGAGCGTCACGCCTCCGGCATCATGCAGCTCTTTCGGGTCGGCCCAGATGGCTTTTACCGGCACGCTGACCGCCAGCGGGCGGCCGGAGCGGTCGGTAATCATGCCACGCGCGGTTGACACTTCCTGCACACGCAGGGAACGCATATCTCCCTGACGCACCAGCATATCCGGGCTCACCACCTGCAGCCACGCGACGCGGCCAAGCAGGAAGGCGAGAGCGATTAAAATACATCCGCACAGCAACGCAAAACGCCAACTAATAAAGTTGGCCTGTTCTTCCTGACGTTTTGCTTTTGGCGTTTTCGGCGCTGCTTTCATGCGTCGCAATAATCCTTATTTCTGTACCACTATATTTTCTTGTGATGGATCAACGTGTTGCATCTGCAACTTCTCTGTCGCGATCCGCTCAACCCGACTGTGATCGCCAAGGGCGTTCTCTTCGAGGATCAGGTTGCGCCATTCAATATCCAGAGCGTCACGCTCCAGAACCAATTGTTCACGCTGCGCGGTTAACAGACGGGTATGGTGCGCCGTCGTCACCACGGTCACTGCCGTTATGATGATGCAAATGAACAGGCAGAGTGGCAGCTTCCCAAACCGCAGAAGATCGTCCCCGATAACGCCAGGCAAGGCATGGCGCTCGTTGCTTCCTAACGATCCTTTAACTTTGCTTAAGGCTACTGTCACTCTGCCGATCATGCGTTCGTCCTCTCTGCGATACGCAGCACTGAACTACGGGCGCGTGGATTCTCTGCCACCTCTTCTTCGCCCGGCATCAACTTGCCTAGTGCTCGCAACTGACGGCCGCCCAGTTTCCTGAGCTGCTCTTCAGTCATCGGGATCCCTGCTGGAACCTGCGGACCGCGGCTTTGCTCACGCATAAAGCGCTTCACAATGCGGTCTTCCAGCGAATGGAAACTGATAATCGACAGCCGACCACCGGGGGCCAGCACGCCGAGCGAGCTTTTTAGCGCCTGCTCTATCTCCTCCAGTTCACTGTTCACCCAGATGCGCACCGCCTGGAAGGTACGGGTCGCGGGATGTTTGTGCTTATCTTTCACCGGCGTTGCCGCCGCGATAACTTCCGCCAGCTCTTTGGTACGGGTCATCGGCTCAATGCGGTTACGCTCAACGATCGCGCGCGCGATACGTTTACCGAAACGCTCCTCGCCAAAGGTTTTGATTACCCAGGCGATGTCGGCTTCTTCGGCGGTCTGTAACCATTCGGCGGCGGACTGACCGCGAGTCGGATCCATGCGCATGTCCAGCGGACCATCGCGCATAAAGGAGAACCCGCGTTCCGCGTCGTCCAGCTGCGGTGAAGAAACGCCAAGATCGAGAAGAATACCGTCGATCTTGCCGGTAAGATTGCGCTCGGCGACGTAGTCAGCCAGCTGCGAGAAAGGACCATGTACGATGGAAAAGCGTGGGTCATCGATGGTTTGCGCAACGGCAATAGCCGTCGGGTCGCGATCGATTGCCAGCAGGCGCCCTTCCGCCCCCAGTTGGGAGAGGATCAGACGCGAGTGACCACCGCGGCCAAAGGTTCCATCAATGTAGATACCATTTGGACGAATATTCAGGCCGTTAACGGCTTCATCCAGAAGTACCGTAGTATGTTTAAAATTTTCCATCATTTTATAAAGACAAATCCTGCAGGCGCTCCGACAGTTCACCGGTAGCGGACTGCTCAGCGTCGATATCTTCCTTGACCCGTTGATACCAGGTCGTTTCATCCCACAGTTCAAATTTATTAAACTGTCCGACCAGCATCACTTCTTTTGTCAGCCCGGCATGTTGCCGCAGCACCGGCGCGATTAGCAATCGTCCGGCGCTATCCATCTGACATTCGCTGGCATGCCCCAAAAGCAGGCGCTGTACGCGCCGCTCAACGGGATTCATGCTCGACAAACGCGACAATTTTTGCTCGATGATTTCCCATTCAGGCAAAGGATAAAGCAGCAGGCACGGGTGATGAATGTCAATGGTGCATACCATTTGACCAGAAGCATCCTCGATCAGCCCGTCGCGGTAGCGCGTCGGTACGGCCAAACGGCCTTTACTGTCGAGATTGACTAACGTTGCTCCACGGAACATGCCAGCCTCACCCCTTTTCGCCACTTTACCCCACAAATTCCCACCTAAAGGAGTTTACGGAGCGGAGGAAAAGCTTGTCAAGCCAGCACTAATGCCAACGGAGCGCAAAAACCCATTATTTACAGCCGATATTAGCCCTGATGAATAAATCACCAACAAACGAGGCAAATTAACGTTATGAATACGTGTAAGAAAATAACCAACAAACCCGTAACAGTTAAAAACGACAAAATATCTTCAACGGGAAAATATAAAGTGTCAGTTTGCGACGCGAGCGGCATTTTAGGTCATTCTGATGTCCGTTAACAGTGCCGGTTGTGGACGGAGAAGCACTTGTGCCGCGGCCTGACGCTCTCAGCGGCGGGGAAGGTGGGATAAAGCGATTGTTAATTCAGCAATTATTACGAAGAATGTAACAAAACAATTCAAATTAATGCCGCTGCGCTTTTTCTTGCACCATTTGGATACAAAAAAAGCCTGCTCCAGAATAAAACAAAATAAGGCGTAAAGAAGTTTAGGGATTTGTCTGAAAGCGAATAGATTTACGAATCTCTACGTAAATTGTATGGAATATCGCCAGATGCTGATCCATCTGGCGAATAACCTACGAAGAATCTTAACCTTTTTTCGCAAATGAATCAGCGACGATTCAAACTTCCGCGATGATAGAGGTTACGACGTATACGACTTAAGCCCGGTTTCGGCTTACGTGGTTCATCCAGGCTTGCCAGTACAATCTCTAAAACGCGCTCGGCAACGTCGCGATGACGCTGCGCGACCGCCAGCACCGGGCACTGCAGGAAGTCGAGCAGTTCGTTATCACCGAAGGTGGCGATGGCCAGCTCAGATGGCAGTTTGCCCTCACGGCGCAGCGTGACATCCATCACCCCCTGCAGCAGCGGGAAAGAGGTGGTGAACAGCAGTTGCGGCATCGGATGCGTTTCCAGCCACTTTTCAAACAGCTGGGCCGCGGCTTCGCGTTCATAGCTGTTGGCATAGAGGAAGTTCACCTCGCGCGGGTCGTCTTTCCAGGCTGAACGGAACCCCTGCTCGCGCAGGAAGCTCACCGACAGCTCCGGCAGCGCTCCCAGATAGAGCAATCGGTCACCGGGGAATTTGCGCAGCTCGGCGGCAAGCATCTCAGCGTCGTCCTGATCGGCGCCGACGACGCTGGTAAAGTGTTCACGATCGAGCGCGCGGTCGAGCGCGACAATCGGGAAAGGATCGTTCGCCCAGCGCTGATAGAACGGGTGCTCCGGCGGCAGCGAAGTCGAAACGATAATTGCATCCACCTGACGCTGCAGCAGATGCTCAATACAGCGCATTTCGTTATCCGGCTGATCTTCCGAGCAGGCGATCAGCAACTGGTAGCCGCGCTGACGCGCCTGGCGCTCCAGATAGTTCGCAATACGGGTATAACTGGTATTTTCGAGATCCGGGATCACCAGACCGATTGAACGCGTGCGTCCTGCGCGCAGGCCAGCAGCGACCGCATTCGGGTGGTAGTTGTGCTCGCGCACCACCGCCATCACCTTCTCGACCGTTTTATCGCTGACGCGATACTGCTTCGCTTTGCCATTAATCACATAGCTCGCGGTGGTTCTTGAAACACCGGCCAGCCGGGCGATTTCATCCAGTTTCACAATTGCCCCTTGGGTAAGAAGTACAAAAAACAACCATTAAATAGACATACTCATTAGAGTATAGAGTTCCATTTTTATAACATCTAAACGCAGAATAGATAGCGCGGCAACCGCTTTCGTCCACAGTTCCTACGGAATTCGCAAAAAAATAACCCGACAGTTCGTGTCGGGCTGTTTTTACGTCAGTTTGTCAGGGGTTAGCGCATGATTTTATCGCCGCGCGACAGGCCGACTACTCCGGATCGCGCCACTTCAACAATGCGCGCGACATCGCGTAAAGAAGCCAGGAACGCATCCAGCTTATCGCTGGTTCCGGCCAACTGCACGGTATAAATAGATGGCGTGACGTCAATGATCTGCCCACGGAAGATCTCGGTGTTGCGTTTCACCTCTTCGCGGCCATAACCGCTGGCCTGCACTTTCACCAGCATGATTTCACGTTCGACGTGGGAGCCCTGACCCAGTTCGCTGACCCGCAGCACGTCCACCAGCTTATGTAATTGCTTTTCAATCTGCTCAATGGCTTTTTCGTCGCCCACCGTCTGGATGGTCATGCGGGACAACGTCGGATCGTCGGTTGGCGCTACCGTCAGGCTTTCAATATTGTAGCCGCGCTGCGAAAAGAGGCCGATCACCCGGGATAACGCTCCCGATTCGTTCTCCAGTAATACAGATAATATCCGGCGCATAATCAGGTTCTCTCCGTTTTGCTCAACCACATTTCGTCCATGCCGCCGCCGCGGATCTGCATGGGATAAACATGCTCGCTACCATCAACCGTAACATCAACGAACACCAGACGATTATTACGCACCTGCTCCAGGGCTTCCGCCAGCTTCGCTTCCAGCTCTTGCGGCTCGCTGATACGAATACCAACGTGGCCATAAGCCTCGGCGACGCGAACGAAGTCCGGCAGCGATTCCATATAGGACTGCGAATGGCGGCCAGAATAGAGCATATCCTGCCACTGCTTTACCATTCCGAGGTAGCGGTTATTCAGGTTCAGCACCAGCACCGGCAGTTCATACTGCAGGGCGGTGGAAAGCTCCTGAATGTTCATCTGGATGCTGCCATCGCCGGTCACGCAGATAACGGTTTCTTGCGGTAGCGCCATCTTCACGCCCAGTGCCGCTGGCAGGCCAAAGCCCATCGTGCCGAGGCCGCCGGAGTTAATCCAACGCCGTGGTTTATCGAATGGATAATAGAGCGCGGCGAACATCTGATGCTGTCCAACGTCGGAAGTCACGTAAGCATCACCGTTGGTCAGGCGCCAGATAGCCTCGATTACCGCCTGTGGTTTGATCTTGCCGCTTTGCGTGTCGTATTGCAGACAGTGACGGGAACGCCACTGTTCGATCTGCTGCCACCAGTCGCGGATCTCATCCAGCGGCTGCTGGCTCTCTTCCTGCTCAAGCAGATCAAACATCTGGTCAAGCACCTGGCGCGCGTCGCCGACGATCGGCACATCCGCCGGGACGGTCTTGGAGATCGACGTGGGATCGATATCAATATGCAGCACCGTGGCGTTCGGGCAGTACTTAGCCAAATTGTTGGTGGTACGATCGTCAAAGCGGACGCCGACTGCAAAAATAACGTCGGAATGATGCATGGTCATGTTGGCTTCATAGGTACCGTGCATCCCCAACATCCCCAGCGCCTGCTGATGAGTCGCCGGAAAAGCGCCTAAACCCATTAATGAAGAGACCACCGGTAGCTTCAGCTTTTCGACCAGCGTACGCAGCTGTGCTTCACACTGCGAATTGATTGCCCCACCGCCAACGTATACGACCGGTTTTTTCGCCGCCACCAGCGTTTGCAACGCACGTTTGATCTGCCCTTTATGACCGCTGGTTGTCGGGTTATAGGAACGCATGCTGACCGCATCCGGCCAAACATAAGGCAGCTTTTTCGCCGGATTGAGAATATCCTTCGGCAAATCGACCACTACCGGCCCCGGTCGGCCGCTGGCCGCCAGCCAGAAGGCTTTCTTTAAAATACCGGGAATATCTTCAGTCTGTTTCACGAGGAAGCTGTGTTTAACCACCGGGCGCGAGATACCGACCATATCGCACTCCTGGAAGGCATCGTAGCCAATCAGCGAGGTGGCGACCTGCCCGGAAAGAATGACCAGCGGAATAGAATCCATGTAAGCCGTGGCGATACCGGTAATAGCGTTAGTCGCTCCCGGGCCGGAGGTCACCAGCACCACCCCGACTTCGCCGGTTGCGCGCGCCAGTCCGTCGGCCATATGCACCGCCGCCTGCTCATGGCGGACCAGCACATGGTCAATGCCGCCGAGGGTATGTAATGCATCATAGATATCGAGGACCGCGCCTCCGGGATAGCCGAATACTTGCTTGACGCCCTGATCGACAAGCGATTGGACGACCATCTCGGCTCCTGACAACATCTCCATGGTTTGCCTCCAGGCTTATTGTTTTCACGACGGCGGAAGTCATTTTCCGCGCGCGTCGTATGATGCGCCGTCAAGACAGCGCATTGAGGTGAACGACTTGCTGTGCATTAACATAACTGCTCGCCAACAGGCAGGCAATTCGCCTGAGAGCGTATAGCGCGCCTCTTAAAAGCAGAAAAGAAAGCATCTGGAGAAATATATGGAGGATTGCTTCAGGAATAACAAAATGAGATAGCCAATACTCGGGAGAAACGGCTTACGGCAGAAAATCATCCATTTTTCACCGTCGGGTTGCGAGAACCCGCGGTGATAAACAGAATAATATTCTGCTTTTTTAAAGTTTACTCAGATAAGCTGGCGCTTTCGCCGCCGTTGGTCGATAACGTCGATTAGCGCTGACAGATATTCGCCAATAACTCTTCCATCCATTGATGGCCTTTATCACGACCGGCCGCTTCGTGCCAGGAGAGGAAGCAGGTACGGCTGTTGACCTTCAGCGGCAACGGTAAGATCTGCAAATCTAATTTATCAGCGAATTCATTGGCCAACCAACGTGGCGCTATTGCCACCATGTGGGTTTGCGACACCACGTTTAATACGCTAACCATGGCATTACCCTGATAAGCAATACAGGATTGTTTATCCACGGAGTCATACCACGGCTGGCTAAATGACGCATAACGATCCAATGCGACGACCGCGTGCTCTTCCTGATAAATATCCGCTTCCGTTAGCGGCCCGGAAATACGCGGATGTTTACGGTTGGCCACCAGAACCATTTCATCTTTGAATAAAGGTATGCAGGCAAACTCCGGGCGACGGAACTCTTCATAACCGATAACGAATTCAATTTCCTGATAACGCAGCTGATGTTCGGTGTTTTGATGTAGCGCTGATTTAAAGACCAGATGAATATTTGGCGCGATTTCACCAACTTTATTAAATATTAGCGAGGTTAAGTAATTATCCAATGGGCTACAAACGCAGAGGTTAAATACGCGCTCACTGCTCAGCGGTTCAAAACCGGAACCCGGCAACTCATTTTGCACCAGTTGCAATGCCTGGCGTACTGAGCCGAACAGCTGATAGGCCCGCGCCGTTGGCTGAATGCCACGCCCATAGCGAACAAACAGTTCATCATTAAACATCACCTTGAGACGAGATACCGCGTTACTCACCGCCGGTTGGGACATGCCGAGAGTGTGGGCCGCACGGGTAATATTTTGTTCCTGCATCACCGCATCAAAGACGGTCAGCAGGTTGAGATCCACCATCCGCAGTTGTGGTTTGACGACTTCCTGTCCCGGGGCTGATTTATATTCAGTATTTTCAATTAACATATCTAACTCCACCGTCACGCTAAATTCCTTTTACCAAAGTGCAGTAATTAATTAAGACAATATCATTTATCATGCATATTAAATCTGCAAAAGGGCAAAATGGAATTTTAGGAATATATCAAGGTTATGAGTAGCGACGAAAAACCTCACTGGATATCACCGGAACCCGCCTAAAACATATCATTTACTTGATGATATAAAGTGTACCCATAGATCACAGGAATAAACAACACCACCAATAGTTAATTGCAATTTAAGTATTAATTAACTATCTATTTTTTACCTGATTAAAATTAACACTTCGTTATCCTTTCGAACGACTCAATGCGGCAGCGCATAAAGGTAAAAGGCATATAACACTTTATGTTTCATTACCTTATCAACCAGGCATCCCCCATTGACATTGAGTCCTTGAATGAAAATTATTTTTTCTAATTGTTTTATTTTTCCAGCAGTCGATGAATGTCTCAAATAGGATCGTCGGCGAAATGAGGGATAATCCAGCACAATTAGCTAATTCACCTGACAGGTAAAAAACAGTTTTTATCTTGCCTGGGGTTGACATCAAAACCGCTATCCAGTAACTCTAAAAGCATATCGATTTCAACTGGAGTATGACGCATGATTCGCACCACTCGCTTCACCAGCCTACTACTACTAAACGCATCCATTGTGCGCGGTAGGCTGTTGGGCGACGTTCAGCGTTAAGTCATCTTCCAGCAAGACACTAAACCCGCGCCATTGCGCGGGTTTTTTTATGCTCGAAGCAAGGCGCCAGGCAACAGATTAAGGATCTCAACCATGAGCCAGCAAGTCATTATTTTCGATACGACCTTACGTGATGGGGAACAAGCGTTACAGGCCAGCCTGAGCGTGAAAGAGAAGCTGCAGATCGCCATGGCCCTCGAGCGTATGGGCGTCGATGTAATGGAAGTCGGTTTCCCGGTTTCTTCCCCGGGCGATTTTGAATCGGTACAGACCATCGCTCGCACCATCAAAAATAGCCGCGTTTGCGCGCTGGCGCGCTGCGTTGAGAAGGATATCGACGTGGCGGCGGAATCCTTAAAAGTGGCGGAAGCGTTCCGCATCCACACCTTCATCGCCACGTCTCCGATGCATATCGCCACCAAGCTGCGCAGCACGCTGGATGAAGTCATCGAACGCGCTATTTATATGGTGAAACGTGCGCGTAACTATACCGACGACGTGGAATTCTCCTGTGAAGACGCAGGCCGTACGCCGATCGACGATCTGGCTCGCGTCGTTGAAGCGGCTATCCGCGCCGGCGCCACGACCATTAATATCCCGGATACCGTCGGCTACACCATGCCATTCGAATACGCCAACATCATCAGCGGCCTGTATGAACGCGTACCAAACATTGATAAAGCAATTATTTCAGTCCACACCCATGATGATTTAGGTATCGCCGTCGGCAACGCCCTCGCCGCCGTCCACGCTGGCGCTCGTCAGGTAGAAGGCGCGATGAACGGTATCGGCGAACGCGCCGGTAACTGCGCGCTGGAAGAAGTCATCATGGCGATCAAGGTGCGCAAAGACATCATGAACGTGCACACCAACATCAATCACCATGAAATCTGGCGTACCAGCCAGACCGTCAGCCAAATCTGCAATATGCCGATCCCGGCTAACAAAGCTATCGTCGGTACCGGCGCCTTCGCCCACTCTTCCGGTATTCATCAGGATGGCGTGCTGAAGAACCGCGAAAACTACGAAATCATGACCCCGGAATCCATCGGCCTGAACCAGGTACAGCTGAACCTGACTTCACGCTCCGGTCGCGCGGCGGTGAAACACCGTATGGAAGAGATGGGCTACAAAGAGAGCGACTACAACCTGGATCATCTGTATGACGCGTTCCTGAAGCTGGCGGATAAAAAAGGCCAGGTCTTCGACTACGACCTGGAAGCGCTGGCATTTATCAATAAACAGCAGGAAGAGCCAGAGCATTTCCGTCTGGACTACTTCAGCGTCCAGTCTGGCTCCAGCGATATCGCTACCGCCTCTATCAAGCTGGCCTGCGGTGATGACATCAAAACCGAAGCCGCCAACGGCAACGGCCCGGTTGACGCTATCTACCAGGCAATCAACCGTGTGACAGACTACAACATCGACTTAGTGAAGTATGGCTTAAGCGCCAAAGGCCACGGCAAAGATGCGCTGGGTCAGGTGGATATTGTCGTGGAATACAACGGTCGCCGCTTCCACGGCGTCGGCCTCGCGACCGATATCGTCGAATCTTCAGCAAAAGCGATGGTACATGTGCTTAACAACATCTGGCGCGCCGCCGAAGTCGAAAAAGAATTGCAACGCCAGGCTCAGAATAAAGAGAACAACAAGGAAACCGTGTAATGTCGAAGAATTATCATATTGCCGTTTTGCCGGGTGATGGAATTGGCCCGGAAGTGATGAACCAGGCGATGAAAGTACTGGAAGCCGTTCGTAACCGTTTTTCAATGCGTATCACCACCAGCCAGTACGACGTGGGCGGCATCGCCATCGACCGTCAGGGCATGCCGCTGCCGCAAGCCACCGTTGATGGCTGCGAGCAGGCTGACGCGATTCTGTTCGGATCCGTCGGCGGCCCGAAGTGGGAACATCTGCCGCCGGCCGAACAGCCGGAGCGCGGCGCGCTGCTGCCGCTGCGTAAGCACTTCAAATTATTCAGCAACCTGCGCCCGGCTAAACTGTATCAGGGGCTGGAAGCATTCTGCCCGCTGCGCGCCGATATCGCCGCCAATGGCTTCGACATTCTGTGCGTGCGCGAACTGACCGGCGGCATCTACTTCGGTCAGCCGAAAGGTCGTGAAGGCAGCGGCCAGCATGAAAAAGCTTTCGATACTGAGGTATACCACCGCTTTGAAATCGAGCGTATCGCGCGTATTGCCTTTGAATCGGCGCGCAAGCGTCGCCATAAAGTGACGTCAATCGATAAAGCCAACGTCCTGCAGTCTTCTATCTTGTGGCGCGAAATCGTCAACGAGATTGGCAAAGAGTATCCGGATGTCGAGCTGGCGCATATGTATATCGATAATGCCACCATGCAGCTTATCAAAGATCCGTCGCAGTTCGACGTACTGCTGTGCTCCAACCTGTTTGGCGACATCCTGTCCGACGAGTGCGCGATGATCACCGGCTCTATGGGCATGTTGCCGTCCGCCAGCCTCAACGAGCAAGGTTTTGGACTGTATGAACCAGCGGGCGGCTCGGCGCCAGACATCGCGGGCAAAAATATCGCCAACCCGATTGCGCAAATCCTGTCGCTGGCGCTGCTGCTGCGCTACAGCCTGGATGCGGGCGACGCGGCGAGCGCCATTGAACGCGCTATCAACCGCGCGTTAGAAGAAGGCATTCGTACCGGCGACTTAGCGCGCGGTACGGCAGCGGTCAGTACAGATGAAATGGGCGATATCATTGCCCGCTATGTCGCGGAAGGGGTGTAATCATGGCGAAGACGTTATACGAAAAATTGTTTGATGCGCACGTGGTGTACGAAGCGCAGAACGAAACCCCGCTGCTGTATATCGACCGCCATCTGGTGCACGAAGTCACCTCTCCGCAGGCGTTTGACGGGCTGCGCGCCCATGGCCGCCAGGTGCGTCAGCCGGGTAAAACATTCGCCACCATGGATCACAACGTCTCGACGCAGACCAAAGATATCAACGCCTCCGGCGAAATGGCCCGCATCCAGATGCAGGAACTGATTAAGAACTGCAAAGAATTTGGCGTTGAGCTGTATGACTTAAATCACCCGTTCCAGGGCATCGTACACGTGATGGGCCCGGAACAGGGCGTCACCCTGCCGGGGATGACCATCGTGTGCGGCGATTCCCATACCGCGACCCATGGCGCATTCGGCGCGCTGGCATTCGGTATCGGCACCTCTGAAGTTGAACATGTGCTGGCGACTCAGACCCTGAAACAGGGGCGCGCGAAGACCATGAAAATCGAAGTCCGTGGCAAAGCGGCGCCGGGCATTACCGCGAAAGACATTGTGCTGGCAATCATTGGTAAAACCGGTAGCGCCGGCGGTACCGGCCATGTCGTCGAATTCTGCGGCGAAGCCATTCGCGATCTGAGCATGGAAGGCCGTATGACTCTGTGCAATATGGCAATCGAAATGGGCGCCAAAGCGGGTCTGGTCGCGCCTGACGAGACGACATTCAATTACGTGCAGGGCCGCCTGCACGCGCCGAAGGGCCAGGATTTCGCCGACGCGGTGGAATACTGGAAAACGCTGAAAACCGATGATGACGCCACCTTCGATACCGTGGTGACGCTGCAGGCGGAAGAGATTGCGCCGCAGGTCACCTGGGGCACCAATCCAGGCCAGGTCATCTCGGTTACCGATATTATCCCGGATCCGGCGTCGTTCAGCGATCCGGTCGAGCGCGCCAGCGCCGAAAAAGCGCTGGCCTATATGGGTCTGAAATCTGGCGTACCGTTGACCGAGGTCGCGATCGACAAAGTCTTTATCGGTTCCTGTACTAACTCGCGAATCGAAGATTTACGCGCGGCGGCGGAAATCGCCAAAGGACGTAAAGTGGCGCCGGGCGTACAGGCGCTGGTCGTTCCCGGCTCCGGCCCGGTGAAAGCGCAGGCGGAAGCCGAAGGTTTGGATAAGATTTTCATCGACGCCGGTTTTGAGTGGCGTTTACCGGGCTGCTCCATGTGCCTGGCGATGAACAACGACCGCCTGAATCCCGGCGAACGTTGCGCCTCTACCAGCAACCGTAACTTTGAAGGCCGTCAAGGCCGCGGCGGACGCACCCATTTAGTCAGCCCGGCGATGGCCGCGGCAGCAGCGGTTACCGGCCATTTCGCCGATATCCGTAACTTGAAATAAGGAGACCATCATGGCAGAGAAATTTACCCAACATACTGGCCTGGTGGTTCCGCTGGATGCCGCAAACGTCGATACCGATGCGATCATTCCAAAGCAGTTCCTGCAGAAAGTGACGCGTACTGGCTTTGGCGCGCACCTGTTTAACGACTGGCGTTTCCTCGACGACCAGGGGCAGCAACCGAACCCGGAGTTCGTGCTGAACTTCCCGCAATATAAAGGAGCGTCTATCCTGCTGGCGCGTGAAAACTTCGGCTGCGGCTCCTCGCGCGAGCACGCGCCGTGGGCGTTGACCGATTACGGTTTCAAAGTGGTAATTGCGCCAAGCTTTGCCGATATCTTTTACGGCAACAGCTTTAATAACCAACTGCTGCCGGTGACGCTCAGCGATGAGCAGGTGGACGAGCTGTTCAAGCTGGTACAGGCGAACCCGGGCATCAGCTTTGAAGTAGACCTTGAAGCGCAGGTGGTTAAAGCCGGGGATAAAACCTACAGCTTTAAAATCGACGACTTCCGCCGCCACTGTATGCTCAACGGCCTGGATAGCATCGGCCTGACGCTGCAGCATGAAGAGGCGATTTCCGCCTACGAACGCCAACAGCCCGCCTTTATGAACTAATCTTCAAGCCCGGTGAACAAGCCGGGCTTTCTCTTTTTGCCCCTCTCAGGCGCATATTAATACCTATAATTAATAGATAATTTTATCCTTCCCATCCCTCATCGTGCATTTATACCGGCATTAGCAGGCTATTTTTGTATATATCCACAATGACAAGTAAATAATCAACGGAAGTATTTAAAACAAACCGAGCAATATGTGAATTAACGGTTAACTCCATAGAAAACCCCTATAGCTCAGCGCAAAAAAAAGCATTATTTTTCCCCTCCCCGGCTCGTTATCTTTCCAGACAGAGAAATATTAACTTTAGATACGCCACGCCGCCTACATCACCTCGTGGGTCGCCGGGCGTTCTTGTGGAGAGCCTAAATGAGCTACTATCCTCACCTATTCAGCCCGCTGACCATCAACGGGATGACCATAAAAAACCGTATTATTATGCCGCCGATGGGCACCAATATGGCTACCCTCAACGGCGAGGTCTCGCAGGAACAGCTTGAATACTACGAGCTGCGGGCGAAAGGCGGCACCGGGCTCATTACCGTGGAAAATATCTGCATCGATTTTCCCTTCGCCTCCAATGGTACAACGCAGTTACGCATCGATAACGATCAATATATCCCACGCCTGTTTAAATTAACCGAAACCCTTCATAAACACGGCGCTTGCGTAGCGATTCAGCTGAACCACGCGGGCGCTTCGGCTTATGCTTATCGCCTGAATGGACAGACGCCGTTATCCGCTTCCAGCACGCCGTCGAAAAAGCACGGTAATATTCCGCGGCCAATGACCCATGAGGAAATTTATCACGCGGTGGACAAATTCGGCGACGCCGCGGAGCGCGTGCGCCGCGCCGGATTTGACTGTGTAGAAATTCATGGCGGCCATTCCTATTTAATTAGCCAGTTTTTGTCACCGTTATTTAATAAACGTACCGACGAATTTGGCGGCAGTATCGAAAACCGCACCCGCATATTAAGCCTGATTATCGATAAGGTTCGCGCCTGCGTCGGGCCGCGTTTCCCAATCAGCCTGCGCATCAGCGCCGACGATTTCTTAAAGGGCGGCAACACGCTGGAAGATTCGCTGCGCATCCTCGAACTGTGCCAGGACAAAGTCGACATCATTAACGTCTCTGCCGCGCAGAACGATAGTCTGAACCTGCAAATCGATCAGATGTCGCTGGAAGACGGCTGGAAGCGCTACCTCTCTCGCGCGGTACGCGACAAATTCCATAAGCCGACGGTCATCGCCGGCAACATTCGTTCGCCAAAAATCGCCGAAGATATCCTCGCTACCGGCGATGCCGATCTGATCGCCATTGGTCGTGGGTTGATTGCCGAGCCAGAATGGGTGCAGAAAGTACAAAGCGGCAATGAGCGTCTGATGCGCAAATGCATCTCCTGCAATATCGGCTGTGCGGATCACCGTATCGCTCGCTCTCGCCCGCTGCGCTGCTCGATCAATCCGGACATTCTCCACGGCGACGCTTACAAGCAGCAGCGTGTCTCACGAGAAACCAACGTCGTGGTGATCGGCGCCGGCACGGCCGGAATGGAAGCCGCCTGTACCGCCGCGGAAGTCGGCTGCAACACCTGGCTGCTGGAAGAGAAAAGCCACGTCGGCGGCCTGGCCAGCACCATTGCGCTGCTGCCGGAGAAAAAACGGATCGCTGATTTCCCGCAGTTTATGAAAAACCGCCTTTCCGGGCTAAGCAATCTGATGCTGCAGGTCGGTAAACGCGCCGATGTCGCTTCAGTCGCCGCGCTGCATCCACAGCTCATCGTCAATGCCACCGGCTCGGTTCCTCTGCTGCCGCCTATCGACGGCCTGCGCGAGAACATTGACGCCGAAGGTGGTCGCCTGTTCTCGATAACCGGAATGATAAACAATCTGGACACCTTTGCCGATGCCGCAGGTAAACGCATCGTGGTGGTTGGCGGCGGCGCCGTCGGCCTGGACGTCATTGAATACTTCTCCGCGCGCGGCGCCGAGACGGTGCTAATTGAAATGCAAGACGCGCCGGGACAGGACCTCGACATTATTACCAAAAACGCGATGTTGACCATGCTGGAAGAACACCAGGTGGAACAGCACATGCGGACCCGATTAACCGCCGTAGCGCCAGACCATTTCACCGTGAGTACCGCCAGCGGCACGTTCGATATTCCCTTCGACTACGGCTTTGTCTGCCTGGGAATGCGCGCTAACCGCGCTGGTCTCGACGACATCGCCCAGTGGGCCGCCGCCAACAACGTAAAAATCATGAATATCGGCGACAGCCTGTCGGCCCGGCGAATTATCGACGGCGTGCGCGAAGGCCGCAACGTGCTGGAGATACTCGAAGACATGGGCGTACTCGGCAATCGCGAAGCGCAACAGATTCCATTTTTAACATATTGAGGATATTTATCATGGCAGAACGTCTTACCGGTCATACCGAACTGATTGGCTTAATCGCTACCCCGATTCGTCATAGCATGTCGCCGACTATGCACAACGAAGCCTTTGCCCATCTTGGCCTGGATTACGCCTACCTGGCGTTCGAAGTCGATAACCAGGAGCTAAAAGATGTCGTACAGGGTTTCCGCGCGCTGAAGCTGCGCGGTTACAACGTCTCAATGCCGAATAAAACCGAAATTTGCCAGTATCTCGATAAGCTCTCGCCGGCGGCGCAGCTGGTCGGCGCGGTCAATACCGTGGTCAACGATAATGGCGTGTTAACCGGCCACATTACCGACGGCACCGGCTATATGCGCGCGCTGTCGGAGGCTGGTATCGATATCATCGGCAAAAAGATGACCATCCTCGGCGCAGGCGGCGCGGCTACCGCCATCAGCGTACAGGCCGCGCTCGACGGCGTGAAGGCCATCTCGATCTTCAACCGCAAAGACAAGTTCTTCGCCAATGCCGAGCAGACCGTCGCCAAGATCCGCGATAACACCGACTGCGAGATCCACCTTTTCGATCTCGACGATCATGCCAAGCTGCGCGCCGAAATCGACAGCAGCGTGATCCTCACCAACGCCACCGGCGTCGGTATGAAGCCTTTCGAAGGCCAAATGCTGCTGCCAAACGACAGCTTCCTGCGCCCGGATCTGATTGTCTCCGACGTCGTCTATAACCCGCGTAAAACCTATCTGCTGGAAGTGGCGGAGAAAAAAGGCTGCCGGACCCTCAACGGACTGGGAATGATGCTGTGGCAAGGCGCGCGCGCGTTCGAAATCTGGACGGGCAAAGAGATGCCGGTTGAATACGTCAAGAGCATTCTGTTCTAAGAGGCCAGAGATGAAAAATAAATACATCCCTACTGCGGCAGGGCTGTATCTCAACTACCTGATCCACGGCATGGGGGTGCTGTTAATCACCCTCAACATGGCCCATCTTCAGGTACAGTGGGGAACAGACGCTGCCGGCGTATCGATCGTTATCTCCTCATTAGGTATCGGTAAGCTGGCGACGATCGTGACCGGCTTTTTGTCGGATCGCTTTGGTCGTAAGCCTTTTATCTATCTAGGGATCCTGAGTTATCTGATCTTCTTCGTCGGCATTCTGCTGACCAAAAATATCTATCTGGCCTACGTGTTCGGCATCATGGCTGGTCTGGCGAACAGCTTCCTCGACTCCGGAACCTATCCGGCGCTGATGGAGTCTTTCCCGCACTCCGCCAGCCGCGCTAACGTGCTCATCAAAGCCTTCGTTTCCGCAGGGCAGTTCCTGCTGCCGTTCATTATCAGCCTGCTGATATGGGCAAATCTGTGGTTTGGCTGGTCGTTTGTGATTGCGGCGGCTCTGTTTATCTTGAGCGCAATCTATCTGCTCAAGATGCCGTTCCCCGATAGCCAGGCGGCCAAAAAAGAAGAGATCCCCGCGGCGCAGGCAGCGGCTTCCGCTAAACCGCAAGCCAACAAACTGGACATGGTAATCTTTACCCTGTACGGCTATATCGGCATGGCGACCTTTTACCTGGTAAGCCAGTGGCTGGCGCAATATGGCCAGTTCGTGGTCGGTATGCCTTATGCCTCGGCGATCAAGCTGCTGAGTATCTATACCGTCGGTTCACTGGTCTGCGTCTTCGTGACCGCCGCCTTCGTCAAAGAGGTGTTCAGTTCCGCGGTAGCCATGATCATCTACACCTGTCTGTCGATGGTCTCACTGCTGTTAGTGTGCTTATTCCCGACACCGGTGATGGTTACCGGTTTTGCCTTCATTATCGGCTTTGCCGCCGCGGGCGGGGTACTGCAGCTGGGGGCGACCATCATGGCAATGAGCTTTCCGAACGGCAAAGGCAAGGCAACAGGGATCTTCTACACCGCAGGCAGCATCGCGAGCTTCACGATCCCGCTTATCACCGCAAAGCTTTCGCAGATTAGCATTGCCAGCATTATGTGGTTTGATTTCCTGATCGCCGTCATCGGCTTTGTGATCGCCCTGTACATCGGCTATCGTCAACTTCAGGCTCGCGCGGCGCAAAGAGTGTCTCGCACCACCGTCACCGCCTGAGGTTCAACGACAACAATAATGGATACCTACATGACAACTGCAGTAACCGTAAAGAACATCACCTTCAAGGAAGGCGAAACCTTAATTTGCGTACCGCTGATCGGAAAAACGCTGGATGAACTGCTGACTAATGCTCAAGGCCTGGTTGACGCGGGCGCTGATATTATCGAATGGCGCGTTGACCATTTTACTCACGTCCGGGAAATCCCCCAGGTGCTGGCCGCACTGGCGGAAATCCGTCATACCCTGAAAGCACTCCCGCTGCTGTTCACCTTCCGCAGTAAGAAAGAAGGCGGCGAAACGGAAATCAGCGACGAAGCGTATTTTGAACTTAACCGCCAGGCGGCGCTAAGCGGATTAGTCGATGTTATCGACATCGAGTTGTTTAACGATGAAGCGCAAATTCGCGCGCTGGTGAACGACGCCCATCAGGCCGGCGTAAAAGTGATCATGAGCAACCATGATTTCCATAAAACACCGGCGCAGGAAGATATCATCTATCGACTGCGTCGAATGCAGGATCTGGGTGCCGATCTGCCGAAGATCGCGGTGATGCCGCAGACGCCTCAGGACGTTCTCACTCTGCTTTCCGCCACGCTGACCATGAAAGAGAAGTATGCGACGCGCCCGCTGATCACCATGTCGATGGGCAAATCCGGCGGCGTTAGCCGGGTAACCGGTCGCTTGTTCGGTTCAGCGATGACCTTTGGCACCGTCGGCCAGGCCTCCGCGCCGGGCCAAATAGCCATCGCTAAGCTGCGCGAACTAATGGACATTTTGTCCTGATAAACAGGCTGCCCGGAGCCAGTCTCCGGGCGCTTGCTCAGTTGATTCTCTGGCTATCGTTAATGATGACGTTTTTAAACGATTGAATCGCTGAGGAAAGTACCCTTTCCTTCATTGTTGCGAGGTAAATATAACGAGGTGGGATCGCATTTTTAATCTTCAGAATGCGCACGTTATAATTTGCCAGTGCGGAGATTCTCGGCATAATCGCAATGCCATAGTCGATGCTAACCAGCCCCGCCATCGCAGTATCTTCATCGACGTAGCAGGCGATATCCGGTACCAGTTTTTGTTGCATAAAGACATTATCAATAAAAGGCCGCAGACCGCTGTTCTCTGAAAAATAGATATAGGGATAGTGAACCGTCTCTACCAAATCGACCTCATTATCATACAGCCGGGCAAGCGGATGATCTTTCGCGGTCACCACCACCAACTCCTGCTGAATAATAGGAATAAAGTCGATTTCGGGTTCATCGGCAATATATGAACAAATCGCCAGATCGGTTTTTCCTGCCTTTAACGCCTGTAATAACGAAAGCGAAGTGCCTTGCGTAAAGGAAAAAGTCACCTTGTGACTGGAAGGTGAATTAGTGTATTTATTAATTAACTGCGGAACAACAGATTCACCCATCGTATAAATAAAGGCGATACGAATATTCTCTTTCTTTTCACTATCATTGTTTTGCAGCGTCAGACGCCCGTTCTCCAGAGAAGCGAGCGCATCCTCCACATAGGGCAAAAAACGTTTACCGTTTTGCGTAATTTTGACGTTGCGTCCTTTTCTGGCAAACAGCGCCACGCCAAGTTCCTTCTCCAGCTCAGATATGGCGTGGCTTAGCGAGGGTTGAGTAATGAACAGACTGGATGCTGCCTCGGTGTAATGCTCCGTCTCGCTCAATCGCTTAAAATAATAAAGTTGCTTCAGGTTCATTATTTTTGTCCGTATAATATAAGAATAAGACCACTGCGTTTAATATACCATGCGGCAGGTTGATAATACGCTACAACGAGTCAATATCAGATTCACATCAAATATTATTTGATATTTCCTTTTGTGCGTAACAAAGCATTGCCATTCATAGACCCAGTCTATGAATCCTTAGAGTATTTCTGCATGCATAAATACATGCAAAAATATTTTAAACTTTAAAGGAAATCTTTATGTGCATACCTGACGCTCAAGGGAGTCTGGCATCATCGCCCGGCACGCTAAAAAGAAGCAGAACGCGTATTTTTATTTTATCGCTGTTATCGCTGGGTACGATGATTAATTATCTCGATCGTACCATTCTTGGAATCGTTGCTCCAAAATTAACCACTGAAATCCATATTGATCCGGCGATGATGGGCATTGTTTTTTCCGCTTTTGCCTGGACTTATGCGCTGGCGCAAATTCCTGGCGGCATGTTTTTAGACCGATTCGGTAATAAATTGACCTACGCCCTCTCCATCTTCTTTTGGTCTCTGTTTACGCTGCTGCAAAGCTTCTCTCTGGGGCTGAAATCTTTGCTCCTTTTGCGTCTGGGCCTGGGCGTCAGTGAAGCCCCCTGCTTTCCGGCCAATAGCCGCATCGTCAGCAAATGGTTTCCCCAGCATGAACGGGCCAGGGCTACCGCAACTTATACGGTTGGTGAATACATTGGGTTAGCCGCCTTCTCGCCATTGTTATTTTTAATCCTCGAACACCACGGCTGGCGCACCTTATTTTTTCTGACCGGAGGGCTTGGAATTTTATTCACTTTCGTATGGTGGCGTTTTTATCATGAGCCACATGAATCGAAAACAGCAAATAAAGCAGAACTGGATTATATTGGCGCCAACCAGATTGCCAATAAGAGTGAAAACATTCCATTTAACTGGCGTGATGCCAGGCGGCTACTGTGCTGCCGACAAATTATCGGCGCCAGCCTGGGGCAGTTTGCCGGTAACACCACGCTGGTCTTTTTCCTCACCTGGTTTCCAACCTATCTGGCCAACGAACGCCATCTACCGTGGCTTCATGTAGGTTTTTTCGCCACCTGGCCCTTCCTGGCCGCCGCGGTTGGCATCATCTTCGGCGGCTGGCTTTCCGACAGGCTACTTAAGCGTACCGGCTCGGCAAATATAAGCCGAAAACTTCCAATAATTTCTGGATTACTCCTTTCCAGCTGCATTATCGCCGCCAATTGGGTCAGCGCGAATTCGACGGTGATTATTATTATGTCGATCGCTTTCTTTGGTCAGGGAATGGTCGGTCTGGGCTGGACGTTAATATCTGATATTGCCCCGGATAATATGGCTGGATTGACCGGCGGTATATTTAACTTCTGCGCCAACCTGGCATCAATTATTGCGCCACTCATCATTGGCGTGATTATATCAGCCACCGGTAACTTCTTTTACGCCCTCATTTACGTTGGCGTGACCGCGCTGATCGGGGTGATTGCCTACATCTTTATTATCGGCGACATCAAGCGAATCGTACTGAAGTAACGCTATCCCGCGCCGGGCCAGCATGGCCGGCGCGGGAGATGACTTAAATATCTTTAACCCGGCTGGTCAAAAACAGCGTCAGCAGAGAAATCGCCGCGATTGTCCAGTACACACTACCGTGACCATAGCTTTGCGACAGCGCTCCCTGAATCACTCCGGCCAGAATAACTCCGGTGGAGATACTATTGGTAAACAGCGTGGTCGCCGCCCCGGCGCGCCCCGGCATCAGATCCTGGAACCACAACATGCCGATCCCGGCGATAATACCGATGAAAATAGCATTGAATAGCTGCAGCGCCAGCAGCGCCGTGCGGCCATGGAACATAATCAGCCCCACATAGAACAGCACGCCGGCGGCGACTGCCGCCACCATCATTTTGCGTTTACCCCAACGCTTAACGTAGTAGCCAGCCAGGATCATCGCCGGAATTTCAAGACCGGCAGCCGTGCCCATCAGTATCCCCGCCAGACTATCCGGCAGGCCAAGATCGCTACTGATCCACAACGGCATATCGATGATATACATCGTGTTGCAGGTCCACATCAGCGTAGAAGCGATAAACAGCATGCGCACGTTTTTATCGCGCCAGCCGCCTTCCAGCTCCGGCAGGCTGCTGCCTTCCTGCAGTTGCGTCACTCGCGCCACCGAAGGCAGCTTAAAGGCAATCAGCGCCAGGCTGATGACAAAAATCCCGGCGGCAATGGAGAACATGGTCGTAAAGCCATAATTCAACGCCAGCATAAAAGCCAGCGGTGGGCCAATGACCCACGCCAGCGACAGCTGGGCGCGCATCACCGAGCTGAACATCACCACTTCGCGGGCAGAGCTATCGGCGTATTCGCGGGCGAGGGCAAACAGCTGCGGCATTGCCGCATTAGCGACCGAAGCCAGCATGACGCCGCAGGTAATAAGCGTCAGATAATGGCGGTTGAAAGCGAACAGCAGCGCGTTACCCACTGCCATCAGGCAGCAGAACATAATTAACCGCCGACGATCGCCGCGGCTATCGGATCGTTTGGCCAGCGCCAGGCTCACCAGGATACCGGCAATCGCATTCACCGTATAAAACAGGCCAACCCAGAACGGCTGCGCGCCGACTTCGCGGCTGAGAAACAGGCTAAGCGTCGGCGCCTGCAGCGCCCCGGCCACCCCCATCATAAAAGCCACCAGCATAAAGGCGGCGTAGACGCCGTTTAGCCGTCGCCCCATCGTCATCAACCACAGCATGAAATATCCTTAACACACGCGAAGTAAACGAAAAAAGCCAGCAGAAGCAATCTGCTGGCGGGTGATTCAATACTCTGGATTTCGAGTTGCAGCCAATGCGCTTGCAGCCTGAAGATGGCGAGTATAACACCAATACTCAGTCACACATGATGTCGGCAAGTCAACGATCGGAGGTCGGCGACGTAACTCCCCACTGCATCAATTCCTCCAGCATTTTCTGCTGCCTACCTGCTAACTGGCGGGCCAGCCAGGACGCTCCCTGCGTCGCAGAAAAGTACCGTTGATAGAACTGATTAGTGGTTGACCTCGTCATATTCATCTCCTTACTTCATCGAGGTCCATTATTGGCTTAATATAGGAACTGATAAATTGCTGAGTTTTCGTCAGGAGTTCCTCTTTTATGCCTTCCAGTCGTCTGCAACAACAGTTCATCCGCCTGTGGCAATGCTGCGACGGCAGGTCGCAGCAGACCACCCTCAACGAACTGGCGGAAATGCTCAGCTGTTCGCGCCGCCATATGCGCACCTTGCTTAATCTGATGGAAGCGCGCGGCTGGCTTGCCTGGGAATCCGAAGCCGGGCGCGGCAAGCGTTCACGACTGACCTTCCTTTATACCGGTCTGGCGCTGCAGCAGCAGCGCGCCGAGGATCTACTGGAGCAGGATCGCATCGATCAGCTGGTGCAACTGGTTGGCGATAAAACCGCGGTCAGACAGATGTTGATCTCCCATCTTGGCCGCAGCTTCCGCCAGGGGCGCCACATCCTGCGCGTGCTCTACTATCGGCCGATGAAGAATCTGCTGCCCGGCAGCGCGTTGCGCCGTTCGGAGACCCACATCGCACGGCAAATTTTTAGCGCGCTGACGCGGGTAAATGAGGAAAATGGGGAACTGGAGGCCGATATCGCCCACCACTGGCAGCAAATTTCGCCTAACCACTGGCGCTTTTTCCTGCGTCCCGGCATTCATTTCCATCATGGCCGGGAGCTGGAGATGGCCGACGTTATCTCCTCGCTACAGCGCAGCAGCGAACTGCCGCTATTTTCCCATATCGAGCGCATCGTCTCGCCGACCGCCTGGACGCTGGATATTCACCTTAGCCAGCCGGATCGTTGGCTGCCCTGGCTGTTAGGCCAGGTCCCGGCGATGGCGCTGCCGCAGGAATGGCGGACGATGGAGAACTTTTCCAGTATGCCTATCGGTACCGGCCCTTACGCGGTCGCGCGCAATAATCAAAATCAGTTGAAAATCCATGCCTTCGAAGAGTACTTCGGCTATCGGGCGCTGATCGATGAGGTTAACGTCTGGGTGCTGCCGGAAATTAGCGAAGAACCCAACGGCGGCTTAACCCTGCAGGGCAATACCGAGAGCGAAAAAGCCGTAGAGAGCCGCCTGGAAGAGGGGTGCTATTACCTGCTCTTTGATAGTCGAAGCCCGCTGGGCGGCAATGATGACGTGCGCCGCTGGTTAAGTTATCTGTTCCAGCCCGCCAACCTGCTGTATCACGCCGGCGAGCACTATCAAGGCAACTGGTTCCCGGCCTACGGCTTGCTGCCGCGCTGGCACCACGCCCGCAGTCACGCCTGCGATAAACCAGCCGGCCTGGAGTCAGTTACCCTCACCTACTATCGCGATCATGTGGAACATCGGGTCATTGGCGGGATCATGCGGGCGCTGCTGGCGGAACATCAGGTGAGGCTGAACATTCAGGAGCTGGAGTACGACGACTGGCATCGCGGCGAAACGGTGAGCGATATCTGGCTCAACAGCGTCAATTTCACGTTGCCGATCGATTTTTCCCTGTTCGCCTATTTATATGAAGTGCCGCTGATGCATCACTGCATTCCCATCGACTGGGAGGCAGACGCCAACCGCTGGCGCGCAGGCGAGTTCAACCCGGCGACCTGGAGCCAGCAACTGCTGGAGAAGCAGCATATTGTACCGCTGATCCACCACTGGCTAATGATTCAGGGCCAGCGCAGTATGCGCGGCGTGCGCATGAACACCCTCGGCTGGTTCGACTTTAAATCGGCGTGGTTCGCCCCGCCGGAGCCCTGAATGCTTTGCGTCATCTAACAAAATCATTACACTATCGCCGTTCTCAACGGGGTGCTAATAAACATACGCAATATCATTCAAGTTGCATCAAGGCAGCAAGCGGGTGAATCCCCTGGAGCATAGATAACTATGTGACTGGGGTGAACGCGCGAAGCTAACCCAGATGCGGCTTGAAGGATGAAGCGTATGGGCTGAGAAAATACCCGTCGAACCTGATCCGGATAACGCCGGCGAAGGGATTTGAGGCCTACTCAAAATCCTTTGCCTCCCCATATACTGAGGTGCAAAGTGTTGAAAAAACTGCTTCCCCTGCTGGCGCTGGTCGCCGCCCCGGTCTTTGCTAAACCGGTCCTGACCGTATACACCTACGATTCATTCTCCGCCGACTGGGGTCCTGGCCCGGCGGTGAAAAAGGCCTTTGAGGCCGATTGCGGCTGCGAACTGAAATATGTCGCCCTCGAAGATGGCGTCTCGCTGCTTAACCGGCTGCGAATGGAAGGCAAAAACAGCAAAGCCGATGTCGTGCTCGGCCTTGATAACAATCTGCTGGCAGCGGCGGCGCAGAGCAAACTGTTTGCCAAAAGCGGCGTGCCGGCCAGCGCGCTTAGCGTACCGGGCGGCTGGGATAACGACACCTTCGTGCCTTACGACTACGGCTACTTCGCCTTCGTGTATGACAAAAACAAACTGAAAAACCCGCCGAAAAGCCTGAAAGAGCTGGTCGAGAGCCCGCAGAAATGGCGCGTGATTTACGAAGACCCGCGCACCAGTACGCCGGGGCTCGGCCTGCTGCTGTGGATGCAAAAGGTGTATGGCGATAAGGCGCCGGAAGCCTGGCAGAAGCTGGCGGCCAAAACCGTCACCGTCACCAAGGGCTGGAGCGAAGCCTACGGCCTGTTCCTGAAAGGCGAAAGCGACCTGGTGTTGAGCTATACCACCTCGCCGGCTTATCACCTCATCGAAGAGAAAAAAGATAATTATGCCGCGGCGGACTTTACCGAAGGCCACTATCTGCAGGTTGAAGTCGCCGCGCGTACCGCCGCCAGCAAGCAGCCGGAACTGGCTGAGAAGTTCCTGAAATTTATGGTCTCGCCAGGCTTCCAGAACGCCATCCCCACCGGCAACTGGATGTACCCGGTGACCCAGGTGGCGCTGCCGGCCGGCTTCAATACGCTAACCAAACCGCAAACCACGCTGCAGTTCACCCCGCAGCAGGTCGCCGCTGAACGTCAAAACTGGATCGGTTCATGGCAACGCGCCGTCAGCCGCTAAGTTTCGGCTGGCTGATCCCCGGCGGCGCCGCGGCCTGCTTACTGGTCATCGTAGCGCTGGCGGCGTTTCTGGCGCTGTGGCTGGAGGCGCCGCTGGCGCCCTGGCAGACGATCCTCAGCGATAGCTATCTCTGGCACGTCGTACGCTTCTCTTTCTGGCAGGCGTTTTTGTCGGCGCTATTTTCGGTAGTGCCGGCGATATTCCTCGCCCGCGCCCTGTATCGCCGCCGCTTTCCGGGGCGCACGCTGCTGCTGCGCCTGTGCGCGATGACGTTGATCCTGCCGGTACTGGTGGCGGTGTTCGGCATCCTCAGCGTCTATGGCCGCCAGGGGTGGCTCGCCGCGCTGTTCCACGCGCTCGGCTGGCAGTGGGATTTCTCGCCGTATGGCTTACAGGGCATCCTGCTGGCCCATGTGTTCTTTAATATGCCAATGGCGACCCGCCTGCTGCTGCAGGCGCTGGAAAACATCCCCGGCGAACAGCGGCAAATCGCCGCTCAGCTCGGCATGCGCGGTTTCGTCTTCTTCCGTCTTGTGGAATGGCCGTGGCTGCGTCGACAGATCCCACCGGTGGCCGCGCTGATCTTTATGCTGTGCTTCGCAAGTTTTGCCACCGTGCTGTCACTAGGCGGCGGGCCGCGGGCCACCACCATTGAGCTGGCTATCTATCAGGCGCTGAGCTTTGATTACGACCCGGCACGGGCGGCGCTGTTAGCGATTATTCAAATGATCTGCTGCCTTGGGCTGGTGCTGCTGAGCCAGCGCCTGAGCAAAGCCGTGGCTATCGGCGCCAGTCAGTTACAAGGCTGGCGCGACCCCGACGACCGTCTGCATAGTCGCCTGTGTGATTACGCGCTAATCGCGCTCGCTCTGCTGCTGCTGCTTCCGCCGCTACTGGCGGTGATCGTCGATGGTCTCAACGTCAATCTGCCGAAGGTGCTGGGCCAAGCCGCACTATGGCAGGCGCTGTGGACCTCGCTGCGTATCGCCCTCGCCGCCGGTGTGCTCAGCGTCATTCTGACCATGATGCTGCTGTGGAGCAGTCGCGAACTGCGTGCCCGCAACCTGCCGCTGGCCGGGCAGACGCTGGAGCTCAGCGGTATGCTCATCCTCGCCATGCCGGGGATTGTGCTGGCGACCGGTTTCTTCCTGCTGCTCAATAACAGCGTCGGCCTGCCGGAATCCGCCGACGGGATTGTCATCTTTACCAACGCGCTGATGGCTATCCCCTATGCCCTGAAAGTGCTGGAAAATCCAATGCGCGATCTTGCCGCCCGCTATGGCGCTTTGTGTCAGTCGTTGGGGCTACAAGGTTTTAACCGGCTGCGGGTGGTGGAGGTGCGGGCGCTGAAACGGCCGCTGGCGCAGGCCCTGGCTTTCGCCTGCGTGCTGTCAATCGGCGACTTCGGCGTGGTGGCGCTATTCGGCAATGAATCTTTCCGCACGCTGCCGTTCTATCTGTATCAGCAGATCGGCTCCTACCGCAGCCAGGACGGCGCGGTCACCGCCCTCCTGCTCCTGTTGCTGTGCTTTATCCTTTTTACTTTGATCGAGAAACTACCGGGACGCGATGCTAAAACTCAATGATGTCACCTGGCTGTATCAGCACTTGCCGATGCGCTTTACGCTCAGCGTCGAGCGCGGAGAGCGCATCGCCGTGCTCGGTCCCAGCGGCGCCGGAAAGAGCACGCTGCTGAATCTGATTGCCGGGTTTCTGCCCCCCGCCAGCGGTAGCCTGCTGATCGATGGCGAGAAGCATAACACCACGCCGCCGGCACAGCGTCCGGTTTCTATGCTGTTTCAGGAGAACAACCTGTTTAACCATCTCACCGTCCGGCAGAATATTGGCCTCGGCATTCACCCCGGCCTGAAGCTGAACCGCGAGCAGCGCGCACAGGTCACGGCGATAGCCGGACAGATGGGAATGGATACGCTGCTGGATCGCCTGCCTGGCGAGCTATCCGGCGGCCAGCGGCAGCGGGCGGCGCTGGCCCGCTGTCTGGTACGCCAACAGCCGGTGCTGCTGCTTGATGAACCCTTCTCGGCGCTCGATCCGGCGCTGCGCCAGGAGATGCTAACGCTGGTCGCCGATGTCTGTCAGCGGCAGCAGTTGACGCTGTTAATGGTATCGCACAGCGTGGAGGATGCGGCGCGCATTGCGCCTCGCTCCATCGTGGTCGCCGAAGGGCGCATTGCCTGGGACGGCGCCACTGACGACCTACTAAGCGGCAACAGCAGCGCCTCGGCGCTGTTGGGAATTAGCGCGAAATGACCTTATGCAGTATCTCAAGGTAGACCGGCATCAGGGGGTGGCGGAAGACAAACGTTAGCGCCGCTACCGCCAGCGTCACCATCAACGGCGTCAGCCACAGCAGGCGTCCACGCGGTAACCAACGGGTCAGACGATCGCCGGAAGTTTTTGCGCTCCGCCACAGCCGCCAGCACAGCCAGCCCGCCAGCCACGCCAGCAGCGCCGCGCCCAGTAGCAGCCACTTGAAGCTGGCGCTGTTTTCATCGGCAGGAATATCTATCGCCGCCCCCGCCAGAATGCCGGGGAGGAAATAGAGCGGCGGCCAGAGCAGGCAGCCAATAATATTCGGCAGCACGAACTTCGCTACCGGCAGGTCGAGCATCCCGGCGACCATCGGCACCAATGGCCGCGTCGGCCCGACAAAGCGGCCAATCAGAATCGTCACCATGCTGTGCTGGTGCAGCGCGTGTTCGGTTTTCTCCAGCAGCGCGCGATTTTTTTTCATAAACGACCAGCGGTGTAACGGCTTTTTAAAACGCCAGCCGAGCCAGAATGAGATCCAGTCTCCCAACAGGCAGCCGACAATCCCCGCCAGCCACGCCTGCCAGAAGTTAACTTCGCCGCTGCCGATAAGCGCCCCCAGACCAGCCATCATGACCGTGCCGGGTAAGATAAGCCCCACCAGCGCCAGCGACTCAAGAAATGCCACCAGCATCACGGCTATCAACGAGTAGACCGTGGATTGGGTGATAAAGTGTTCCAGCAATGCCTGCATAATGTACCCGGTTAAAAAACGAAGCCCGGATTCTCCGGAGCCGTCACGTCGTCGTCAAGCCACCAATTGTCTTAATAGTTTACTGGCTGTGACATTTAAGCGGGTCATCATTTCACTTTCTTTACTTTTTATTCACATCCTGCGCGGAATTCACTGGGGCTGGCGCCGGTGCATTTTTTAAAGACTCGCGAAAAATAGAGCTGATCTTCGAAGCCAACGTTGCGGCCGACGCTGGCAATCGGCATCCGGGTGGTACTCAACAGCAGTTTGGCCTGGCTAATTCGCTGGTCTTCCCGCCAGCCAAGTACGCTTATCCCCAACTGCTGGCGAAACAGATGCGACAAACGAGAAGGCGACAAACAGACGTGCTGGGCGACGCTGGCGATATCGAAATGGCTGTCCGCCAGATGGTCGCTGATGTACTGACAGGCGTCGCGCACCCGGTTATCCAGCGGCGGATGCAGCGATTCGTTAATCGCCTCCATGCGCCGCAGTAGCAACTGTTCCAGCAGGTTAATCGCCAGCAGTTCGGAATAGCGCCCCGCCCCCTGCCCGGCGTCAACGATCTGCCCGAACAGTTCGCCAAACCGCGCCTGCCATTGCTCATCCGGGCGGAAGAAACCGGTATGGGCGAAGATCGTTGGCCAGTTGAGCCATTCATGCCAGTAGGCGCGTGGGCGGAAATAGACCCACTGGTGATACCACTCGCTGGCGTCGGGATGGCGGCCATAGTGGTGAATCTCCCCCGGCGGAAACAGCAGCATATCGCCGGGGCGACAGACGAACTGTTCGCCGTGGTTGTTGATCACCCCCTCGCCGCGGATCGTCAGGTTGAGAATATAGCCTTTCATGCCCAACGGGCGGTCGATAAAGAAATCGAGATATCCCTGCGCCTCAATCGGCGTCAGGCCGGTGACCAGATGGGCGTTAAAGGAGTAGCCCGGCAGCAGCGGATCGTTTTGCGTTTCGGCCATAAGCGTCGTTCTCCACGAGTTTTTTGACACCAATTGTCCATATTCATCATTTTATCGCCATCCACGCTGTTTCGACTGCGATACCGGTGGGAATTTAGACAAAAACCCGCACGGCTAGCGAAAAAAGCGCTACCAGCACGCATTCCGGGTTGATCCAGCGCATAACAAAAGTGTCTATAAATACGGCAGGAAAGTCCACATCGAATATTTGCACGGCGTCACACTTTGCAAGGTGACAGCAATATAATCCATAAGATTAGCGAATACGGCCTGACGGATTTGGCCGGGGATATCTACTGTTGCTGCATGAATGATTTCAGCATGGAGTAACAAGATGGCAATTGCGATTGGCCTCGATTTTGGTAGTGACTCAGTACGCGCGCTGGCGGTGGAATGCGCTACCGGCGCGGAACTGGCCGCGAGCGTAGAGTGGTATCCACGCTGGCAGGAAGGGCTGTTCTGCGATGGGCCGAATAACCGCTTCCGCCATCACCCGCGTGATTACATTGAATCCATGGAATCAGCGCTGAAAAGCGTACTGGCGGCATTAAGCGCTGAACAACGGGCGACGGTGGTCGGTATCGGCGTCGACAGCACCGGCTCAACCCCGGCGCCGATTGATGCAGACGGAAACGTGCTGGCGCTGCGCGAAGAATTCGCTGACAACCCGAACGCCATGTTCGTGCTGTGGAAAGATCACACCGCGGTGGAAGAGGCGGAGGCCATCACCCGCCTGTGCCACGCGCCGGGTAAAGAAGACTACTCGCGCTATATCGGCGGCATCTACTCCAGCGAATGGTTCTGGGCCAAGATCCTTCACGTCACTCGCGAAGATAGCGCCGTCGCGCAGGCCGCGGCGTCGTGGATTGAGCTTTGTGACTGGGTACCCGCCCTGCTTTCCGGCACCACCCGTCCGCAGGATATCCGTCGCGGTCGCTGTAGCGCCGGGCACAAATCGTTGTGGCACGAAAGCTGGGGTGGACTGCCGCCCGCCAGCTTCTTCGACGAACTCGACCCGATTATTAACCGCCACCTTGCCTGGCCACTGTTCCGCGACACCTGGACCGCGGATCTCCCCGTCGGCAACCTGACCGCCGAATGGGCGCAGCGCCTCGGTCTGCCGGAAACAGTGGTCATTTCCGGCGGCGCCTTCGATTGCCATATGGGCGCGGTCGGCGCCGGCGCGCAGCCTAACGCATTGGTTAAAGTGATCGGCACCTCCACCTGCGACATCCTGATCGCTGATAAACAGAGCGTGGGCAACCGCACGGTAAAAGGTATCTGCGGCCAGGTGGACGGCAGCGTGGTGCCGGATTTCATTGGTATGGAGGCCGGTCAGTCGGCATTCGGCGATATCTATGCCTGGTTTGGCCGCATTCTCGGCTGGCCGCTGGAACAGCTGGCCCAACAGCACCCTGAATTGCGCGAGCCAATCAAAGCCAGTCAAAAACAGCTGCTGCCTGCGCTCACCGAAGCCTGGGCCAATAATCCCTCCCTCGATCACCTGCCGGTGGTGCTGGACTGGTTCAACGGCCGCCGCACGCCGAACGCCAACCAGCGGCTGAAAGGCGTTATTACCGATTTAAATCTGGCCACCGACGCCCCGGCATTGTTCGGCGGATTGATTGCCGCCACCGCCTTCGGCGCCCGCGCCATTATGGAGTGCTTCACCGGGCAGGGCATTCCGGTGAATAACGTGATGGCGCTCGGCGGCATCGCGCGCAAGAACCAGGTCATCATGCAGGCCTGCTGCGACGTCCTGAACCGCCCGCTGCAAATCGTCGCCTCCGATCAATGCTGCGCGTTGGGCGCCGCCATCTTCGCCGCCGTCGCCGCGGGCGTCTATCCGGATATCCCTGCCGCGCAGCGCAACATGGCAAGCGAGGTGGAAAACACCCTGCAGCCGCGCGCGCAACAGGCGCAACGTTTCGAACAACTGTATCAGCGCTACCAGCAGTGGTCGGCTAGCGCGGAACAACACTATCTCCCTTCGGCTGCAAAGGCGGAAAACGCCCCGCAATCTCCGGCAGCGCTCACCCATTAAGGATACGAAAATGACGATTTTTGATAACTATGAAGTATGGTTCGTAATTGGCAGCCAGCACCTGTATGGCCAGGAGACCCTACGCCAGGTGACGAAACATGCCGAACATGTGGTGAATAGCCTGAATGCGGAAGCAAAACTGCCGTGCAAGCTGGTGCTGAAACCACTCGGCACCACGCCGGATGAAATCACGCATATTTGCCGCGACGCCAACTACGATGATAAATGCGCCGGATTAGTGGTCTGGTTGCACACCTTCTCACCGGCGAAAATGTGGATTAACGGCCTGACGCTTCTCAACAAGCCGCTGCTGCAATTCCATACCCAATTCAACGCCTCCCTGCCATGGGACAGCATTGATATGGACTTTATGAACCTCAACCAGACCGCGCACGGCGGCCGCGAATTCGGCTTTATCGGCGCGCGCATGCGCCAGCAGCACAGCGTCGTCACCGGCCACTGGCAGGATAAAGAAGCGCACCAGCGCATCGGCGCGTGGATGCGCCAGGCGGTTTCTAAGCAGGATACCCGCCATCTGAAAGTGTGCCGCTTCGGCGATAACATGCGAGAAGTGGCGGTAACCGACGGTGATAAAGTGGCGGCGCAGATTAAGTTCGGCTTCTCGGTCAACACCTGGGCGGTCGGCGATCTGGTGCAGGTGGTGAATAGCATCAGCGACGGCGATATCAACGCGCTGGTCGATGAATACGAAAGCAGCTACCGCCTGACGCCAGCAGCGCAGGTGCACGGCGATAAGCGCCAGAATGTGCTGGACGCCGCGCGCATCGAACTGGGGATGAAACGCTTCCTTGAGCAAGGCGGTTTCCACGCCTTTACCACCACCTTTGAAGACCTTCACGGCCTGAAACAGCTGCCGGGTCTCGCCGTACAGCGCCTGATGCAGCAGGGCTACGGCTTTGCCGGCGAAGGCGACTGGAAAACCGCCGCTCTGCTACGCATCATGAAAGTGATGTCGACCGGTCTGCAGGGCGGCACCTCCTTTATGGAGGATTACACCTATCACTTCGACAACGGCAACGATCTGGTGCTGGGCTCGCACATGCTGGAAGTGTGCCCGACTATCGCTACCGCCGAGAAGCCGATCCTCGACGTCCAGCCGCTGGGAATTGGCGGTAAGGCCGATCCGGCCCGTCTGATCTTCAACACCCAAACCGGCCCGGCGATCGTCGCCAGCCTGATTGATTTAGGCGATCGCTTCCGCCTGCTGGTCAACACCATCGAAACCGTCGCGACGCCGCACGATCTGCCGAAGCTGCCGGTGGCCAACGCGCTGTGGCAGGCGCAACCGGATCTGCGTACCGCCTCGGAAGCCTGGATCATCGCCGGCGGCGCGCACCATACCGTCTTCAGCCATGCGCTAACCCTCGACGATATGCGCCAGTTTGCCGAGCTGCAGGATATTGAACTGACCGTCATCGACAACGACACCCGCCTGCCGTCGTTCAAAGACGCGCTGCGCTGGAATGAAGTCTATTACGGTAGCAAACGCTAAGCGCACAAGCAGAACGCCCGATGACAATCCGCTCATCGGGCAGGGAGAACAAGATGTTAGAAGATCTCAAACGCCAGGTGCTGGAGGCCAACTTAGCGCTACCGCAGCATAATCTGGTGACCTTAACCTGGGGTAACGTCAGCGCCGTCGATCGTGACAAAGGGGTATTGGTTATTAAACCCTCCGGCGTAGATTACGGCCTGATGACCGCTGACGACATGGTCGTCGTCAGTCTGGATACCGGTGAAGTGGTGGAAGGCAACAAAAAGCCCTCTTCCGATACGCCGACCCATCGCCTGCTGTATCAGGCGTTTCCGACGCTTGGCGGGATTGTGCATACCCATTCGCGCCACGCCACCATCTGGGCGCAGGCCGGACAATCTATTCCGGCGACCGGCACCACCCACGCAGACTATTTTTATGGCCCGGTCCCCTGCACCCGGTTGATGACCGATGCGGAGATCAACGGCGAATATGAGTGGGAAACCGGCAATGTGATTGTCGAAACCTTCCGTCAGCAGGGAATCGATCCGGCGCAAATGCCCGGCGTGCTGGTGCATTCCCACGGCCCGTTTGCCTGGGGTAAAAACGCCGAAGACGCGGTGCACAATGCCATCGTGCTGGAGGAGATCGCCTATATGGGGATCTTCTGCCGCCAGCTGGCGCCGCAGTTGCCGGATATGCAGCAGACGCTGCTCGATAAGCACTATCTGCGTAAGCACGGGGCCAAAGCCTACTACGGCCAGTAATCACCCCTGTATAAAACCCCAGCACCCATCGTGAAACCAGGCTATAATCAGGCCTGGTTTTTTATCGTTGAGAGCACGCGTGACGCAGCCGCAAGCAGGATTTTTACTCACCCGTCACTGGCGGGATACCCCGCTGGGAACGGAACTGGCCTTCTGGCTGGCGACCGATAACGGCCCGCTGCAGGTGACGCTGCCGCCGCAGGAATCCGTCGCGTTTATTCCCGAAGCGCAGCGGCCGCAGGCTGAACGTCTGCTGCAGGGTGAAAACGGCTATCGTCTGGCCCAGCTCGCGCTAAAAGATTTCCATCGCCAGCCGGTTTTCGGCCTGTACTGCCGCGGCCATCGCCAGCTGATGCGGCTGGAAAAAAAGCTACGTGAAAACGGCGTCACCGTTTACGAAGGCGATATCCGCCCGCCGGAGCGTTACCTGATGGAGCGCTTTATCACCGCCCCGGTTTGGGTAGAAGGCGAAACGCGCGGTTCGCAGCTGGTTAACGCGCGCATGAAACCGCATCCGGACTATCGCCCGCCGCTGAAATGGGTCTCGCTGGATATCGAAACCAGCCGCCACGGCGAGCTCTACTGCATCGGCCTGGAAGGCTGTGGCCAGCGGGTGGTCTACATGCTGGGCCCCGAGCCCGCTACGCCGCCGGATGTGGGCTTCAGCCTGGTCTACGTTGCCAGCCGTCCGCTGCTGCTGGAAAAGCTCAACGCCTGGTTTGCCGAACACGATCCCGACGTGCTGATCGGCTGGAACGTGGTGCAGTTCGATCTGCGGGTCCTGCAAAAACACGCCGAGCGCTACCGCATCCCGCTGCTGCTCGGCCGCGGCAATAGCGAGCTGGAGTGGCGCGAGCACGGTTTTAAGAACGGCGTCTTTTTCGCCCAGGCCAACGGCCGGCTGATTATCGACGGCATCGAAGCGCTAAAATCGGCGTTCTGGAACTTCTCCTCATTTTCACTCGAGGCCGTCGCCCGCGAGCTGCTGGGCGAAGGTAAAGCTATCGACAACCCGTGGGATCGGATGGACGAAATCGATCGCCGCTTTCATGAAGATAAACCGGCGCTGGCCACCTATAACCTACAGGATTGCGAGCTGGTGACACGGATCTTTCACAAGACGGAGATCATGCCGTTTCTGCTCGAACGGGCGACGGTCAACGGTCTGCCCGCCGATCGCCACGGCGGATCGGTCGCCGCCTTCAGCCATCTCTATTTCCCACGCATGCACCGGCTGGGCTACGTGGCGCCGAATCTCGGCGAAATTCCCCCGCAGGCCAGTCCCGGCGGCTACGTCATGGACTCCCGCCCCGGCCTGTATGACTCGGTACTGGTGCTGGACTACAAAAGCCTGTATCCGTCGATCATCCGCACCTTTTTAATCGATCCGGTCGGCCTGGTTGAAGGGCTGGCGCAGCCCGATGACCGCCACAGCACCGAAGGATTTCTCGGCGCCCGCTTCTCGCGTGAAAAGCACTGCCTGCCCGGCATCGTCGGGCAGATCTGGCACGGCCGCGATGAAGCCAAGCGTCAGCATAATAAGCCGCTGTCGCAGGCGCTGAAGATCATCATGAACGCCTTTTACGGCGTGCTGGGGACCAGCGCCTGCCGCTTTTTCGATCCACGGCTGGCGTCGTCGATCACCATGCGCGGCCACGCGATCATGCGCCAGACCAAAGCGCTGATTGAAGCCCAGGGCTATGACGTTATCTACGGCGATACCGACTCCACCTTCGTCTGGCTCAAACGCCCGCATAGCGAAGCGCAGGCGGCGGAAATCGGCCGCAAGCTGGTTGCCTATGTCAACGACTGGTGGGCGCAGGAATTGGGTAAAAGCCAACTGACCAGCGCGCTGGAGCTGGAGTACGAAACCCACTTTTGCCGCTTTTTAATGCCGACGATCCGCGGCGCCGATACCGGCAGTAAAAAACGTTATGCCGGGATGATTCAGGAAGGCGATGCCCAGCGCATGGTGTTCAAGGGGCTGGAGACGGTACGCACCGACTGGACGCCGCTGGCCCAGCAGTTTCAACAGGAGCTGTATCTACGCATCTTCCGCCATCAGCCGTATCAGGATTATGTGCGGGAGACTATCGCCAGGCTGATGAACGGCGAGCTCGATGAGCAACTGGTTTATCGCAAGCGCCTGCGCCGACCGCTGGCAGAGTATCAACGTAACGTGCCGCCGCACGTGCGCGCCGCGAGGCTGGCGGATGAACACAACGTGAAGCTTGGACGGGCGCAGCAGTATCAGCAGCGCGGCACCATTAAATATGTCTGGACTACCGGCGGCCCGGAGCCGGTGGATTACCAGCAGTCGCCGCTCGATTACGATCACTATCTGTCAAAGCAATTGCAGCCGGTGGCGGAAGGAATCCTTCCCTTCGTCAACGACGACTTTGCTACAATAGTGACAGGGCAACTGGGGCTATTTTGACAGGTGACTAACACCGCGGCATCCAGTACCATAGCGCCCTTTCCATTCCTGGACCCAATTTTGATTCCTCAGCGTAACTATGCTGAGGATGCACTATTGCCTGCAATTAAAGAACAAAGAGCCGAACACATATGCCTTTTACACTTGGTCAACGCTGGATTAGCGATACAGAGAGCGAACTAGGACTAGGGACAGTGGTAGCGCTGGATGCGCGCATGGTCACTCTCCTTTTCCCCGCCATCGGCGAAAACCGTCTGTACTCTCGCAACGATTCCCCGATTACCCGCGTGATGTTTAACCCGGGTGATACCATTACCAGCCACGAAGGCTGGCAGCTCCACGTTGACGAAGTAAATGAAGAAAATGGGCTGCTGTCCTACACCGGCACCCGCCTGGATACGCAAGAAGAACATGTTACCCTGCGCGAAGTCCTGCTCGATAGTAAGCTCGCCTTCAGCAAGCCGCAGGACCGCCTGTTCGCCGGGCAAATCGACCGGATGGACCGCTTTGCCCTGCGCTACCGCGCGCGTAAGTTCCAGAGCGAACAGTACCGCATGCCGTGGAGCGGCCTGCGCGGCCAGCGCACCAGCCTGATCCCGCACCAGTTAAATATTGCCCACGACGTAGGCCGTCGTCACGCGCCGCGCGTTCTGCTGGCCGATGAAGTGGGCTTAGGTAAAACCATCGAAGCCGGGATGATCCTCCACCAGCAGCTGCTCTCCGGCGCCGCCGAGCGCGTGCTGATCGTGGTCCCGGAAACCCTCCAGCACCAGTGGCTGGTGGAAATGCTGCGCCGCTTCAACCTGCGCTTCTCGCTGTTTGACGACGAACGCTATGCCGAAGCGCAGCACGACGCCTACAACCCGTTCGAAACCGAACAGCTGGTGATCTGTTCCTTAGACTTCGTACGCCGCAGCAAGCAGCGCCTGGAGCACCTGTGCGACGCCGAGTGGGACCTGATGGTGGTCGATGAAGCGCACCACCTGGTGTGGAGCGAAGAGGCGCCGAGCCGTGAATATCAGGCCATTGAACAGCTGGCCGAACGCGTACCGGGCATCCTGTTGTTGACCGCGACGCCGGAACAGCTGGGCATGGAGAGCCACTTTGCGCGCCTGCGTCTGCTGGATCCAAACCGCTTCCACGATTTTGAACAGTTTGTTGAAGAACAGCAAAACTATCGCCCGGTCGCCGACGCCGTCGCCCTGCTGCTGGCGGGCAACAAGCTAAACGATAATGAACTCAATACCCTTGGCGATCTGATCGGCGAGCAGGATATCGAGCCGCTGCTGCAGGCTGCCAACAGCGATCGTGAAGATGCTCAGGCCGCGCGCCAGGAGCTGGTTTCGATGCTGATGGACCGCCACGGCACCAGCCGCGTGCTGTTCCGTAACACCCGTAACGGCGTGAAAGGTTTCCCGAAACGCGAGCTGCACACTATTCGCCTGCCGCTACCTACCCAGTACCAGACGGCCATCAAGGTCTCCGGTATTATGGGCGCGCGCAAAACCGCGGAAGAGCGCGCGCGCGATATGCTTTATCCGGAGCAGATCTATCAGGAGTTTGAAGGCGATACTGGCACCTGGTGGAACTTCGATCCGCGCGTCGAATGGCTGATGGGTTACCTGACCAGCCACCGTTCGCAGAAAGTGCTGGTGATTTGCGCCAAGGCCGCTACCGCGCTGCAGCTGGAGCAGGTACTGCGCGAGCGTGAAGGTATCCGCGCCGCGGTATTCCATGAAGGCATGTCGATTATCGAACGCGACCGCGCCGCGGCGTGGTTTGCCGAAGAAGACACCGGCGCGCAGGTGCTGCTGTGTTCCGAAATCGGCTCCGAAGGGCGTAACTTCCAGTTCGCCAGTAACCTGGTGATGTTCGACCTGCCGTTTAACCCGGATCTGCTGGAGCAGCGTATTGGCCGTCTCGACCGTATCGGCCAGGCGCACGATATCCAGATCCACGTGCCGTATCTGGAAAAAACCGCGCAGTCGGTGCTGGTGCGCTGGTATCACGAAGGGCTCGACGCCTTCGAACATACCTGCCCGACCGGCCGTACCGTCTACGACAGCGTCCATGATGAGCTGATAAACTACCTTGCCGCGCCAGAATCCACCGATGGCTTCGACGATCTGATCAAATCCTGCCGCCAGCAGCATGAAGCGCTGAAAGCGCAGCTGGAACAGGGCCGCGACCGTCTGCTGGAGATCCACTCCAACGGCGGCGAAAAAGCGCAGGCCCTGGCGGAGAGCATCGAAGAGCAGGATGACGATACCAGCCTGATCGCCTTCTCGATGAACCTGTTCGATATCGTCGGCATCAACCAGGATGACCGCGGCGAAAACCTGATCGTCCTGACCCCGTCCGATCATATGCTGGTGCCGGATTTCCCGGGCCTGCCGGAAGATGGCTGCACCATTACCTTCGAGCGTGACGTGGCGCTGTCGCGTGAAGACGCGCAGTTCATCACCTGGGAACACCCGCTGATTCGCAACGGTCTGGATCTGATCCTCTCCGGCGATACCGGCAGCAGCACCATTTCGCTGCTGAAGAACAAGGCGCTGCCGGTTGGCACACTGCTGCTGGAGCTAATCTACGTCGTCGAAGCGCAGGCGCCGAAGCAATTACAGCTTAACCGCTTCCTGCCGGCGACCCCGGTTCGCATGCTGCTGGATAAAAACGGCAACAACCTCGCCGCGCAGGTGGAGTTCGAAAGCTTCAACCGCCAGCTGAGCGCGGTCAACCGCCATACCGGTAGCAAACTGGTCAACGCGGTGCAGCAGGACGTTCACGCGATTCTGCAGCAGGGCGAAGCGCAGATAGCCAAAGCGGCGCAGGCGCTGATCGACGCGGCACGTAACGAAGCCGATGATAAACTGACGGCGGAACTGTCGCGTCTCGAAGCGCTGAAGGCGGTGAACCCGAACATCCGTGACGACGAACTGGCGGCTATCGAAAGCAACCGCCAGCAGGTGATGGATGCGCTGGCGCAGGCCGGATGGCGTCTGGACGCGCTGCGTCTGATCGTCGTCACTCACCAGTAACGGAACGCGAAAATGGCGATGGAAAACTACAATCCGCCGCAGGATCCCTGGCTGGTGATTCTGTATCAGGATGAGCACATTATGGTGGTCAACAAGCCGAGCGGCTTGTTGTCCGTGCCCGGCAGGCTGGAGGAGCATAAGGATAGCGTGATGACGCGTATCCAGCGCGATTTCCCGCAGGCCGAATCGGTGCATCGCCTGGATATGGCTACCAGCGGCGTGATTGTGGTGGCGCTGAATAAGGCCGCCGAGCGTGAACTAAAGCGTCAGTTCCGCGAGCGCGAGCCGAAAAAGCAGTACGTCGCCCGCGTCTGGGGTCATCCGCAGCCTGCGGAAGGTCTGGTGGATTTACCGCTAATTTGCGACTGGCCGAACCGGCCAAAGCAGAAGGTGTGTTATGAAACCGGCAAAGCGGCGCAAACCGAATATGAAGTGCTGGAGTACGCGGAGGACAACACCGCCCGCGTGCGCCTGAAGCCGATTACCGGGCGCTCGCATCAGCTTCGCGTGCATATGCTGGCGTTAGGGCATCCGATCCTCGGCGACCGCTTTTACGCCACGCCGGAGGCGCTGGCGATGGCCCCGCGCCTGCTACTGCATGCAGAAACGTTAACCATCACCCATCCCGCCTACGGCAACGCGATGACCTTCCGCGCGCCGATCGACTTTTAAGTCGTTATCCGGACGCCCCGGTCGCGCTACGCCGCCGGGGAAATCTCTAACGCTAACGCGATTAATCGCGGGCAAACCACGCATCAATCATCTGTTCAACGCGAGCGACCACCAGCCCGGTGTCGTGACGACGGCTGCGTGCGCAGGCGTGGGCCGGTTCATCGCACAGCAGGCAGCGGCGCATCGCTTCGCCCTGCGCCTGGCGGCTAATCAGCCCCGCTTGCGGGCAAATGACGTCGATATCCCACAGGCGACCCAGCGGATGATTCTGTTCCAGTTCGCTGCATAGCGCTTTGATCTCTTCCGCGGAGTGCTCAACGCACCACATCGCTTCCGGGCCGGTAGGCAGCCACAACACCTGGCGGTCGAGCGTTTTCCAACGCTGCTGCCACAGAAGTTGGTCACAGGCCTGCAGCGCAACACCCATCATATTGCGATAGCGAATACTGTCTTTTACCGCCCCAGGCGTTACCAGGGTGAGAGAAATGACCGGTTGTTGATAATGGTTGAGCCAGTCTTGTTGACGGGCTGCGCGCTGCTCTTTCGCCGCCAGCAGATTTTCCATGCTGACGCCCGCCCGGGCGGGAGTATGCACTGACATTCTTTCCTCTCCTTTAATGATCAAAAAGACAGCTCGGGGCTGCCGTCGCTATCGCGGATAACGCCGCCTATTGTATCGCTAATTGCACAGAATTTAGGGCGCAGGACAAAGAAATTTTCTTCGTCCTGCGGAGGGAAATGGCAGTTTTTGCTATTAGCGCAGCACTAAATCACGATAAGAAATGACTTAAGAACAGCAGCCCTAACGACACATTAATCGCGCCGCCGATACGGGTGGCTATCTGGGCGAAGGGCATCAGGTTCATACGGTTGCCGGAAGTCAGGATGGCGACGTCGCCGGTGCCGCCCTGCCCGCTCTGGCAACAGGAGACAATCGCCACGTCGACCGGATGCATCCCCATTTTTTTGCCGACGAAGAACCCGGTGGCCACCAGCGCCGACACGGTGCAAACAATGACCAGCAGGTTGGTCAGCGTGAAGGCGTTTACCAGCTCCTGCCACGGGGTAATCGCCACGCCAACGGCAAACAGAATCGGGTAAGTCACCGCGGTACGGAAGAATTTATACACCACCTGCGAGCCCTCCTGCAGACGCGGCGAAACGACATTCGCCAGCTTCAACAGCACCGCGAGGAACAACATGCCAACCGGCGCCGGCAGGCCAATCAATTTGTGTCCCAGCATGCCCATCATATACAGCAGCACCGCCAGCAGCGCGCCAGAGGCCAGCGTCGCCACATCCGTTTTACCGCCAAATCCTTCGCTTTCGCTCAGGCTGCGGGTTTCATTACTGCGGTTCGGCATTAGCTGGCCTTCGCCGGTCAGATGCGGGAAGCGTTTACCAAGCTGGTTCAGACAGCCGGCGATGACAATCGCCGTCAGGCTGCCCAGCATCACCATCGGCAGCACGCGTCCCAGCGCAACGCCCTGATCCATATGCATCAGCGCCGCATAGCCAATCGACAGCGGGATCGCCCCCTCGCCCACGCCGCCGGCCATAATCGGCAGCACGATAAAGAAGAAGACCTGGAACGGATCCATCCCCAACAGACTGCCAACTCCCACGCCGACCAGCATACCGACAACTTCGCCGCACAGCATCGGCAGGAAGATCTTCAGGAACCCCTGAATCAACGTGGTACGGTTCATGCTCATAATGCTGCCAACGATAATGCAGCAGATGTAGAGATAAAGAATATTGGTCGATTTATAGAATTTGGTGGTGGATTCAACCACCACATCCGGCAGCAGGCCGTAATGGACCAGCGCGGAAGGAATAAAGGTGGCGCAAATCGCCGCCGCGCCAAGCTTACCAAGTACCGGCAGGCGCTTGCCGAACTCGCCGCAGGCAAAACCGAAGAAGGCCAGCGTCGCCACCATCACCACGATATCGCTCGGCAGCTTGCCGCCAAGGCAGTCCAGCGCGATAAGACCGCCGGCCAGCAAAAATAGCGGCAGCGGGATAATCCCCACTTTCCAGCTATCCATCACGTGCCACCAGCGCTGCTTCAGCGAGGCCTTCGGTTTGTTAATAGGTTCAAGGGTTGCAGAGAATGCGTTGTCTGTGGTGCTCATAAATTCAGCCCTGTAGTTATTATTCCTGTTCAGGGTAGAGGGGGGAGCACGGCGTTAATGTGAGAAAAGGCAGATTAAAAAAGAAGTTTTAATGGTCATTATGGTTTTTATGGTTTCTATTGACTCTAGTGATATATATCTAATTTCTTAGCGTGGTTTTTATGGTTTTTTTAATAACCGGATAATTACCCTTTATAAATAGGTGCCAGTAGATAAATTGTCCCTCTGCCGCTGACGATATCGTTGCCGCATCTCAAATACTGTGCGCATAACTATGAAAGTTTCATTTCAATTTAAGCTGTTCATCTCCCTGGTGGCCTTTTTCTCCATCTTATTCGCTTTGCTTGGCGTTTATTATTATCTCGACGCCAGCCGCCAGCTGTATCAGGAAATGAGCGCCAGGGCGAAAATTCAGGCCGAAGAGATTGCGCTGATGCCCAATCTGCGCCAGCAGGTTAGCCTGCACGACCCGCAGGCTATCGGCGCCTTCATGAAGCAAATCGCCGTCCACAGCGACGCCAGCTTTATCGTCATCGGTGATGATAAAGGCGTGCACCTGTTTCATTCCGTCCACCCGGAATGGGTCGGCACCCGCTTAGTGGGCGGCGATAACCAGGCGGTGCTGGAAGGCAAAACTATCACCACCATCCGTAAAGGTGGTTTAGGCGTCTCGCTACGCAGTAAAACGCCCATTGTCGATGATAACGGGAGGGTGATTGGCATCGTCTCCGTCGGCTATCTGACCAGCTATCTCGACAGCATCACCGTGCAAAAGGTGGTGAATATTTTTGTCGCCGCCATTCTGTTGCTGATCGCCCTGTTTATCTTCTCCTGGTATTTTACCCGCAGTATTAAAAAACAGATTTTTTCGCTGGAGCCGCGCGAAATTGGCCTGCTGGTGCGCCAGCAAAAAGCGATGATGGAATCGATTTTCGAAGGGGTTATCGTTATCGACAGCCAGCGACGGATTGAGGTGATTAACCACGCCGCCCGCAGCCTGCTGGGGCTTAAGCAGCCCGCGCATCTGCTGCGCGGCAAATCGATTGATAGCGTGATCGCCCCTCAGCCGTTCTTCGCCAGCGGCGCAATGCTGGCGAATGATACTCATGATGAACTGTGTCGCTTTAACCAGTTGACGGTACTCGCCAGCCGGGTGCGCATCATGCTGGAAAACTCGCTGCAGGGTTGGGTGATCACCTTCCGCGACCGCGATGAAATTAACGCCCTCACCGCTCAGCTAAGCCAGGTGAAACGCTATGTCGATAACCTGCGCATTATGCGCCACGAACAGCTCAACCGCATGACCACGCTCTCCGGCCTGCTGCATATGGGCCACTACGACGAAGCCATTCGCTATATACAGGCGCAATCGGAGCATGCCCAGGAGCTACTGGACTTCATCTCCTCGCGTTTCCGATCGCCGACGCTATGCGGCCTACTGCTGGGTAAAGCCACCCGCGCCTATGAAAAAGGCGTTGAACTGAGCTTTGATCCGGCCTGCCGTATCGATCGCCCGCTGTCGTCGCTGATGGAGTCGGAACTTATTTCGATCATCGGCAATCTGCTGGATAACGCCATTGAAGCCACGCAACGCGCCGAACTACCGCACGAGCCGGTCGAGGTACTGATTCAACTCAACGCCCGCGAGCTGATGATTGAGGTGGCCGACCGCGGTGTCGGTATCCGCCCGGATATCCGCGAGCGTATTTTTGAACGTGGAGTGACGACGAAAACCCGTGGCGATCACGGTATTGGTCTGTATCTTATTGAACATTATGTGACTCAGGCTGGCGGCACGATTGAAGTCGCCGATAATGCGCCGCGCGGAACGATATTTACTCTGTTTATTCCCGCCGACCCGCCAGCCCATCCGCAACCGGAGACCAACGATGCATCATGATCTGGTCGATGTGCTGATCATCGAAGATGAAAACGAGCTGGCCCGCCTGCACGCCGAGCTCATTCAGAAACACCCGCGCATGCGGCTGGCGGGAACGGCCGCCTCGCTTTCCCAGGCACGGCAGATGCTGAACGCCAGACCGCCGCAGTTGGTCCTGCTGGATAATTATCTGCCGGACGGCAAAGGCGTTACGCTGATGACCGACCCGCTTCTGGCCAACGCCAATTGTTCGGTCATTTTCATCACCGCCGCCAGCGATATGGAAACCTGCAGCCAGGCGATACGCAATGGCGCCTTCGACTACATTCTCAAGCCGGTCTCATGGAAACGGCTGAGCCAGTCGCTGGAGCGCTTTATTCAGTTTTATGACCAGCAGCGGGAATGGAAAATCGTCGATCAGCAAAACGTTGATTCCCTGTATCAGCTGCAGGCTAAAAATTTTCGCGCCGATAACGGCAGCAAGGGCATCGAGGAAAAGACCCTGGCGCTGGTGCAAAATTTATTTCATGGCCGCGAAACGCACTGCTTTTCAGTGGACGAAGTGGTCAGCGAAACCGGACTGAGCAAGACCACCGCCCGTCGTTATCTCGAGCACTGCGTAGAAGTGAGTTTTCTGGAAGTGGAAATGCTGTACGGTAAGATTGGCCACCCGCGGCGGATGTATCGCCGCGCGCGGGGCGCGAACTAAGGCTTCTCCCCGCAGGAGAAGCCTCACGGTTTTCAGAAGCCGCGCTGCTCTTTGATGAGCTCCCAGGCTTTCTGGATCTCCTGCGCTTTCTGTTTCGCCATTTCCATCATCTCCGGCGGCAGCCCTTTGGCCACCAGCTTGTCCGGATGATGTTCGCTCATTAATTTACGATAGGCGCGCTTGACGGTTGTGGCATCATCGGTCGGTTTCACGCCGAGCACGTTACAAGCGTCTTCAAGGGTCGGGCCGCGCTGCGCCTGTTGCCAGCCGCCATTGCCGCCGCGCTGACCATAGGATTGCTGTTGCGAGCCGCCGCCGAACTGCGCGCCGCCCTGCATCATACGCAGGAACTGCTCGAACTGCGCGCGCGAGATACCGAGCTCGTCGGCGATAACAAACAATACTTCGCGCTCATTGGGATGTAATTCGCCGTCGGCGAAGGCCGCCTGCAGCTGAATTTCCAGAAACATCCTAATTAAATCGAAGCGACCAAAGCAGACGCTGCGCAGCTGACGCATTTTCTCGCGCAGCGGATAATTATCGGCCTTACCGGCGCGAAAAGCCTGCTGCGCCGCGGTGCGCGACTCGCCGTGCAGGTTCATTCGATCCATCAGCACATTCGCCACATGAATATCGGCTTCCGTGACGCGGCCTTTCGATTTGGTCAGATGCCCCATCACTTCAAAAGTGGTGGAAAAGAACAGCGACTGCCGCTCCTGCTGGTTGGCAAATAAATTCAGGCGACGGCTACGGGCCCGGTCAAACATATGGCCGACTAAAAAGCCAAGCACCACGCCCCAGAAGCCGCCACCCATCAATAATGCAACCGCTACACCAATCACTTTACCCAAATACTGCATAGACTCCCCAATCTTTCCGCTACCAGTTAAGCTATATCTGACCGCACGTTACCAAGCGTTGACGCCACGGTCATGTGGGACATCGCCTATAATTTGCTTTATCATACTCGCCATTCTACACGGTGCCTAACGCTCAGAAACGAAACGAGCGGATTAAGACTAGCGCGATTAAGATGAGTACGTTAGGCTCTGACCGTTTGCAAGCCGCTGCCACAAGATGACGGAACAACAAATAAAACGTATGAAAAAACGTATCCCCAGCCTCCTGGCCACCATGATCGCCAGCGCCTTGTATAGCCAACAGGGCATGGCCGCCGATCTCGCCACGCAATGTATGCTTGGCGTGCCAAGCTATAATCGCCCTCTCGTTGAAGGGAAGCCTAACGATCAGCCGGTGACGATTAACGCCGATCATGCGAAAGGCAACTACCCTGATAATGCGGTATTTACCGGCAACGTTGATATTAATCAGGGGAATAGTCGCCTGCAGGCCGACGAGGTGCAGTTGCATCAGCAGCAGCCGGCGGGACAACCGCAGCCGGTGCGTACCGTTGATGCGCTTGGCAACGTTCATTACGACGATAACCAGGTTATTCTGAAAGGCCCGAAGGCGTGGTCGAACCTGAATACCAAGGATACCAACGTCTGGAAAGGCGACTATCAGATGGTTGGCCGTCAGGGGCGCGGTACTGCCGACCTGATGAAGCAGCGCGGCGAAAACCGCTATACCATACTTGAAAACGGCAGCTTCACCTCCTGTCTGCCGGGCTCTGATACCTGGAGCGTCGTCGGCAGCGAAGTTATCCATGACCGCGAAGAGCAGGTTGCCGAAATCTGGAACGCGCGCTTTAAGCTTGGTTCCGTCCCTATTTTTTATAGCCCGTATCTGCAGCTTCCTGTCGGCGATAAGCGCCGTTCCGGTTTCCTGATCCCTAACGCCAAATACAGTACTAAAAATGGCGTTGAGTTCTCGCTGCCTTATTACTGGAATATCGCACCGAATTTCGACGCCACGATTACGCCGCACTACATGAATAAACGCGGCGGCGTGATGTGGGAAAACGAATTCCGCTATCTGACCCAGGCGGGCGCAGGTTTATTCGAATTCGATTACCTGCCTTCCGATAAAGTGTACGAAGACGATCACTCCAACGACAGCAACAGCCGCCGCTGGATGTTCTACTGGAACCACAACGCGGTTATCGATCAGGTGTGGCGTCTGAACGCCGACTACACCAAAGTCAGCGACCCGGATTACTTTAACGACTTTAGCTCTAAGTACGGCTCCAGTACCGACGGCTACGCGACGCAGAAATTCAGCGCCGGTTACGTTAACCAGCATTTTGACGCCACCGTGTCGACTAAGCAGTTCCAGGTCTTCGACCGTAGCTCAAGCAACTCCTACGGCGCCGAACCGCAGCTGGATGTTAACGCCTATCAGAATGACGTTGGCCCGTTCGACACCCATCTGTATGCGCAGGCGGTGCACTTCGTCAACACCAACGGCGATATGCCGGAAGCAACGCGTCTGCACATGGAGCCGACGATCAACCTGCCGCTGTCTAACGGCTGGGGAAGCATCAACACCGAGGCGAAGCTGCTGGCGACGCATTACCAGCAGAGCAATCTCGATAAGTACAACGCGGCCAACGGTACCGATTACAAAGATTCCGTTAACCGCGTGATGCCAGAGTTCAAAATTGACGGCAAATTGGTCTTCGAGCGCGATATGCAGGAGGGTTATACCCAAACCCTGGAACCGCGCATGCAGTACCTGTATATCCCGTATCGCGACCAGAGCCACATCGGCGTCTACGACTCGACCCTGCTGCAGTCCGACTATAGCGGCCTGTTCCGCGACCGCTCCTACAGCGGTCTGGACCGTATTGCCTCGGCAAACCAGGTCACCACCGGTCTCACATCTCGCGTATATGATGACGCGGCCGTTGAACGTTTTAATATTTCCGTTGGTCAAATCTACTATTTCACCGAGTCTCGGACCGGTGCGGACAACATCAACTGGGAGAATAACGACACCACGGGTTCACTGGTGTGGGCCGGCGACACTTACTGGCGCATCTCCGATGACTGGGGTTTACGCGGGGGGATCCAGTATGATACGCGTCTGGATAACGTCGCAACCGGCAACGGAACCATTGAATACCGCCGCGACGAAAACCGCTTAGTGCAACTGAACTACCGTTATGCGAGTCCGGAATATATTCAGGCGACGCTGCCTTCGTATTCCACCGCTCAGCAGTACAAAGAGGGTATTTCTCAGGTAGGTATGACCGCCAGCTGGCCGATTGTCGATCGTTGGTCTGTGGTCGGCGCATACTACTTCGATACCAATACCAAAAAAGCGGCTAACCAGATGTTAGGGGTGCAGTACAACTCTTGCTGCTACGCTATCCGCCTTGGCTACGAACGTAAGCTCAACGGCTGGGATAACAACAGCAACGGCGGCGAGAGCAAATACGATAACACCTTCGGTATCAACATCGAACTGCGTGGTCTGAGCTCCAACTACGGTCTTGGCACCCAGCAGATGCTGCGCTCGAACATTTTGCCGTACCAGAGCTCCCTGTAAGGCGTCTGGTTTAAAACGTAATCCGCATTTGCGGTTAATTGAAATGGAAAAAGTATGAAGAACTGGAAAACGCTGCTTCTCGGTATCGCCATGATCGCGAATACCAGTTTCGCCGCCCCGCAGGTGGTCGATAAAGTAGCGGCTGTCGTCAATAATGGCGTTGTTCTGGAAAGCGACGTCGATGGTCTGATGCAGTCGGTGAAGCTCAACGCTGGTCAGGCGGGACAGCAGCTGCCGGATGACGCAACCCTGCGTCATCAGATCCTCGAAAGATTGATCATGGACCAGATCGTTCTGCAAATGGGGCAGAAAATGGGCGTAAAAGTCAGCGACGATCAGCTTGATCAGGCCATCGCTAACATCGCCAAACAGAACAACATGTCGATGGATCAGATGCGTAGCCGTCTGGCCTATGAAGGCATCAACTACAACACCTACCGTAACCAGATCCGTAAAGAGATGCTGATTTCGGAAGTGCGTAACAACGAAGTGCGCCGCCGCATCACCGTGCTGCCGCAGGAAGTTGAAGCGCTGGCCAAGCAGATTGGCGATCAGAACGATGCCAGCACCGAGCTGAACCTGAGCCACATCCTGATCGCGCTGCCGGAAAACCCGACCTCCGATCAGGTTGCGGCTGCGGAAGAACAGGCGAAGTCCGTCGTTGAACAGGCCCGTAGCGGCGCTAACTTCGGCAAACTGGCTATCACCTATTCCGCTGACCAGCAGGCGCTGAAAGGCGGCCAGATGGGTTGGGGCCGTATTCAGGAGCTGCCGGGTATCTTCGCGCAGGCGCTGAGTACCGCGAAGAAAGGCGATGTTGTCGGTCCGATTCGTTCCGGCGTCGGCTTCCACATCCTGAAAGTGAACGATATGCGCGGCGGCAGCCAGAATATCTCCGTCACCGAAGTTCATGCCCGTCACATCCTGCTGAAGCCGTCGCCGATCATGAATGACGCCCAGGCCCAGGCGAAGCTGGAGCAGATTGCGGCAGACATTAAGAGCGGTAAAACGACTTTCGATAAAGCAGCGAAAGAGTTTTCTCAGGACCCGGGCTCCGCCAACCAGGGCGGCGACTTAGGCTGGGCAACGCCGGATATCTTCGATCCTGCGTTCCGCGATGCGCTGATGCGCCTCAACAAAGGCCAGACTAGCGGTCCGGTTCACTCCTCCTTCGGCTGGCATCTAATCCAACTGATGGATACCCGCAACGTCGACAGAACCGACGCCGCGCAGAAAGACCGCGCTTACCGCATGCTGATGAACCGCAAATTCTCTGAAGAAGCGGCAACCTGGATGCAGGAACAGCGCGCCAGCGCTTACGTCAAAATTCTGAGCAACTAAAGTTCAGCCCTCTGCGCCACGTTAAGACGTGCCGGAGGGTAGACCGGTCACCCCAGCAAACGCTGGGGTTGACTGCGTAGCCGGGCAATAACGAGCCCGAAGGAACGTTTCTATGCAACGTGTTGTTATCACTCCCGGCGAACCCGCAGGGATTGGTCCCGACCTTGTCGCCGAGCTTGCGCAGCGCGACTGGCCGGTTGAACTGGTTATTTGCGCCGATGGCGCCCTGTTAACTGACCGAGCCCGCCAGCTCGGTCTTCCTTTATCGCTCCTCCCCTACGATCCAACGCGCCCTCCGCAGCCGCAGCGGGCAGGAACGCTCACGCTGCTTCCCGTCCCCCTCAACGCGCCGGTGCAGCCGGGCGTGCTCAATGTCGAGAATGGCAGCTATGTGGTGGAAACGCTGGCGCGCGCCTGCGATGGCTGCCTTAATGGCGAATTCGCGGCGCTGATTACCGGGCCGGTGCACAAAGGCAACATCAACGACGCCGGCATCGCCTTTACCGGTCATACCGAGTTCTTCGAAGAGCGCGCTCACGCCAGTAAAGTGGTGATGATGCTGGCGACCGAAGAGCTGCGGGTCGCGCTGGCCACGACCCATCTTCCGCTGAAGGCAATAAGCGAGGCGATTACGCCGGAGCTGCTGCGCGAAGTGATTACCATCCTGGATGCCGATCTGCGGCATAAATTTGGCATCGCTCAACCGCATGTGCTGGTTTGCGGCCTGAATCCCCACGCCGGCGAAGGTGGCCACATGGGGACGGAAGAGATCGATACCATCATTCCGGTGCTGGAAGAGATGCGGGCGAAGGGCATGAATCTTAGCGGTCCACTGCCTGCGGATACCCTTTTTCAGCCAAAATATCTCGATAATGCCGATGCGGTACTCGCGATGTACCACGATCAGGGCCTGCCCGTGCTAAAATACCAGGGCTTTGGCCGTGGCGTGAATATTACGCTCGGTTTACCTTTTATTCGTACCTCCGTTGACCACGGTACCGCGCTGGAATTAGCCGGTCAGGGAAAAGCGGACGTCGGCAGTTTTATCACGGCGCTTAATCTCGCCATCAAAATGATTGTTAATACCCAATGAATAATCGAGTCCATCAGGGCCATTTAGCCCGTAAACGCTTCGGGCAAAACTTTCTCAACGATCAGTTCGTGATCGACAGCATTGTCTCGGCCATCAATCCACAGAAAGGCCAGGCGATGGTCGAAATCGGCCCAGGTCTCGCCGCGCTGACCGAACCGGTCGGCGAACGCCTCGATCAATTAACCGTTATCGAGCTGGACCGCGATCTGGCGGCCCGCCTACAGACGCATCCGTTCCTCGGACCTAAGCTGACCATTTACCAGCAGGATGCGATGACCATGAATTTCGGCGAACTGTCGGAGAAAATGGGCCAACCGCTGCGCGTCTTCGGCAACCTGCCGTACAACATCTCAACGCCGCTGATGTTCCACCTCTTCAGCTATACTGATGCCATTGCCGATATGCATTTTATGCTGCAGAAGGAAGTGGTTAATCGTCTGGTTGCCGGGCCGAACAGTAAAGCGTATGGTCGTTTAAGCGTAATGGCGCAGTACTACTGCCAGGTGATCCCGGTACTTGAAGTTCCGCCGACCGCCTTTACGCCGCCGCCAAAAGTGGATTCTGCCGTCGTGCGTCTGGTGCCGCACCGCACCATGCCGTACCCGGTGAAGGATGTCCGCGTGCTGAGCCGTATCACTACTGAAGCCTTCAACCAGCGCCGTAAGACCATTCGTAATAGTCTCGGCAATCTGTTTAGCGTTGAAGTGCTGGCGGAGCTGGGCGTCGACCCGGCGGTACGTGCGGAAAATATTTCTGTAGAGCAGTACTGTAAGATGGCCAACTGGTTATCCAACAATCTGCCTTCGAAGGAGAACTAACCATGATTAATTCGCCTCGTGTTTGCGTCCAGGTGCAAAGCGTCTATATCGAATCGCAATCTTCTCCGGAAGAAGAGCGCTACGTCTTCGCTTACACCGTCACCATTCGCAACCTGGGGCGGAGTCAGGTTCAGCTTCTCGGCCGCTACTGGCTTATCACCAATGGACACGGTCGCGAGACGGAAGTCCAGGGTGAAGGGGTGGTCGGCGAACAGCCGCACATCCCTGCCGGCGAAGAGTATCAATATACCAGCGGCGCGGTTATCGAAACGCCGCTGGGCACCATGCAGGGTCACTATGAGATGATTGATAGCAACGGCGTGCCGTTCAATATCGAGATCCCTGTCTTCCGTCTCGCAGTTCCAACGCTTATACATTAAAACAATGGCTACATACCTTATTGGCGACGTTCATGGTTGCTACGATGAACTGATCGCATTGCTGGAGCAGGTGGAGTTTAACCCTGATACGGACACACTGTGGCTCACTGGCGATCTGGTCGCACGCGGCCCCGGCTCTCTGGAAGTGCTGCGGTTTGTGAAAACGCTCGGCGATAGCGTGCGCATCGTATTGGGCAACCATGACCTGCACCTGCTGGCGGTATTTGCCGGCATCAGCCGCAACAAACCCAAAGACCGCCTGACGCCGCTGCTGGAAGCGCCCGACGCTGACGAACTCCTTAACTGGCTTCGTCGCCAGCCGTTGATGCAGGTGGACGAAGAGAAAAAGCTGGTGATGGCTCATGCCGGCATCACGCCACAGTGGGATCTGGAAACCGCCAAACAGTGCGCGCGCGATGTCGAAGCCGTGCTAGCCAGCGACTCCTATCCGTTCTTCCTCGACGCGATGTACGGTGATATGCCGAACCACTGGAGCAATGAGCTCAGCGGCCTGGCGCGCCTGCGCTTTATCACCAACGCCTTCACCCGCATGCGCTATTGCTTCCCGAACGGCCAGTTGGATATGTACAGCAAAGAGGCGCCGGAAGACGCGCCCGCCCCGCTGAAGCCATGGTTTGCCATTCCGGGCCCTGTCGCTCGCGAGTACAGTATCGCCTTTGGCCACTGGGCGTCGTTGGAAGGCCGCGGTACGCCGGAAGGGATCTACGCGCTGGATACCGGCTGCTGCTGGGGGGGCGATCTGACCTGCCTGCGCTGGGAAGATAAAACGTATTTCACCCAGCGTTCCAACCGCCAGAAAAGCCTCGACGAGGGCGAAGCGGTCGCCTCCTGAGTCGATCCCGGATAGTGGCGCGCTGCGCCTTATCCGGGCTACCCGCGGCGCCGTTTTTTTGTCGGGTGGCGGCTACGCCTTACCCGACCTACGGCCTGTACCGTTGTGAGCTGAAGCTCTCAACTCTACCTCTCTCCCCATGGCTACTGAAACTGCCGGTGTTGGTGGCCTCAAAATCGCTGAGACGTTCCCGGAAGGCCGGGGCAGCCCGCATGGATGCGGGCTGAGGGCCGTGATTTGCAAGGACGCTGCCTCGGCCCGACCCGAAGCCTGCAGGGATAAGTCGAAGGTACCACGAAGTGGCGATTTTGGCGGCCAGAGCCCGGGAGTACAGAGGGCGGCGGCGACTGGCCGCCCTCTGTGCGCTCCCTGCGCCATGAGAGACATAACGCAGAAGAAATATTGGGAGCGCAATATGTTCGGAAACAGCACAGAACAACCGCTTTTCCAGGAGCGAAACCATTGCAAACTGATAACAGTATCTACCCACGGCGCCGTTTGTTTACCGGGTGGCGGCTACGCCTTACCCGACCTACGGCCTGTACCGGATGGTCGCCGGGAGATTCCTGATAAAACAAAACCCCGGCCACGCCTGACGCGACCGGGGTTTTTTAATCCATGTGATTTCGCTTAACGGCGCTCGAGGATCTCGAAGCAGTAGCTATGGGAGTTTTGCGCATCAGCATCGTGGAACTCGCTGAATACCGATTCCCATTCGTCCGGATCGTAATCCGGGAAATGGGTATCCCCTTCAACTTCCGCATCAATATGGGTCAGGTAGAGTTTGTGCGCTTTTGGCAAGAACTGCTCGTAAACGCGGCCACCGCCGATCACCATAATCTCTTCCGCGTCGCCGCAGGCGGCAATCGCTTCATCAACAGACTTCACCCACTGCACGCGATCGTCGCTGCCCGGCTTGCTACTGATAACGATGTTTTTACGTCCTGGCAACGGGCGACCGATAGATTCCCAGGTCAAACGCCCCATAACCACCGGCTTGTTTAAGGTATTACGTTTAAACCAGGCGAGATCGGCAGGCAAGTCCCATGGCATAGCGTTCTCCATGCCAATTACGCGATCTACAGCTAACGCCGCAATCAGACTAATCATTGAAAATTTCCCGAATGCAAAAAATTGCCGCCACTATACGGAAAGCGTAATACTTCGTCGACTGAACGAAGAGTAAAGAACATGAAAATTTTTAGATTTGCTGGCGAGCCCACGTAACCCTTATGAGCCGCCAGATCAGGAACTAAATTGAAAACAAAATGTTAGCTGTAAAGTTAACGCAACATTTGCTTACCACCTCAGGTTGAAGGCTTATTCTCCGGCTCATCGCGAACGTCTCCGGTGTGCCGTCCTTCTTCAGTACCTTGCCAGCCGTGGCGCTGCACCAGCGACAGATGATTACGGTCCTCGTTGATAATGCCGGTAAGCATATCGCTGGTCCGTTTAAACACCGCCACCCGCGAGGCGGCATCATTTTCCGCCATCGCCACCATCTCTTCTACCATCTGTTGGTTGAAACGACGGAACAGATCGGCGCGCTCGCGGGCCTCATAAGCGCCAAGGCCCAGGGCTTCCAGCGTCATGCGGCCGCTTTTCAGCGCCGATTCGAAGGTCTCACGCTCCGGCGCTTCCACACCGGCCTGGCGCAGCTGAATGTAGTGATCGACATCGCGGGCACGCGAAATGATCTGCAGATGCGGGAAGTGCTCTTTCGCCAGCTCCACCAGTTGCAGACTGGCCTGCGGGTCGTCGATGGCGTTAATCAGCACTTCTGCCTTTGCCGCCCCTGCCGATTCCAGCAGATCCACTCGCGTGGCATCACCGTAAAACACCTTCATATCGAACTTGCGCAGGGTATCAACGTGATCCGGATCGTGATCGAGGATAACCATTTTCACGCCACTGGAAAGCAGCACGCGCCCGGCAATCTGCCCATAGCGGCCAAAACCGGCGATAATCACTCGCGGCTGCTCTTCATCAATCTCGTCCGCTTCGCGCTCCTGGCCGCTGGCAGATTTCTCCATCCGCGTCAGCAGCACCAGCAGGATGGGCGTTGCCGCCATGGATAACGCCACCGCCAGCGTCAGCGCCTTCGCCCATTCGCTATCCAGCACATCGGCCATCTGCGCGGCGCCGAAGACCACGAAAGCGAACTCACTCCCCTGCCCCAGCAGCACGGCAAACCAGCGGCGCTGCGCGCGCGGTACGCCCAGCGGTTTAGCAATCAGCCACAGCATCAGGGCTTTGATCGCCAGGAATCCCACCAGCAGGATCAGGATACGTAGCGGATGGGTGACGAGGGTACCGAAGTCAATAGACATGCCGACGCCGATAAAGAACAGCCCCAACAGCAACCCTTTAAACGGTTCGATATCGCTCTCCAGGGCATGACGGTATTCCGAACTTGCCAGAAGCACCCCGGCAAGAAACGCGCCCATCGCCATCGACAGCCCGACTTCCTCCAGCAGCAATCCGAAGCCGAAGACCAGGAACAGAGCCACGGCGCTGAATACTTCGCGCAGACCGGAGCGGGCAACGAAGCGCAGCACCGGGCGGGTCAGATAGCGACCTAATAGCACCACCAGCGCCAGCGCGCCGGCGACTTTCAATGCTGACAGCGCAAACGCGGCCAGGGTCGTTGAGCCGCCGCTGGCCGCCAGCAACGGGATCATCGCAACCAAAGGAATAGCGGCGATATCCTGGAACAACAGCACGGCAAAGGCGCTACGCCCCAGTTGCGTCACCGTCAGGTTACGTTCATTCATCGCCTGCATCGCAATCGCCGTCGACGACAGCGCCAGCGTCATCCCGATGAGCTCCGCAACCTGCCAGCGCAATCCAAGCAGCATGCAGAACAGCCCGATAAACGCGCCGCACACCACCATTTGAAGCGCGCCGCCGCCAAACACCGAGGCGCGCAGCTTCCATAAGCGCTGCGGATCCAGCTCAAGACCGATGACAAACAGCATCAGTACGACGCCGATTTCGGCGAAATGCAGAATCGCCTCAGCGTCAGTGACCAAGCGCAGCCCCCACGGGCCGATAACGCAGCCGGCGATCAAATACCCCAGTACCGACCCCAGCCCCAGACGCACGGCGATCGGCACGATAAGCGCAGCGGATCCGAGGTAGATCAGCGCCTGTATTAGCGTATGGCTATCCATTGTTATGCGCCTCCTGCCATTCGATTAAGCGTTGACGATAATGACGGGCCTGCGCCTGCAGCGTTTCGTCATCGCAGATAAAGGTACAGTGCATGGCAAACGGCGGCAGCCATTTCATGCCACAGTACAGCGCCGTCGCCTGCAGAGGCTGCGCCAGCACGTCAAAGCCGGGGAATGAACCAATATCGAAATGGCTTTCGCCGCCGCCGGTAGTAACCGCCCACATCAGCGATTTACCATGCAACGCAATACCATTGTGGCCGTACGCCCAGCCGTGAGACAGCACTTTATCCATCCACAGTTTTAGCAGCGGCGGTACGCTGTACCACTGCATTGGATGCTGCCAGATAACCAGATCGGCGCGCGCCAGCGCCGCCTGCTCGGCAGCGATATCGATATTGAAGTCGGGATATAGCTCATAGAGGGAGCGTATCTCTACGCCATCAAGCGTCCCTGCTTGCTCAAGCATCCGTTTATTCGCATGCGAGTGATGCGGATAAGGATGCGAGTAAATTATCAGAATCATGAATGGGCCTGTCTTTTGTATTCTTGTAGCAGTGAGTGTAGACAGTTAACTCGCTCACTGAAAGGGGGGAACGCCCAGGGAAAAGTCAATCGCAGCTATTGGCAAGCTTTCCTGTCGTGCTGACATGGTTGCCAGAAAAACCCACCCTGCTGCCGAAATAATCCACTCTACGAATTAATGATTAGCAATAATACAATCGTCATATATTTTAAGAGGGCCTAAAAGCATTATTTAATAAATAACCCTATACACCATAGAAAGTAAATCCAATAATTTTACGCTCTTCGTTTTGAGCCCATTCTTTACACTAAATATAAACACTAATTTATAGCGATATCCCGGACCGCTATTTACTCAAATGGATGTGTACATGAGCAATAAACACTTTGAACTAAACAGAACAACCAAAACGCTGGCAAGGATATTTCCCGCCTTATTAATGTTAACGCCAATAGTTGTCGGCGCGGCAACCATTGACCAGTCAACCTCCACGCCGCAAGACTTCTCGGCTGATAGCGAATACGTTATTAATAGAGACGTTACCGTCTCCTCCGCAGATAACACCCCAGCGGTATCCGTTAGCGGGATAAACGTCGAAAAAGTCACCAACGAAGGTAATATTGCCGGAGCGGGTATCGGTCTGGATATTAATATCAATGCGCAATCAGTCGAAATTAATAATAATGAAAATGCAATTATTTCATCTGCAACTGATAATGCCGTTAACGTGCAATCAATGGCGGGTGTCCTTAATAATAGTGGAATCATTACTGGCGCCAACAACGGTATTTTCGTTAGCGAAGAGTCATCGGCAATTAATATCACCAATACCGATACCGGCGTGATCAGCGGCAAAAACGGCCTGAGTTCGCAAATTGGCGTCGGGTTAGATAACAGCGGCGCCATCACTGGTACCGCTGGCGATGGTATTGCGTTAAGCGACGGCAACAGCAAAATCAACAACAGCGGCACCGTGCAGGGCAGCGAGAACGGGATCAACGTTGTTGATAGCGCGAAAGCCGATATCATCAACAGCGGTTTACTCGGCGGCGGCGGTACGGCCGTCATGTTTGCCAGCAGCAAACATAACAGCCTGGTGCTCAATACCGGCTCTTCCCTCATCGGCGATGTCATCTCCACGGGCTCAACGGGTAATACACTCTCGCTGGTCGGTTCTGGCACAGAAGACAGCAACTTCGTCGGCCTGAATGACGGCGACGGTTTTGCCTCCGTGAAAATGAACGGCGAGGCCTGGACGCTCACCGGCAACCTGGACATCATCGGCAGCGGCGATTCCCTCCAGGTTAATAGCGGTCAGTTAACGCTGGCGGGCGCTGTCGCTAATAGCGGCAACACGCTGGTCGTGGAAGCGGCCACGCTACAGTTGGGCAACGGGCAGAAAACCGCAACCCTCACCGGCAGCATGACCAACAACGGCACAGTGATCTTCAATCAGGGAAGCGACTCTACGTTTGCCACCAGCATCATCGGTAGCGGCAATGTGGAAAAAGTCGATGCCAATACCCTGACCTTAACCGGCACCAATAGCTATACCGGTAATACCCTTCTGAAAAACGGTACTACTCTGGTCGCGGAAGGCGCCACTCTCGGTGTAGCAGACAGCGACGCCACCATCACCATCGAAAATGGCGCGCAATTTGCCAGCGCCGGCGAAGTGAATAACAACATTGATATCCTCAGCGGCGGTATCCTCGCGGCGTGGAATGCGGTTGAAGGTAACGCAACGCTAAGAACATCCGGCGTCGATACGATTAACGGCAATGTGACCAACAGCGGTACGCTGTTACTCAGCGCCGCCGATAATAGCGTTGGCAACAATTTTACCATTAACGGCGACTATACCGGTTCCGCCGGCAGCCAGATCGTGATGAACAGCCAACTTGGTGAAGACAGCTCGCCGACCGACCATCTGTCCATCACCGGCAGCAGCTACGGGCAGTCTGGCGTCAGCATCGCCAATATCGGCGGGCTGGGCGCGCAAACCGTTAATGGTATGGAGATTGTCAGCGTCAGCGGCAGCTCCGAAGCCCAGCTAACCTTATCCAAACCGGTTGTCGCCGGGGCTTATGAGTATGGTCTGTATCAACACGACAACGGCAACTGGTATCTGGAATCCAAAGCGACCCCGTCTGACGATCCGTCGGATGATACTGACGATGGTGATAGCGGCACTGATGGCGGCAGCGATAACGGCAGCAATACCGATAATGGCGGTCAATCCGCGCCAGAAGTGATGGCGCCGGAAGTCGGCGCTTATCTGGGTAACTACCTTGCTGCACAGAGTATGTTCCTGCATAAACGTGACGATCGCGACCAGCTCACGTTCCGCAACGAAGACAATCTGAACACCTGGATGTACGTTAAGGGCCGCTATCATGAGAACGATGCCGGCGGCGATAAAGTCAGCTATGACACCACTACCACCGTGCTTCAGGTCGGCAGTGATTTCATGAGCAAGCCGATGGACAAAGGGATACTGCGTGCCGGCGGCATGTTTGGCGCGGGCCAGGCGAAAACAGACTCGGATGCGAAACACAACGTGCGTGACGCGCAGGGTAAAGTCGACGGTTTCAACGTTGGCCTGTACGCGACCTGGCAGGAAGATCCGAAATTACGTCTGGGCAGCTACATCGATACCTGGGCGTCCTACAGCTGGTATAACAACACGGTCACCAGCAATCGCAACAATGAAAAGTATGATAGCAAAGGCTTTGCCGCCTCTGTCGAAGTCGGCCATGCATGGGTGATCCCTTCAGACAATGCGCGTACCTGGAAGATTGAACCTCAGGCGCAGATGATCTACAGCTATCTCGATCAGGAAAATCATACCGATCCGGATGGCGTGCGGGTAACGACCGTGGATAACAATAGCCTGTTTGGCCGTCTCGGCGTGAAGAGCAGCTATTTCGAGCAACACGATGTTAAAGCGTGGCAGCCTTATGTTGCCGTGAACTGGCTGAAAGGCGCGGGTCAAAACGATCTGGCCTTCAATGGCGAAAAAGTCAGCAATGATACGCCAGACGATCGCGGTCAGTTAGAGCTGGGCATAACCGGCAATGTGAACGAGACCACCACTCTCTCGCTGCGCGCCAGCGGCGAATGGGGTGAAAACAGCTACGCCGCGTATGGCGGCCACATTCTGCTGAATCACCGTTGGTAATCGCTATACCCTGAAAGGTAAAAAGCAGTGGCCGAAGCCACTGCTTTTTTTTTTAGTTATCCAGCTCGTCCATTGACTTCACCTGGTCGCGATTAATCTGCTCCACGCGACCGGTTTCCGCATTTTTGTAGGATACAAGGCCTGTATCATCATCGACCTGCGGCTTACCGCTGGTCACAATTGTTTTGCCATCTGTCGTTTTGAGCGACTGATTTGATGAGCAACCTGCCACAAATACCATCGCCGTTGCCGCCAGCGCGGATGCCACCAGAATTTTGTTCCGCATTGTATCCTCCTGTCTTTTCATCAATTGGTATCGTTATCGTGCTAACTATAGTTAGCCTGACCCGGCAGGCAGATAAAAGCAGAACTCTCCGAAGATGATTGCCATAAAAAAAAGGGCCGACGATATCGTCAGCCCCTGTGTGTCGCTATCCGGCCCGGCCGGTACGCTTATTTGGTGATTTGCGCGTGCATTTCCTGCACCGAAATCACCTTCTCGGTCGCATCGGCATTCAGCGCCATCGCGGTGGCGAAGCCGCCGTTCAGGGTGGTGTCGTAATGCACCTTGTATTGCAGCGCGCTGCGGCGAATCAGCTTGGAGTCTTCAATCGCCTGACGTCCTGCGGTGGTGTTGATGATGTAGGTATATTCGCCATTCTTGATACGGTCCTGAATGTGCGGACGACCTTCATGCACCTTGTTCACCAGACGCGGATTGATACCGGCTTCACCCAGAACAATCGCGGTACCGTGGGTTGCATCCAGCTCGAAGCCCTGTTTCAGCAGTTTTGCCGCCAGGTCGACAACGCGCTCTTTGTCGCCTTCGCGAACGGAGAGCAGCGCGCGGCCTTGTTTCTTCATCGTGGAGTTGCTGCCCAGTTGTGCTTTGGCGAACGCTTCCGCGAAGGTGCGGCCCACGCCCATCACTTCCCCGGTAGAGCGCATTTCCGGCCCTAACAGCGGGTCAACGCCCGGGAATTTGTTGAACGGCAGCACCACTTCTTTGACCGAATAGTACGGCGGGATGATTTCTTTGGTGACGCCCTGCTGCGCCAGCGTTTTACCGGCCATTACGCGTGCCGCCACTTTCGCCAGCGGTACGCCGGTGGCTTTCGACACGAACGGTACGGTGCGCGCCGCGCGTGGGTTGACTTCAATCAGGTACACTTCGTTGTTTTTCACCGCGAACTGTACGTTCATCAGGCCGCGAACCTGCAGTTCGAAGGCCAGTTTCTGCACCTGCTCACGCATCACATCCTGAATCTCTTTGCTCAGAGTGTAGGCTGGCAGAGAACAGGCGGAGTCGCCGGAGTGCACGCCCGCTTGTTCGATATGTTCCATGATACCGCCAATCAGCACCATTTCGCCATCGCAGATAGCGTCGACGTCGACTTCAACCGCGTCGTCGAGGAAACGGTCCAGCAGTACCGGCGCATCGTTGGAGACGCTCACCGCGGTCAGGAAGTAACGGCGCAGGTCAGCTTCGTCATAAACAATTTCCATCGCGCGGCCGCCGAGCACGTAAGACGGGCGCACCACCAGCGGATAGCCGATCTCTTTTGCCTTCTCAACCGCTTGCTCAATCGCGGTCACGGTGGCGTTCGCCGGCTGCTTCAGTTTCAGGCGGTCAACCGCATGCTGGAAGCGCTCGCGGTCTTCAGCGCGGTCGATGGCGTCCGGGCTGGTGCCGATAACCGGCACGCCTGCGGCTTCCAGTTCACGCGCCAGCTTCAGCGGGGTCTGGCCGCCGTACTGCACGATAACGCCTTTTGGCTTCTCGATACGCACGATTTCCAGTACGTCCTCAAGCGTTACCGGCTCGAAGTACAGACGGTCGGAGGTGTCGTAGTCGGTCGAAACGGTTTCCGGGTTACAGTTGACCATGATGGTCTCGTAACCGTCTTCGCGCAGCGCCAGCGAGGCGTGTACGCAGCAGTAGTCAAACTCGATACCCTGGCCGATACGGTTCGGGCCGCCGCCGAGCACCATGATTTTATCGCGGTCAACGGACGGATTAGATTCGCACTCGTCTTCATAGGTAGAGTACATGTAGGCGGTATCGGTGGCGAATTCCGCCGCGCAGGTATCCACGCGCTTGTAAACCGGGTGCAGGTTGTAGTGATCGCGCAGCTTGCGGATTTCCGCTTCGCGCACGCCCGCCAGTTTCGCCAGACGCGCATCGGCAAAGCCTTTACGCTTCAGGTGGCGCAGGAAGTCAGCGTCGAGGCCGTTGATGCCCACAGCCGCTACTTTCTCTTCCAGGCGCACCAGCTCTTCGATTTGTACCAGGAACCAGCGGTCGATATTGGTCAGGTTGAAGACGCCGTCGACGGAGAGGCCGGCGCGGAAGGCATCAGCGATGTACCAGATACGCTCGGCGCCCGCATCTTTCAGCTCGCGGCGGATTTTGGTCAGCGCTTCCGGATCGTCGAGGCTGACTTTCGGGTCGAAGCCGGTGGCGCCCACTTCCAGGCCGCGCAGCGCTTTCTGCAGAGATTCCTGCTGCGTGCGACCAATCGCCATCACTTCGCCGACGGATTTCATCTGCGTGGTCAGACGGTCGTTAGCGCCAGCAAATTTTTCAAAGTTAAAGCGTGGAATTTTGGTCACAACATAGTCGATGGACGGTTCGAAGGAAGCCGGAGTACGGCCGCCGGTAATGTCGTTCATCAGCTCATCGAGGGTGTAACCTACCGCCAGCTTCGCCGCGACTTTGGCAATCGGGAAGCCGGTCGCTTTCGAGGCCAGCGCCGAAGAGCGGGAGACGCGCGGGTTCATTTCGATAACGATAAGGCGACCATCTTTCGGGTTCACCGAGAACTGTACGTTAGAACCGCCGGTTTCCACGCCGATTTCACGCAGTACCGCCATCGAGGCGTTACGCATGATTTGGTATTCTTTGTCGGTCAGGGTCTGCGCCGGGGCGACGGTAATGGAGTCGCCGGTATGAATCCCCATGGCATCGAAGTTTTCAATCGAGCAGACGATGATGCAGTTATCGTTCTTATCGCGCACCACTTCCATCTCGTACTCTTTCCAGCCGATCAGCGATTCATCAATCAGCAGTTCGTTGGTCGGAGAGAGATCCAGGCCGCGTTCGCAGATTTCTTCGAACTCTTCGCGGTTATAGGCGATACCGCCGCCGGTGCCGCCCATAGTAAAGGACGGACGGATGATGCATGGGAAGCCAACTTCAGCGGCCACCGCCAGCGCTTCTTCCATGGTGTGCGCAATGCCGGAACGCGCGGTGTCGAGACCGATTTTTTTCATCGCCACGTCGAAGCGACGGCGGTCTTCCGCTTTATCGATCGCATCGGCGGTCGCACCAATCATGGTCACGCCGAACTCTGCCAGCACGCCCTGACGCTCCAGCTCCAGCGCGCAGTTCAGCGCGGTCTGGCCGCCCATGGTCGGCAGCACCGCGTCCGGACGCTCTTTTTCGATAATTTTACGCACCACTTCCCAGTGAATCGGCTCGATATAGGTCGCATCGGCCATTTCCGGGTCGGTCATGATGGTCGCCGGGTTAGAGTTCACCAGAATAACGCGGTAACCCTCTTCGCGCAGGGCTTTACAGGCCTGTGCGCCAGAGTAGTCAAACTCACACGCCTGACCGATAACAATCGGGCCCGCGCCCAGAATCAGGATACTTTTTATGTCTGTACGTTTTGGCATGGCTCTTTTACTCCTGATTATTTCGCGGACTGACGGTATTGCTCAATTAACTCGATAAAGTGGTCGAACAGCGGCGCGGCATCGTGCGGGCCCGGGCTCGCTTCAGGGTGCCCCTGGAAGCTAAACGCCGGCTTGTCGGTACGATGGATCCCCTGCAGGGTGCCGTCGAACAGTGACTTGTGGGTCACGCGCAGGTTGGCAGGCAGCGTCGCTTCGTCAACGGCAAAGCCGTGGTTCTGAGCGGTAATCATCACTACATTGTTATCGATATCTTTAACCGGGTGGTTACCGCCGTGGTGGCCGAATTTCATCTTAATGGTCTTCGCGCCGCTCGCCAGCGCCAGCAGCTGATGGCCGAGACAGATGCCAAAGACCGGAATATCGGTGGTGAGGAATTTTTCAATCGCCGCGATGGCGTAATCGCACGGCGCCGGGTCGCCAGGACCGTTAGACAGGAAAATACCGTCCGGATTCAGCTTAAGCACGTCTTCTGCCGACGTTTGCGCCGGAACGATAGTCAGGCGGCAGCCGCGGTCAACCAGCATCCGCAGGATATTGCGCTTGGCGCCGAAGTCATAAGCCACGACGTGGAACGGCAGATCGCTTTCCGCCTTTGCTTCCGGCAGGTCGCCTGCCAGTGTCCAGCTCCCCTGGGTCCATGCGTAAGTCTCTGCGGTCGTGACCTCTTTAGCCAGGTCCATGCCGTTCAGACCAGGGAATGCCTGGGCTTTTTCCAGCGCCAGTTGGGCATCAAGATTATCGCCGGCGATGATGCAGCCATTCTGCGCCCCTTTCTCACGCAGTAAACGCGTCAGCTTACGGGTATCGATATCGGCAATGGCCACAATGTTATGGCGCTTCAGGTAAGAAGAAAGGTCTTCGGTATTGCGGAAGTTGCTGGCAATCAGCGGCAGGTCGCGAATGACCAGCCCTTGTGCATGTACCTGAGAAGATTCTTCATCGGCGGCGTTGGTGCCGACATTTCCAATATGGGGATAAGTAAGAGTGACGATTTGGCGGGAATAGGAAGGATCAGTGAGGATTTCTTGATAACCGGTCATTGAAGTATTGAAAACGACTTCCCCAACCGCCGTGCCGGTTGCCCCGATGGCCCGACCGTGAAACTGGGTTCCGTCTTCCAGAACCAAAAGCGCTGACTTAATCAAAACACCCTCCAGAGAATATTCACTCACTTTATTTGCATATTAATTCATACATGGATCTGAATCAATGCAAATTTTTGCCCGCAGAATTTTGGCAAACGGCGGCATTCTGGAGAGATGTCGGGTAAAAGTCAACTTAAAGCAGATATTTTTAACCTTATTTTACGCCACTGGCGCGTAACGGGCGATTTTTACGGTAAAAAGATCAACTAACCTGGTTGAGAAAACGCTTGCGGGCGTGGAAAACTGTAAAATCACTCACCGGAGGGGAAAAAAGTGGACCAGATGGTCAAAATTTACAATCCAATAACCATAAATCATGAGATAAGTCAGTTTTTTAAACCACTAACAAAGAAAAAAAGTTCAAGATGCAAAAATAAAAAAGGGCAATAAAATATTGCCCTTTGCAATCAATCACATATTGAATGCAATAACCACATCACGATGGGTAATAATCATTATAAAGAATTCAGATCAAGCACATCTTTCATGTCAAAGAGACCACTTTTTTTGTCTTTCAACCACAAAGCAGAACGAACGGCGCCATTGGCAAAAGTCATCCGACTGGAAGCCTTGTGGGTGATTTCGATACGTTCCCCGATATCGGCGAACATCGCCGTATGTTCGCCGACGATGTCGCCCGCGCGAACGGTAGCAAAGCCAATGGTACCCGGAACGCGTTCGCCGGTATGACCTTCACGACTATAGACGGCGCAGTCCTTCAGATCTTTGTTCAATGCCCCGGCGATCGCCTCGCCCATCGCCAGCGCGGTACCTGATGGCGCATCCACTTTATGCCTGTGGTGCGCTTCGATAATTTCGATATCGGTATAATCGCCCATCACCTTCGCCGCCTTCTCCAGCAGCTTTAACAGCACGTTGACGCCAACGCTAAAGTTAGCGGCAAAGACGATGGCAATGTCCTGCGCGGCATCGCTAATCGCCTGCTTTCCGGCATCATCAAAACCGGTGGTGCCGATCACCATCCCTTTGCCGTGCTGACGGCAGAAAGCCAAATGGTTGAGCGTGCCTTCCGGGCGAGTAAAATCGATCAATACATCGAAATCATCGTTTACCGCCGCCAGGCTACTTTGTACCGTAACGCCTGATTTGCCTGCGCCTGCCAGCTCGCCCGCATCGCTGCCCACCAGGCTTGAACCTTCGCGCTCCAGCGCCGCGCCAAGCGCCACGCCTTCCATCTGCAGCGCAGCCTGAATTAACTGGCGTCCCATCCGGCCTCCCGCGCCGGCGATGGCCACGCGGATTTGTGCATCTTGCATAGCTATTCTCTTTTGTTAACTTCACGTGAATTGTTTTCAGAGTAACCAGCCCGTTGCATAGCCGCTACTCAAAAACGCCGATAATTAGAAATTTATGACAAACGGCGGTCGATATCAGTAAAAACTATATGATTGTGCCGCGATTCGGCGTTTAAGTAGTGGAATTCGGGTGGGGGTACGGTAGCGCCCCGCCCGCGCGGTGCGGGCTAAGGCGTTGTTGTACTAAATCAAAGAGGGAAAAGCTCACCGGCGGGAAAAGCGGACAAAAACCAGGTTACCGCCAACAAATCGGCGCTGCCGCCGGGGCTAAGGTGGCGGGCAATCAGTTCGTCATCGAATTGACGCAACGCCTCCAGCCCGCCGTCAGCCATGACGCCGCCCTGCCACAACAGCCGCTGCGCCTCCTGCTGCACAAAGTTCAGGCCGGCAAGCCCGCCGCGTGAGACCAGATTGGTGTCATCATTCCACGCCATCAGATGCAGCAAGGTTTGCAGCAACGCCAGGTTGCTATCGCCAGTCTCTTCCATCATGCGGTTGAACACCGGTAGCGCCTGGGTACGCACGGTACGAAAGCCGCTCTCAGCCTCGCCGCGGGCGCCGGAGAGACCATAACGTAGAAAATGGGCTTCGCCTTTGCTTAACGGTTCGCCGCTGGAAGCGGAGAGTTCTTGCATAACCATGCCGCGACAGAATCGCGCCACCTGGTCGCATAGCCGATGCTGTTCAATCGGCTCGCCTTTCGATACCAGCCTTCCCGCCGCCGCGCTCAGCAAACCGAAAGCGAAGATCGCCCCGCGATGGGTATTCACTCCGCCGGTGGCCTCCAGCATATCGTTCTCGCAGGCCATTCCCACCGGACGCAGCATCATTAACACCTGTTCCGGCACGATCGCCGCGGTATCGTGGCCCATGATGAAAAATTTCTCCATCCACGGCGCCACCACCGCGGTACTGGCCTCAAACGAGGCCAGGTCCATATCGTGATGGGCGCCAGCGTTACGAATATCCACCAACCCGGGCTTTGGGGTCAGGCGAACTTCGGTCAACAGCGCTCGCTCTACCGCACTGACCACCTCTTCAGCGTTCAGCGGTTTCACGCGCAGCGAACGCTGCGGATTGATTAACACTTCGCTCATTGCCCTTCCCCCTCTGCGTTTAGTCGCTGTTTTTCACCTGACGAATAACATCAAGCACGGAGCCATCGCGATAGCGCACCACCGCCACCACCCGCTCGGTAAACTCGATCGGCTGCGGCTTGCCGGTTAGCAGTTCCGCACGCTGCTGCAGTTCCTCAATAGTCATCAGCGCAATGCCCGCGTTGCGCAAATTGTCGATCAGATCCTGGCGCGCCGGGTTTACCGCTATGCCGTGGTCGGTGACCAGCACATCTACGCTGGCTCCCGGCGTGACGCGGGTCAGCACTTTTTCCACGACGCAGGGAATACGGCCGCGAACTAACGGCGCGGTAATGATGGTCAAATCCGCGCCGGCGGCGGTATCGCTATGGCCGCCGGATGCGCCGCGCAGCACGCCGTTAGAGCCGGTCATCACGTTAACGTTAAAGTCGGTATCGATTTCCAGCGCGCTGAGCATCACCACGTTTAATCGCTCGCAGGAGGCGCCTTTAGAGCCCGGGCTGGCATACTGATTGGTGGAGATCTCAACGTGGTTTGGGTTCTGCGCCAATGAACGCGCCGCGTCGCCATCGAACGATTGGGTATCGAGCAGCGTTTTAATCAACCCTTTTTCGTGCAGGTCAACCATGGTCCCGGTGATGCCGCCAAGGCCAAAGCTGGCGGTAATGCCGTTACGGCGCATTTTGTCTTCGAGGAAGCGGCTCACCGCCAGCGAGGCGCCGCCGGTACCGGTCTGCAGCGAGAAACCGTCTTTAAAGTACCCGGAATGCTCAACCACTTTTGCCGCCTGGCGGGCGATCAGCAGCTCGCGCGGGTTGCTGGTCAGACGGATCGCGCCAGCGGTGATTTTTTCCGGATCGCCGACTTCGTCCACCTGGACTATCAGATCGACCTGATCCTGGGCGATACTGGCCGGATAGTTAGGATAATCCACCCACTCTTCGGTCAGCAGCACTACGCATTTGGCATGTTCCGCATCAACGCGCGCGTAGCCCAGCGAACCGCAGCGTGATTTACCGCTAAAGCCGTTGGCGTTGCCAAACTCATCGCAGCAAGGAACGCCGAGAAACGCGACATCAATCGACAGCTCGCCGCTTTGAATCAGCTGTACGCGACCGCCGTGGGAGTGGATCTGTACCGGGTTTTCCATCAAACCGGCGGAGATCTCCTCGCCCAACTTGCCGCGCAGGCCGGAGGTGTAGATCTGGCGGATCACGCCATTTTTAATATGCTCGATCAGCGGCCAGTGGGCGTCGATCAGCGAACTGGATGCCAGCGTCAGATCGCGAAAACCCATTTCCGCCAGCTTCGCCACTACCATATTGACGACTTTGTCACCGCCGCGAAACGCGTGGTGGAACGAAATGGTCATGCCGTTTTGCAAACCGGAACGACGAATCGCCGTTTCCAGCGAATCGCAGATTTTACGCTGACGTTTTTCGCTTTCGCTCGCCAACCACGGGCTTTTCGCCGTCACGCCCGCATAAGGCGCTAACCCTTCCGGCATCACGTACTGCTGATTAAGCATTGTTACTGTCTCTTTCATCTTATTCCCCTTAATCACGAATACCGGAAGCCGAGAGCGCCACCACTTTGCGAGCATGGTCGATAATCGGTCCATCGATCATCTTGCCGTTCAGCGATACCACGCCAAGACCTCGCGTTTCGGCTTCTTCCGCCGCGGCAATCACTTCCAGCGCGTGATCGACCTCTTTGCGCGTCGGGGCATAGACCTGATGCAGGAGTTCAATTTGTCGTGGGTTAACCAACGATTTGCCGTTAAAACCGAGGTTTTTGGCCAGATTCGCTTCCGCCAGGAAGCCCTCTTCGTTATTGATATCCGACCACACCACGTCATAGGCGGCGATGCCGGCAACGCGCGCGGCATGCAGCACGGCGCAGCGGGCGTAGAACAGTTCAGTACCGTCGCCGCGGGAGGTGCCCATATCCATGACGTAATCGAAGGCCGCCAGCGCGATCGCCGCCAGACGCGGGCTGGCGCGGGCGATCTCCACCGCGTTCACCACGCCCAGCGCCGACTCGATCGCCGCCATTAACTTGGTGCTGCCCACTTCCCGGCCGCACTCGCGTTCAATCCGCTCAACATGCGCTTCCAGCTCATGGATATCTTCTTTGCTGTCGGTTTTCGGCAGACGCACCATATCCACGCCCGCGCGGACTACCGCTTCAAGGTCGGCGAGACCGAACGGCGTATTCAGCGGGTTAATGCGCACCACGGTTTCGATATCCTGATACAGCGGATGCTGCAGCGCCTGATGCACCAGCAGGCGGGCGGTATCTTTTTCGCGTAGCGAAACGGCATCTTCAAGGTCGAACATCACCGCATCGGCGCCGTAAACGAATGAAGTGCTTAACATGGCGGCATTGGCGCCAGGGATGAACAGCATACTGCGACGTGGTTTCATAGCTGGCTCCATTGTAATTGGGACTGTTGCGCCGCGCGCAGCGCCGCGGCCTGTACGCGGGCCCGCAGTACGCACTCCAACGCGCCTTTATCATCGACCACCACGTTGGCCTGCTTCACGCCAAGCTGCGCCAGCGTTTCTCTGACCACCTGCTCAATCGCGGCGCCAAACTGCTGTTTCACAATGCTGTCGATTTCCAGCTGAATGCCCGGCTGCGCCGCCGGTCCAATCCTGACCATCACATCGCTGGACTCCAGCGTGCCGGCCAGGGCGTCAATCTTCATTTCCATAGGGGAAAATCCTTAGTTAGGGCATAAAAATCAGGCGGTTTGATGTTCGCTTTCCGCCAGTTGCATCAGAAAAGAGAGGGTCCCCGGCGGTACCAGCGCCGCGACCGCCTGCCAGTTGCGCTGTCGATAGAGTTCGCGCACTCGGGAGGCCGACACGGGTCCGCCATTTTTTTCGATTCGCGCCAGCTCAACCACTTCAATGGGCGGCGCGTCGCCTGGCGCTTCCAGCAGGGACTTCATGCGCTGGTTGTAATTACGGGTCAGGGGACACAGCGGCTCGGTGCCGACAAAACGATGGGTAATCTGCAGCGCCGGGGCCAGACGCTCGCGGAAGAGCTGCAGGTCAATCTGGCTGTGGCAGTCATCAACCACCCCCTGCTCTTTCAGGAAATAGCCGGGGAACGTCGCCCGCGAGATCAGATACGCCGAACCAGGATGCAGCGTCACCTTATCGATGCCGGCAATCCCCTGTTCAATGAGTTTGAAGCGATCGTGATAGGAAAAGCAGGACGCATCTTCTTTGACCACAAACAGATGTAGCCAGTCGCACTGGCTGGCCGCCTGTTCCACCAACCAGCGGTGGCCAAGGGTGAAGGGGTTGGCGTTCATCACGATAGCGCCGATTTTTCTTCCCGGCTGAAGATACATCGCCAGCTGTCGGCAGTAACGAGTCAGTCGTTCGCGGCTATTTTCCATTAGCACGGCGCGGTCGCCCGCCTGGGCTATCGGCCAGAAGCCGGCGCCGGAAAATAGCGCGGCATTGCAAGGTTTAGTGAACAAAAACAGTTCGCTGCGCCCCAGTTCATAGGCCAGCGTCAGGAGCTCGGTCAGTAATTTAAGGCTCAGCCCTTCCCCCTGCAGCGAGGGATCGATGGCAATACATTTCAGTACATTGCCGGCAATAGCACCGCAGCCGACCAGCCGCTGTTGATACTCGGCGACGATCGCCATTTCACAGTCGGCTTCTAACGACAGCTGATGCTGGCGAAGAAACCGATCGATCACATCTCTGCGCGGTTTATCTTTTAATAGCTGAACGCGTTTTAATATCAGAGTCATTTTTAGCGCTTCGTTATTCCAAAACGAACTGTATTTCGCCAGCGTTCGACTGTTGATACTTGTATTTAAGTCACAGTTTTTCTCGTGGCTTAATTGTCTTTATGGTTTTTATGTTGTTAATTAATTCAGCATCATTAAACCAATTAAATTAATAAAAAACACGAGTATTCAGTGAAGGTAATCACACCTTACCACTAAAGCTATTTATTACTATGCGCCGGTATTATTACTCCATCAATAAACAGGAAAACGTTTATGACTAACATGAGTCAGGCTCCGGCGACGGAGAAGAAGGGCGTTAGCGACCTGCTGGGATTTAAAATCTTCGGCATGCCGCTTCCCCTTTACGCGTTTGCGTTAATTACGCTATTACTTTCACATTTTTATAACGCTTTACCCACCGACATCGTCGGCGGTTTTGCCATCATGTTTATCATCGGCGCTATATTCGGTGAAATTGGCAAACGCCTGCCAATATTCAACAAATATATAGGTGGTGCTCCAGTAATGATTTTCCTGGTAGCCGCTTATTTTGTTTACGCCGGTATTTTTACGCAGAAAGAAATCGATGCTATCAGCAACGTTATGGATAAGAGTAACTTCCTTAACTTATTCATCGCGGTATTAATTACCGGAGCAATTCTGTCGGTGAACCGCCGCCTGCTGCTGAAATCACTGCTCGGCTATATTCCAACCATCCTGATGGGCATTGTCGGCGCGTCTATTTTCGGCATCGCTATCGGCCTGGTGTTCGGCATTCCGGTGGATCGCATCATGATGCTGTATGTCCTGCCGATCATGGGCGGCGGCAACGGCGCGGGCGCGGTTCCGCTGTCGGAGATCTATCACTCCGTCACCGGTCGTTCTCGCGAAGAGTACTACTCAACCGCTATCGCTATTCTGACCATCGCTAACATCTTCGCCATCGTCTTTGCCGCCGTCCTCGATATCATCGGCAAAAAACATACCTGGATGAGCGGCGAAGGCGAACTGGTGCGTAAAGCCTCGTTCAAAGTCGAAGATGACGAGAAAGCGGGACAAATCACGCATCGTGAAACCGCCGTCGGTCTGGTGCTTGCCACAACCTGTTTCCTGCTGGCGTATGTCGTCGCGAAGAAAATCCTGCCAAGCATTGGCGGCGTTTCGATTCACTACTTCGCGTGGATGGTGCTGATCGTTGCAGCGCTGAACGCCTCCGGCCTGTGTTCACCGGAAATCAAAGCCGGCGCCAAGCGTCTGTCTGATTTCTTCTCTAAACAGCTGCTGTGGGTACTGATGGTCGGCGTCGGCGTCTGCTACACCGACCTGCAGGAAATCATCAATGCCATCACCTTCGCTAACGTCGTTATCGCCGCCATTATCGTTATCGGCGCAGTGCTCGGCGCGGCGATCGGCGGCTGGATGATGGGCTTCTTCCCAATTGAATCAGCGATCACCGCTGGCCTGTGTATGGCTAACCGCGGTGGTTCCGGGGACCTGGAAGTTCTGTCCGCCTGTAACCGTATGAGCCTTATCTCTTATGCGCAAATCTCCTCCCGTTTGGGCGGCGGTATTGTGCTGGTCATCGCCAGCATCGTGTTCGGCATGATGATTTAACCCATACGCACGATGGCGCCGTTGAGCGGCCGAAGAAGTTGACCCAGTCAGGGACCAGCGCCGGGGGCGGCTGCGGGAAATCCACCCTGCTCCTTAGCCGGAAGCGTCGACAAGCTCGCCAACCAACGCGCCATCGTGCCCTTATTCGAGATTTTTTATGACTGATGCCGTTCTGTTAGGCGAAGGCTTCACCCTGATGTTCCTCGGCATGGGCTTCGTGCTGGCGTTTCTGCTGCTGCTCATTTTCGCCATCCGGGGAATGTCTCTCGCCGTTACCCGTCTGTTCCCTGAGCCGCCTGCCGCGCCCAAACCGGCGCCTGCGGCCGTCGCGCCCGCTGACGACTTCGCCCGTTTAAAGCCGGCGATTGTCGCCGCCATTCACCACCATCGCCGCCTTAATTCTTAATTCACGGAGGAATTCATGACCGTTGCCATTACCGATGTCGTCCTGCGCGACGCCCACCAGTCCCTGTTCGCCACCCGTCTGCGTCTCGACGATATGCTGCCCGTTGCGGCTGCGCTCGACGACGTCGGCTACCGCTCCCTCGAATGCTGGGGCGGCGCCACCTTTGACGCCTGCATCCGCTTCCTCGGCGAGGACCCGTGGGTCCGCCTGCGCGAGCTGAAAAAGGCGATGCCGAAAACTCCGCTGCAGATGCTGCTGCGCGGCCAGAACCTGCTCGGCTACCGCCACTACGCCGATGACGTGGTGGAGCGCTTTGTCGAGCGCGCCGTCAAAAACGGCATGGACGTGTTCCGCGTCTTTGATGCCATGAACGACCCGCGCAACATGCAGGCCGCCCTGCAGGCGGTCCGCCGCCACGGCGCCCACGCCCAGGGCACCCTCAGCTACACCACCAGCCCGGCGCACACCCTGCAGACCTGGCTCGACCTCACCGAACAGCTGCTGGAGACCGGCGTCGACTCCATCGCCATCAAGGACATGTCCGGCATCCTCACCCCGCATGCCGCCTTTGAGCTGGTCAGCGAAATCAAAAAACGCTATGACGTCACCCTGCACCTGCACTGCCACGCCACCACCGGCATGGCGGAGATGGCACTGCTGAAGGCGATTGAAGCCGGCGTCGACGGCGTCGATACCGCCATCTCCTCGATGAGCGCCACCTACGGCCACCCGGCCACCGAAGCGCTGGTGGCCACCCTCGCCGGCACGCCGTACGACACCGGCCTCGATATCCACAAGCTGGAGAGCATCGCCGCCTACTTCCGCGAGGTGCGCAAAAAATACCACGCCTTCGAAGGCCAGCTGAAAGGCACCGACAGCCGTATCCTGGTCGCCCAGGTGCCGGGCGGCATGCTCACCAACCTTGAAGGCCAGCTGAAGCAGCAGAGCGCCGCCCACCGTCTGGATGAGGTACTGGCGGAAATCCCCCGCGTGCGCGAGGACCTCGGCTTCATCCCGCTGGTGACCCCGACCTCGCAGATTGTCGGCACCCAGGCGGTGCTCAACGTGCTGGGCGGCGAGCGCTACAAAACTATCGCTAAAGAGACCGCCGGTATCCTGAAAGGCGAATACGGCCACACCCCGGCGCCGGTTAACGCCGCCCTGCAGGCGCGGGTGCTCGACGGCGCCGACGCCGTCACCTGCCGCCCGGCCGACCTGCTGAAGCCGGAGCTGGCGGAGCTTGAAGCCGACGTGAAACGCCAGGCGCAGGAGAAGGGCATCACGCTTGCCGAAAACGCCATCGACGACGTGCTCACCGTGGCGCTGTTCCCGCAAATCGGCCTGAAGTTCCTCGAAAACCGCCACAACCCGGCGGCCTTTGAGCCGGTGCCGCAGGTGGAAGAAGTAAAATCTGCCGCGCCGGCAAAAGCCGCCGCCTCCGGTATCTACACCGTCGAAGTGGAAGGCAAAGCCTTCGTGGTCAAGGTCAGCGACGGCGGCGACGTCAGCCAGCTCAGCGCCGCTGCGCCGGTAGCCGCTGCTGCCCCGGCCCCGACTGGCGCCGGCACCCCGGTGACCGCGCCGCTGGCGGGCACCATCTGGAAGGTGCTGGCCAGCGAAGGCCAGGCGGTGGCGGAAGGCGAGGTGCTGCTGATTCTGGAAGCCATGAAGATGGAAACCGAAATCCGCGCCGCGCAGGCCGGTACCGTACGCGGTATCGCGGTGAAATCCGGCGATGCGGTGGCGGTCGGCGACACCCTGCTGCAGCTGGCGTAAGGACGAGGAGCGCAAATGGAAAGTCTGAACGCCCTGATTCAGGGCATGGGGCTGATGCATCTGCAGGCCGGCCAGGCCGCGATGCTGCTGGTCAGCCTGCTGCTGCTGTGGCTGGCGATTGCTAAAAAGTTCGAGCCGTTACTGCTGCTGCCGATTGGCTTCGGCGGCCTGCTCTCCAATATCCCGGAGGCCGGGCTGGCGCTGAGCGCGCTGGAAAATCTGCTGGCCCATCACGACCCGGTCCAGCTGGCGGTGATTGCCGCGAAGCTCAACTGCGCGCCGGACGTCCACGCCATCAAGGAAGCGCTGGCGCTGGCCCTGCCGTCGGTACAGGGGCAGATGGAGACGCTGGCGGTGGATATGGGCTACTCCTCCGGAGTGCTGGCCATCTTCTATAAGGTGGCGATTGGCTCGGGTATCGCGCCGCTGGTGATCTTTATGGGCGTCGGGGCGATGACCGATTTCGGCCCGCTGCTGGCCAACCCGCGCACCCTGCTGCTGGGGGCGGCGGCGCAGTTCGGGATCTTCGCCACCGTGCTCGGGGCGCTGACGCTGAACTACTTCGGCTTCATCCACTTCACCCTGCCGCAGGCGGCGGCCATCGGCATCATCGGCGGCGCCGACGGCCCGACGGCTATCTACCTGTCGAGCAAGCTGGCGCCGGAGCTGCTGGGGGCCATCGCGGTGGCCGCCTACTCCTATATGGCGCTGGTGCCGCTGATCCAGCCGCCGATCATGAAGGCGCTGACCAGCGACAAAGAGCGGAAGATCCGTATGGTGCAGCTGCGTACGGTGAGCAAACGCGAGAAGATCCTCTTCCCGGCGGTGCTGTTGCTGCTGGTGGCGCTGCTGCTGCCGGACGCCGCGCCGCTGCTGGGGATGTTCTGCTTCGGCAACCTGATGCGCGAAAGCGGCGTGGTGGATCGGCTGAGCGATACGGTGCAGAACGCGCTGATCAATATCGTCACCATCTTCCTCGGGCTGTCGGTGGGGGCCAAGCTGGTGGCGGATAAGTTCCTGCAGCCGCAGACGCTGGGGATCCTGCTGCTGGGGGTGATCGCCTTCTGCGTGGGCACCGCGGCCGGGGTGATCATGGCGAAGCTGATGAACGTGTTCAGTAAACACAAGATCAACCCGCTGATCGGTTCCGCCGGGGTGTCGGCGGTGCCGATGGCGGCGAGGGTATCCAACAAGGTGGGTCTGGAAGCGGACGGGCAGAACTTCCTGCTGATGCACGCGATGGGCCCGAACGTGGCCGGGGTGATCGGCTCGGCGATCGCCGCCGGGGTGATGCTCAAGTA
>NZ_JBEAIL010000022.1:0-118003 GCF_040064495.1 Klebsiella sp. CN_Kp097 | reverse complement strand
TTTCAGAATTTTTCTCTTCAACCGAACCGGCTGTTTGTGTGAAGTGATTCACATCTGCCGTGTCAGTGGGTGCGCATTATAGGGAGCTGCTGAGATATAGCAAGCCTTAAAATACAAAAAACTTATCAAGCGCTCATTAATTACACTTTTCACGTTTATCCTTCTTGATATATAAATGCGAAAACCCAGTGTTCATGCGGCTTGTAGCGTAGTTACAGTCAAAATCGTTTTTGGCGAAAAAGTGATTTTTCTCGCTCTGCCGACGCCCTCACAACGCTAATGGTGAATTAAGCATCACTCTTGACCCATGACAAAGCGCCACGCTTTCCCTCCTTTCTATAATCAGAGCCGTTTCTTCCTACTGGTAATAATCTATGGCTTATCAACTCAACATTAACTGGCCCGAGTTCTTAGAGAAGTACTGGCAAAAGCAGCCGGTCGTATTAAAGAAGGCGTTCCCTAACTTCATCGACCCCATTACGCCAGACGAGCTGGCCGGGTTAGCCATGGAACCGGAAGTCGATAGCCGGCTGGTCAGCCTGGTCAACGGTAAATGGCAGGCCAGCAACGGTCCTTTTGAACATTTCGATGGGCTGGGTGAAAACGGCTGGTCATTGCTGGCCCAGGCGGTAAACCACTGGCATATGCCTGCCGCCGAACTGGTGCGCCCATTCCGCGTACTGCCGGACTGGCGTTTAGACGATCTGATGATCTCCTTCTCCGTTCCTGGCGGCGGCGTTGGCCCACATATCGATCAGTATGACGTCTTTATTATTCAGGGCATGGGGAGCCGCCGCTGGCGCGTGGGTGACAAGCTGCCGATGCGTCAGTTCTGTCCGCATCCGGCGCTGCTGCACGTTGATCCGTTCCCGCCGATTATTGATGAAGATCTGGAGCCGGGCGACATCCTCTATATTCCGCCTGGATTCCCACACGACGGAGTGACCCACGAAACGGCACTGAACTACTCCGTCGGCTTCCGTGGGCCAAACGGCCGCGACCTGATCAGCAGCTTCGCCGACTATGTGCTGGAAAACGACCTCGGCGGGGAACACTACAGCGATCCGGACCTCACCTGCCGCGACCATCCGGGCCGGGTTGAAGAGTATGAACTCGACCGTCTGCGCAACATGATGATCGACATGATTCGCCAACCCGAAGACTTCAAGCAGTGGTTCGGCAGTTTCGTCACCACGCCACGTCATGAGCTGGATATTGCGCCAGCGGAACCGGCATATGAAGAAGAGGAAGTGGTCGATGCGCTGCTGGGCGGGGAAAAGCTTTCTCGCCTGAGCGGCCTGCGCGTTCTGCATATCGGCGACAGCTTCTTCGTGCATAGCGAACAACTCGACACTACCGATGCCGGCGCGCTCGATGCGCTATGTCGCTATACCTCGTTAGGTCAAGAAGAGCTCGGCAGCGGCCTGAAAAATCCGGCGTTCGTTAGCGAACTGACGCGCCTGATTAATCAGGGCTACTGGTATTTCGAAGAGTAAGAGAACGGCAATACTGCGGGCAGCCGCCTGGCGCTGCCCGCTTGCTTTCAGCCGTTATTGCGCATATTTCGGCAACACGATAATAAAGCGAGTGGAGCGCAGATCGGACTGCACCGCCACGCTGCCGTGATGGGCGCTGACAATCGATTTTACAATCGCCAGACCGATGCCGCTGCCCTCGCCTTTGCGCTGGCGCGAGGGGTCGACGCGATAGAAACGATCAAACAGGCGCGGCAGATGCTCGGCGGCAATCGGCGCGCCGGGGTTCTCCACCACCAGGCGAATCTTCTCGGCGCTTTCGCTCAACTGAATGGTCACCGCCTGCCCGGCCGGCGTATAGCGAATCGCGTTCGACAGCAGGTTGCTGATTGCCCGCCGCAGCATCAGCGGGTCACCAATCACCCGGCAATGGCTACCGACAAAACGCAGCGCCACCTCTTTTTCTTCCGCCCACGCTTCAAAGAACTCAAACACCTTATTCACTTCCTCGGCCAGATCCAGCGCCCGTTGTTCGGGGATCAGTTGGTTATTATCCGCCTGGGCGAGGAACAGCATATCGCTGACCATCCGCGACATGCGCGAGAACTCTTCGAGATTGGAATAGAGCACCTCTTCCAGCTCCTGCTGGCTGCGGCTCTGGCTTAAGGCGATTTCGGTTTGCGTGACCAGGTTGGTAATCGGCGTACGGATTTCATGAGCGATATCGGCGGAAAAGTTCGACTGGCGGGTAAAGACATCCTCTATGCGCTCCAGCATATGGTTAAACGACAGCGCCAGCCGCTCCAGCTCGATGGGTACCGCCTGTGGGTCAAGGCGTACATCGAGATCCCGGGAGGTAATATTCTGGATCTGGCGGCTGATCTGGCGAATCGGCTTATGCCCCTGATAGACCACAAACAGCACGATGGCGATGATCAGCAGGCTGATTATCGACGCCGCGGAAATCAGCTTTGCTTTGAGCTCATTAATATAGTGCAGGTGAAAGTCGATCGATAAAGCCATCAGCAGATGCCAGGCCGGTTTACCATCCGCCTGCTTGCCCAGCGGCAACATGATTAGCCGCCAGGAGCGGGTCTCCATTTGATGATTATCATGAACCATTTCCCGCGGCTGCGGGTCGGTCCATGAAATCACATTACCGTCGCGCAACTTCATCGCCAGCCCCGGCGTGCTCATAATATGGCTGAGTTCCGGGCCGTCTGGCGACTGAAACAGAATATTGCCCTCGGCATCATCCAGACAGATAAAGACGTTAGCGTAGCCGCCAATCACGTTTTTTAAGATCTCCAACCGCCGCTCCTGCGGATAGTCGGCATGGTTGAGCACCGTCTCAAGCGTGGTACTGAGCTGCTTGAGGTCGTGAACGTCGCGCTCTTCAAAGTGGGCCTTCACCGAATGGATCATGATCCAGGTGAAGGCAAAGAAAGCGATGATGGTGGCGAGGCTGATAAAGAAGGTCAGCCGGGTGGCCAACGAAAAGGGGCGCTTAGCGGCCATCCGGCACCTCAAGCATATAGCCGACGCCGCGCACGGTCTGGATAAGCTTCGGCTCGAAGTCGTTATCGATTTTGGCGCGCAGCCGCTTCACCGCCACGTCGATGGCGTTAGTGTCGCTGTCGAAATTCATATCCCACACCTGCGACGCGATCAGCGAACGGGGTAGCACCTCGCCCTGATGGCGCAAGAAGAACTCCAGCAGGGTAAACTCTTTGCTGGTCAGGGTGATACGAGTCGCGCCGCGCGTCACCTTGCGGCTCACCAAATCAACGCTGAGATCGGCCGCCTGAAACTGGCTTTCTACTATTACCGCCGCCCCGCGACGCAGCAGAGTGCGCACCCGCGCCAGCAGTTCCGCAAAAGCAAAGGGCTTCACCAGATAATCGTCGGCGCCCAGCTCCAGCCCCTTCACCCGATGCTCGATAGTGCCAAGCGCGGTGAGCAGCAGGATCGGCATCCCTTTATTGGCGGCGCGCAGCATGCGCACGATATCCCAGCCGTTGACGTCCGGCAGCATGATATCGAGGATCAGCAGATCGTAGTCGCTGGTCATCGCCAGGTGATAACCGTTAAGGCCGTTGTCGGCCAGGTCGACGACGAATCCGGCTTCGGTAAGCCCTTTGGTCAGGTACTCCCCGGTTTTCTTCTCATCTTCGACAATCAAAATCTTCACGGCTGGCTCCTTCACGCGCGCTCTGTGCGGGTATTCAATTTTAGAGGAGCCCCTCCGGATAGCAATGAAATATCAGGAAAATGACAGCTTTGTCATTTTCCTGTCACGCGTTGAACAGAGCCCGCTGCGTAAAGTATCCGCCATTGATAAATCGCTAAAAACCGTCTGTCGCCATGCGCCCAATAAAGCTTCTTACTCTCAGCGTGATATTCGCCTTAACCGGCTGTTTGTCACTTGCTCCGGACTACCAGCGCCCCGCCGCGCCGGTACCGCAGCAGTTCTCTCTCAGCCAGAACAAACTGGTTACCACGACGGCGGGCTACCAGGAGACCGGTTGGCGCACCTTTTTCGTCGACCCACAGGTAAAAAGCCTGATTAGTACCGCGCTGACCAACAACCGCGATCTACGGATGGCGACGCTGAAAGTGCAGGAAGCCCGCGCCCAGTACCGGGTGACCGACGCCGACCGCTACCCGCAGCTTAACGGCGACGGCAGCACCACCTATGGCGGCAAGCTCAAAGGCGACACCACCACCAGCAGCGATTATGCCGCCGGCTTGAATCTCAGCTACGACCTCGACTTCTTTGGCCGGTTGAAAAACCTTAGCGAGGCCGACCGGCAGAACTTCTTCGCCAGCGAAGAGGCGCGGCGCGCGGTGCATATCCTGTTGATTGCTAACGTTTCACAAAGCTACTTCAACCAGCGGCTGGCGGCGGCGCAGCTACAGGTGGCGAACGACACCTTGCAGAACTATCAGCAGTCTTACGCCTTCGTTGAAAAGCAGCTGCTGACCGGCAGCACCACCGTGCTGGCGCTGGAACAGGCGCGCGGGATGATCGAAAGCACCCGCGCCGATATCGCCAAACGGCAAGGTCAACTGGCGCAGGCCAATAACGCCCTGCAGCTACTGCTCGGCAGCTATCAACGGCTGCCGGACGATAGCGCCAGCAGCGCGGTGGACCTGAAAGGCGTAACCCTGCCGCCGTCGCTCTCCTCAGAGATCCTGTTGCAGCGGCCGGATATTTTAGAGGCCGAACACAGCCTGCTGGCGGCCAACGCCAACATCGGCGCCGCGCGGGCGGCCTTCTTCCCGTCGATTACCCTGACCAGCTCGCTCTCTGGCAGCAGCAGCGAGCTCTCCAGCCTGTTTAACGCCGGCAGCGCGATGTGGAACTTCATCCCCAAAATTGAACTGCCGATTTTCAACGCCGGGCGTAATCAGGCCAACCTCGATCTGGCGGAAATCCGCCAGCAGCAGCAGGTGGTCAACTATGAGCAAAAAATACAGTCCGCCTTTAAGGAGGTGGCCGACGCGCTGGCCCTGCGCCAAAGCCTGGCCGATCAGATTGCCGCCCAGCAGCGCTATCTCGCTTCACTAAATATCACCCTGCAGCGCGCTACTGCGCTCTATCGTCACGGCGCGGTCAGCTACATCGAAGTCCTGAGCGCCCAGCGCGACATTTTCACCACCCGACAAACCCTGCTGGAACTCAACTATTCCCGTCAGGCGAATGAAATCACCCTGTTCACCGCTCTCGGCGGCGGCTGGATGGAATAACCCGAGGAGTTTTGATTATGAATTCACTGTCTAAAATCGCCCTGTTCACCCTGCTCTCTGGCGCAGTGTTCGCGGCCCAAGCTGCCGAACCGCACGCCGGCATGGCGATGCATGAACAACCCGCCGCCGCGCAGACGCAAAGCATCACTGGTAAAGGCGTCATTAAAGCCATTGATATGGATAGTAAAAAAATCACTATCGCCCACGAGGCCATCCCGGCGGTGAACTGGCCGCCGATGACCATGCGCTTCACCATCACCCCGCAGACGCAGCTCAACAATGTGAAGGATGGCGACAGCGTGGACTTCACCTTCGTTCAGCAGGGCAATCTGTCGCTGTTACAGGATATCCGCGCCCAATAACGGCCCGGCGACGGTAGCCTACCTCAACAACTGAATGGACGACACATGGCATCCCTGACACTGAAAAATACGGCGCTGATCCTCGGCAGCATGCTGGTTGGCGGCGCGCTTACCGCGGCGCTGTATACCCGACTGACGCCGACCCACGCTGCCGCTCCGGCGGCCGAGCAGCAGCGTAAAGTGCTGTTCTGGTACGACCCGATGTACCCGAATACTCGCTTTGATAAACCGGGTAAATCGCCGTTTATGGATATGGACCTGGTGCCGAAATACGCCGATGAGGAGAGTGCCGCCGCCGGTGCGCCGGGGGTGCGTATCGACCCGACGCAGACCCAGAATCTCGGCGTAAAAACCGCCGCGGTCACCCGCGGGCCGCTGCGCTACGCCCAGACCTTCCCGGCCAACATCAGCTATAACGAGTACCAGTACGTGATTATGCAGGCGCGGGCGGCGGGCTTTATTAATAAAGTCTATCCGCTGACCGTCGGCGACAAAGTGAAACAAGGCACGCCATTAATCGAACTGACCATCCCGGACTGGGTGGAAGCGCAGAGCGAATATCTTTTATTGCAGGAGACCGGGGGCACCGCCACGCAGGTCGAGGGGATCCTTGAGCGTCTACGCCTCGCCGGAATGCCAGATGACGATATCCGCCGCCTGAAAACCACGCGTAAAATCCAGACCCGCTTTACTCTCAAAGCACCGATCGATGGCGTTATTACCGCCTTCGATCTGCGCGCAGGAATGAATATCGCCAAAGATAATGTGGTGGCGAAAATTCAGGGCATGGACCCGGTGTGGGTCACCGTGGCGGTGCCGGAATCCATCGCCTGGCTAATTAAAGACGCCTCGCAGTTCGCCATTCAAGTTCCCGCCTGGCCGGGCAAAACCTTCAGCATCAACAAATGGACCATTCTCCCCAGCGTCGATAGCGCCACCCGTACCCTGCAGCTACGCCTGCAGGTCAACAACCCGGATGAAGCGCTGAAGCCGGGGATGAACGCCTATCTGCAACTGACCAGCGAAAGCGCCCCAATGTTGCTGATCCCATCAAAAGCGTTGATCGACAGCGGCAGCGAGCAGCGGGTGATTACCGTAGATAACGAGGGCCGCTTCGTGCCGAAAATCGTGCAGGCATTCCATGAATCCAATGGCGTTACGGCCATTCGCAGCGGTCTGCAGGAGGGCGAAAAAGTCGTCGCCAGCGGCCTGTTCCTGATCGACTCGGAAGCCAATATCTCCGGCGCGCTGGAGCGCATGCGCGCGAAGGCTCCTGATGTCACGGCTCCTGCCGCCCACGCGCACTGAGGAACGGAACAATGATTGAATGGATTATCCGCCGCTCGGTGGCCAACCGCTTCCTGGTGATGATGGCGGCGCTGTTTCTCAGCATCTGGGGGACCTGGACCATCATCCACACCCCGGTAGACGCTCTGCCGGACCTCTCTGATGTACAGGTGATCGTCAAAACCAGCTATCCGGGGCAGGCGCCGCAGATCGTCGAAAACCAGGTCACCTGGCCGCTGACCACCACCATGCTGTCAGTCCCCGGCGCCAAAACGGTGCGCGGCTTCTCGCAGTTTGGCGACTCCTACGTGTATGTGATTTTTGAAGACGGCACCGATCCTTACTGGGCGCGCTCGCGGGTGCTGGAGTATCTCAACCAGGTGCAGGGCAAACTGCCCGCCGGGGTCAGCGCCGAAATGGGCCCGGACGCCACCGGCGTTGGCTGGGTCTTCGAGTACGCGCTGGTCGACCGCAGCGGCAAACATGACCTCGCCGAACTGCGCTCGTTGCAGGACTGGTTCTTAAAATATGAGCTAAAAACCATTCCTAACGTCTCGGAGGTTGCTTCGGTGGGCGGCGTGGTCAAGGAGTACCAGATTGTCGTCGACCCGATGAAGCTGACCCAGTACGGCATCAGCCTCGGTGAAGTGAAATCGGCGCTGGACGCCTCTAACCAGGAGGCGGGCGGCTCTTCCGTCGAACTGGCGGAAGCCGAATATATGGTGCGCGCCAGCGGCTACCTGCAGACGCTCGACGACTTCAAAAATATCGTACTGAAAACCAGCGATAACGGCGTGCCGGTCTATCTCGGCGACGTCGCGCGGGTGCAGATCGGCCCGGAGATGCGCCGCGGTATTGCCGAGCTTAACGGCGAGGGCGAAGTTGCCGGCGGCGTGGTGATCCTGCGCTCCGGCAAGAATGCCCGCGAGGTGATCTCGGCGGTCAAAGAGAAGCTGGCGTCACTGCAAAGCAGCCTGCCGGAAGGGGTTGAAGTGGTTACCACCTACGACCGCAGCCAGCTTATCGACCGCGCCATCGACAACCTCAGCTACAAGCTGCTGGAAGAGTTTATCGTTGTCGCGCTGGTCTGCGCCCTGTTCCTGTGGCACGTGCGCTCGGCGCTAGTGGCGATTATCTCGCTGCCGCTCGGCCTGTGCTTCGCTTTTATTATGATGCATTTCCAGGGGCTCAACGCCAACATCATGTCGCTGGGCGGGATCGCCATTGCGGTGGGGGCGATGGTCGATGCCGCCATCGTGATGATTGAGAACGCCCATAAGCGGCTGGAAGAGTGGGAACATCAGCACCCGGGAGAGAAGCTAAGCAACGACATCCGCTGGAAAATCATTACCGATGCGTCGGTGGAGGTCGGCCCGGCGCTGTTTATCAGCCTGCTGATCATTACTCTGTCGTTTATCCCGATTTTCACCCTCGAAGGCCAGGAGGGCAAACTGTTCGGCCCGCTAGCCTTCACCAAAACCTGGTCGATGGCCGGGGCGGCGCTGCTGGCGATCGTGGTGATCCCGATCCTGATGGGCTTCTGGATCCGCGGCAAGATCCCGGCGGAAAACAGCAATCCGCTGAACCGCTTTTTGATCCGCATTTATCACCCACTGCTGCTGAAGGTACTGCACTGGCCGAAGACTACCCTGCTGATTGCGCTTCTGTCGATCCTGACGATTGCCTGGCCGCTTAACCGGGTCGGCGGCGAGTTTCTGCCGCAGATTAATGAAGGCGATCTGCTGTATATGCCGTCAACGCTGCCGGGGATCTCCGCTGCGCAGGCGGCGGATATGCTGCAGAAGACCGATAAGCTGATCATGACGGTGCCGGAAGTGGCAAGGGTGTTCGGCAAAACCGGCAAGGCCGAAACCGCCACCGACTCGGCGCCGCTGGAGATGGTAGAGACCACGATTCAGCTCAAGCCACAGGATCAATGGCGGCCGGGGATGACCATGGAGAAGATCGTCGAGGAGCTGGATAAAACCGTACGTCTACCCGGGCTGGCGAACCTGTGGGTGCCGCCGATCCGCAACCGCATCGACATGCTCTCCACCGGCATCAAGAGCCCGATCGGCATTAAAGTTTCCGGCACTAATCTGGCCGATATCGACGCCATCGCCGAACAAATTGAAGTGGTGGCGCGCACCGTGCCGGGGGTCACGTCAGCGTTAGCCGAGCGGCTGGTCGGCGGGCGCTACCTCAACATTGATATTCAGCGTGAGAAGGCGGCCCGCTACGGCATGACCGTCGGCGATGTGCAGCTGTTCGTCTCGTCCGCCATCGGCGGCGCGATGGTTGGCGAAACGGTAGAGGGCGTCGAGCGATATCCGATCAACATCCGCTACCCGCAGAGCTATCGCGACAGCCCGGAGACCCTGCGCCAGCTGCCGATCCTCACGCCGCTGAAGCAGCAGATCGTGCTCGGCGACGTCGCCGAGGTTAAGGTCGTTACCGGGCCATCGATGCTGAAGACCGAGAACGCCCGCCCGACCAGTTGGATCTACATCGACGCTCGCGACCGCGACATGGTGTCGGTGGTACGCGATCTGCAGCAGGCTATCGGCAAAGAGGTGAAGCTGAAGCCGGGCATCAGCGTCTCCTACTCCGGGCAGTTTGAGCTGCTGGAACGCGCCAATCAGAAGCTGAAGCTGATGGTGCCGATGACGCTAATGATTATCTTCGTGCTGTTGTACCTGGCGTTCCGCCGCTTCGGCGAGGCGTTGCTGATTATCACCAGCGTGCCGTTCGCCCTCGTCGGCGGGATCTGGTTCCTCTACTGGATGGGGTTCCATTTGTCGGTGGCCACTGGTACCGGCTTTATCGCCCTTGCCGGGGTGGCGGCGGAGTTTGGCGTGGTGATGCTGATGTACCTGCGCCACGCCATTGAGGCGGAGCCATCGCTGGAGAACCCGCAAACCTTCAGCGCCGATAAGCTCGACGAGGCGCTGTATCAGGGCGCGGTACTGCGCGTGCGGCCAAAGGCGATGACCGTGGCGGTGATTATCGCCGGCCTGCTGCCGATTTTATGGGGCACTGGCGCCGGGTCGGAAGTGATGAGCCGTATCGCCGCGCCGATGATTGGCGGGATGATCACCGCGCCGCTGCTGTCGCTGTTTATCATTCCGGCGGCATATAAGCTGATGTGGTTGTACCGGCATCGGGGCAAGCGCGGAGAATAAGTAAAGGCAGGCCCGTTGGTATTTCACCGGCGGGCCTTTTAATTATTAGACCCACAAGCAATTACCTCATTTAACCCTCACCCGCTCTCATATTATCTCATCCTCTGCGCCAATCGGCCTTCACGCCACGTTATTCCCTTTAGCTTCATTGATTTTCCTGCTCACCCTGACTGCGTATTTATCACGCAGAGAAAAGGTGGGCCTTAATTCAATGAGCGCTATCGATGAACCTGAATCCTTTTCCACCCTGTTTATTTTTGCTGTTATTACTTTCTGCCCTGAATACGATATCACCCTGCCATGCCGCGACAGCAAAGGTGGATAATTGCGAAGTTGGCTGCCCAACCGGCGGCAGCCAACAGACGCTCTTCCGCGCGGCCTACACGCTGAACAATAACCCCAGTCGTAAACTGGCCAACTGGGTAGCGTATAAAATCACCCGTGCCAGCGAGGCCAGCAACCGTGAGAGAGTGTGGAAGCAGGACCCCGATTTACCCGCTGCCGATACCCTGGCGCCCGCCGATTATCGCCGGGCCAACACCTTACTGGCGGTCGATCGCGGCCATCAGGCACCGCTGGCGAGCCTCGGCGGCGCGGAGGACTGGCCTGCGCTGAACTATCTGTCGAATATCACCCCGCAGGAAGCGGCGCTGAATCAGGGAGCATGGGCGCGGCTGGAAGACGCGGAGCGCGCGTTAGCCGGGCGCCCGGAGGTGACGGCGGTTTATTCGGTTACCGGACCGCTGTTCGAACGGCATATTGCCACCCTGCCCGCCGCGCCGGGCGTGGAGATCCCCAGCGGTTACTGGAAGATTATTTTCCTCGATAGCGGCCCACAGAGCGGCCAGTACGCGGCATTCGTGCTGGACCAGGCAACGCCGCGCGATGCTAATTTTTGCGACCATCAGGTGACGGTGGCGGAGATTGAGCGCCGCACCAGTCCGCATTTGACGCTGTGGTCGGCACTGCCGGCGGCCGTTGCCACAACGCTAAAAACGCAGCCGGGGAGGTTGGCGCGGGAAATGGGTTGCAGGTAGGGAACGGAGGGGTAAAGTTGTCGACCTGTCGCGATTAACAATCGGCGTCTTACCGCCAGCCAGCAAACCAGGTATAGTTGCCGTCTCTGCCACCGCTAAGCGCTGTTGATATCGTATGAAGCTCGGTTATTTTTGTTACTTCCTGCTGGCCCTTGCCGCCGTCGGCAGCCTGTTGCTGCCCAATTCCATCGCCATGTGGTTCCTGCTGGCGAACGTGCTAACCTGGCTTATCTACGGCATCGATAAATTAGCCGCCCGTAAAGCCTGGAGCCGGATCCCGGAATCCACCCTGCTGACGTTCGGCCTGCTTGGTGGATGGCCGGGCGCGATTGCCGGGCAGCAGTGTTTTCGCCACAAAACCCAGAAGCAGCCATTCAGAACATATTTCATTATTAGCATCGTGCTGAATGTTGTGGTGCTGGTTGGCGGGTATTGGCTGTACCGGGATTATGGGGTGTAGGGTTGGTGACCTGCCCGCTAGTGGTTATGAGCCTGATTCCTGCGAGTTTAATACGTATCCCGAATGTCGCACATTAATCCTCTCGTTTGCAGGCATTCAAAATAGCTCTAAATTGTAACGGTATATAGTATTGTTTCTTATGCCAACGTAATCGACAGGGGAAAGACTTTATCCGGAAAAATTTGCAGCCGAATTAGTGCGGTTGGTGGATGGATAACGCTCTCATTCGTTAAACGGCGTGATTAAACCGATACTGAAATTCACATAAAAAGTGCCATCGGATGATCTTATTGTCGAGTTGGTGCGAAGGCCGGACTCGAACATCGCATTTAACCCTATGTTAAGGAGCAATAAAATTTAAAAGACAATTTTCAGTACCAACAAATATACCAACAGTCCCATTCAGTGATTATCGAACAGCGTGATAACTCATTAGTATACCTACAGCTTAAATCTCTTAACGAGCTGTTGGCAAGAACAACTCTGACATTCCGTATAAGGAAGCTAAAGTAATATTAGATAGAAATGGCGTGTCAGTTATTGTCCCCCTAGGTCATGCGCGAAGTCAGTGTTCCACTTCATAGCCGGAACCGTATCGATGTGGTTGCGTACGGAAACTCTCTGCACGATGCTGACAGCTACTACCTCATACGGGCTTTTGAAAGTGAACAACAGATGAAAAGCATTCTTGATGATTTCTATGCGAGTGCGGGTTGGCGCAGTGGCCCATGAGAAGCAATCATCAGTCGAATTGAACTCAGTTTAAAATCAGTTCTATCACTACCACAAAGCGGTATTGATGGATTGAGATATAGCGAGCAAAGGGGGATGCGCTGTTCATGGGGTATCCTTCCGCAGTACAGAATTTAAACCGAATTATCATAATTAACTGATAAATAAGTGTATTTTTAAAATCCCGTTCCCGCCTCTAAAAATAGCACTTTTTGCTAAAGCCCTCTAAGCCCCATCTTGTAACAGCATTCAATCTATTCCTTTCTGATTTGTACAAAAAACACTCATTTACGCAATAATTCCGAAAAAACAGGTGTTGATTGTCATAAGCGATATTTGAATAATAACCTCATCAAAACAACGACGAGGAAATATATGAACGAAAGAAAAAGATTTATCCGTTTACCTGAAGTATTAAATAGAACTGGCCTTTGTAAGGCTTGGATTTATCGCCTGATTAGTCGTAATGAATTCCCGGCCCAAGTAAAACTTGGTGAAAGAGCAATAGCATTCTTAGAGAGTGATATTGATAAGTGGATTGATGAAAAGATTTCTTTATCACGTAATAAAGTAGCATAAAAAGCAAAATCACAATGGTTTCGGTACAGCCAGTTAGTCTATTAACCAAAAAACATAAAGCAGGAGGTCATATGTAAACACAATCGAACTTAGCATCAGCATAAAACAAAAAATATAATCTGCTCTCAAATAATGCATGAAAGTGTAGGGGGCTATACATTCAAAAAAAATAAGGAGTAACCATATGAATACTGAAGAACTAAATAACATTAAGGACTCATCGACTAAAGCTTTTACTGCTATGGCGAAGAATCTTTATATCACAGGAATACGTATATATAAAGAACAAGAAGAGCATGAGATATTGGCAGCCATAATGTTAGATAGCAACAGAACGGAGTCATATATTTTGCATGTTAAAGAATATCTGGCAAAACGCTTTGATGAACATATGGAAGAAGCTGGTAAAAGAGAAAGACTTATCTATGTTGATATGGATAAAGTTATGTTTGAAATGAGATATGTGCATACTAAAGCATTACTTTTTAGTATGAGTTAATAATAGCATATTCGGCCCTGAAAGGGGCTAATAAAAAACAATGAATTAAATAAGCATTTAACTATGAGGGTATAAATATGTCTAAAGAAAGTATTGCTAGTAATAAATCAACTGAACTGTTCTATGACCTTGCTTGTAGGTCGTTTACAGCAAGTTGGGAAATGTTCATGGAAGTCAATGGTGATGGGGACGCAAATGATTATCTGGATGACCCCGGTTTCATGAGTCTATTTAATATTTATGTTATTGACCATATTCAGAATAACTTTGAGAGATTCACAGCCCAAGAAGGAAACAGTGGCGATATTCATGAAGTTAACTTTGAACAAGTCGCTGCCATGTTAGCAGGATATTCAGAAAGCTTTAGAAAATGATGTTCAATCTTGCCCCGCAAGGGGCTAACCAAAAATATAAGAGGGAAATATAAATGACAAATAAAATATCTGTCACAGTAAGTATGTTGTGCGAAGAAACCCCTGAAGTAATGAATACTATTCAAGAACGTTTTGAAGTGTATGTTGCCATTACTGGATATTCAGTAGAAGAAATCATGGATGACCACAAATTGCTTGACGAGTTAAATCGATTTATTAATAACGAACTAGTTAATGATTTAGGGTTGGAATATGGTTCCGTTATCATCAATATCGGTTATAACAACTAATTATTTTTACTAACTATTAACATAATGAAAGGATTAAAGATGAAAGAGATTATATTGAACAGTAATGAGGAAACAAAAAACGAACTTATTGCCAACATCTTACAAGTATACAGTAATGAAATATATGCCATTTATGAAAAACATCCTGAAACAGCAATCGATATTTTGAATGATGGATTCCTTTCAAGCATCACATATGATGTTTTGATAACTCGTGAGATGAAGAAATACTCTATCAAAAATGATGTGTCTGATATTAATACAAGAGATTTAAAAGCCACAATATTGTATTGGCATCAAGAACACATCATTGAACTTGTTTCAAAAAATATAAATCAGGATGAAAATGAAGATCCGATTTACTGGAAGCTAAAAATGACAGTTGTTTGATATTTAGATGTAATGAGTATTCCCTCGAAAGAGGGAAATAACATGAATGATTAAACTAAGGGGTTTAATATGATTGATGAATTCCACGTTATGTATATGTATAGAAAAATCCAAGCTGAAGCGGCTATCACTGATATAAAGACATTGAACCAACTCTTGAAGAAGTTCCGCAAGGTAGTAGCGGAACGGCAGAAAGAATACTATCTGGAGATTGGTGAGAAAAAGGCACGTAAGTTAAAAATGAAAAAAATCCTCAAATTGATGGAGAAGGATAGGATATCACCAGAGGATCTCATTGATTGGCAGTAGCCAGTCACTATGTTGCTTCTTCGCTTATATATTAAACATCATCATAAGCTGGCTCTGCTGTTTTAGGATACTGCAGCGTCAGTGCTGGATCTGTTTCTTTGTTAGAACAGCTATCAGATGTTTTTGGTGGCTCAGATGTAGTCGTTCCCTCTGTAGGTTGATTGTCAGAATCATTTGTTTGATTAAATATATAAACATTATCAAATACTGGTTCATTATTAGCGTTAAATCCCTGTGCCTTTTTAACATTAGGGCGTTGTTTGGCATTGATAGAATGCGCTTGTCCCTTAAGAAATATGTTGGAGTTCATAAAGAGATCTCCATCTTTATCAATAATGATCCCTTTCTTTTTGAGCTTTTTAAAGACAAGAGACATATTTGATTTTTTAATATCTAAGTCGCGGCATAGCTTTGCTTGCGATATATGAAAGCAGTTTCCAAATTCCATGATGTTTAAAATCCTTGCGATAACCTTCAACTCATTCTTGGAAATATCAAGTTCTGCGAGTTGCTGGAAGTTTTTTGTGAACATATGGACATAATCAACATCTTTTTTAATAGATTTAATGTTTTCTTTTCTCGAATAGATATTGGTAGTGTCTTTATGTGTGCTGTGATAATGTTCGAATATCTGCACTTTCTGTTCATTAGTGAAAAGATGATCATCAATATACTGTGTTAGCTGAAAGGGGGATAAACTGCTAAGGGATTGAAAATCTATTTGTGTCATTGTATTTTTCCTTTTATTATTGTTTTTATTAATACATAACAGATTAAACACTATGGTCAATAACAAAGTCAAAAATAAATGGAAAAAGTTTTAAAATAGTGGAGAGCTATCCATTGAGTATGATGGATAAAAAGCTCATTACTTTCTGGCTGGAATAAGTTTACTGAGAATGGAATATCCGCCAGTTATTAAATAATAGTTTCAGTACGGAACTATAGTTATAGCTTTTGCTAACTATGGTTATAGAAAACTATAATCCGAGTTATAGATATCGATAACCCTAGTTATAGTAATCTATAACCCTTCCTCAGTAATCTATTGTTTTGTATAAGAAATAATGGCTGTAATATAGTAATAAGTTTAATATAGTAAAAGGGAATGTGTGCCTGTTGAATGGCACCTGCTGTTTTATGAAAGGCGTTGGAGGTTTTCAGTATGAAAATGAGTGGCATTAAAACTTTCCTTAATTGTTATGTTCAGAAATGTTTTGCGACGGAGTTTATTTGTGCCTTATGAAAATGGTACCTTGTGCTACCTATTTTATTTTTACTATAATGTTATTACAGCGGAGTGATTGTTTTCTACAATCACGAATTGCTGCTTTTATTGTGAGAGATTAATTAATTTTCTTTTTACTTTGTGTGCGTCTTCGACGCGATCTTTTTTGGATAAATCCAATATTAACAGGGGCAAGCCCTGTTCAGCAGAGTGATTGTTGCGAACAATCACGAAATGCTGCTGCCAAGGATATAGTTTTCCTATACGTTTAAGAGCAAATGCTATATATCTAAAGGGAAAAATATGTTGAAACATAGGATCTTAATTCTAACTTGATAGTGAAAATAAATTTAATAATGATCGGATAGATTATTCTAAAAAACTACAATCTTGAAGTTAATGAATAAATGCCAGTATCAGGGCGTAGCCATGCGTAAGCACAGAGATAAAGATCTTTTCAAAAAGAAGTTTAAAAATTTGGATAAAACACAAATATATTTGATTTTAATGCTTACGCTAGAGTATTAAATAGTAATAAATAAAATAGGAGATAACGAAATGAACAATATTAAAATAATAACACTATTTCATCCTTATGAGAAAACACCATTCATGATCTGTATTGTAAACAAAGTGGAAGATACCGAACATGGAATAAAACTTACTCTTGAAAATGGTAATGACATTTGTGTTAATAATTATAGCCATTATCTGTTATCTGAGTCTGTAAGTCGTTGCGAAAATGACAGGATAAAGAATATTTATATTCGTATGGTTTCAGAACCCACTCTGATAAGTGAAGAAACTATAAAATCAAAGATGTTATAATCTGAGTTATTAGTTACAATATCTTACAGGTATTATATATGTTTCTCAAACCTGCTGTATGATATTAAATAGTTAGTGTAATTATTCATTAATCAATTTTTTTAACTAAACCTATATCCATACCTATCAATGAAAATGCGTCAGGTTAAAGTCGAATGTGGTAAAAGGCAGTGTCTGGTAAAATAATTTATCTGATAATGCGGAGGAAATGAATGATTAATTTCCGAACTTTTAAAAGTAAACTCTATTGTATCATTGCCATGAAGCTAATATAGCTAAACTCATAATGCCTTGACTATTATTCGTTATTAGTAATTTTTAGTCATCAAATTTACTAATCATACTTTTGTGTGTTTTAAAAATGAAGTATTTTTATTCGATTTGTGTTAAGTTATATGAATGCAAGAGGAAATTAAAAAAACACATCAAGCTATTAATAGGAGATGACATGTTAAGGATTAATCAAATAATTAAAATTCTTAGTGATATGAAGCCGTATGCACCTTATACATACAAAAGTAAAACAGATAAAGTAATCGACAAAATACATGGTAGATTGCTTGCAATTGTAATTATTATTATTGCTGCGCTAGCTTTATGCATTGCTTTATATAAGTTAACTAGTTTCGCTAAAACTGATGTAATGGTAAATGTTATCTATGGGTTATATTTTACTATAACGTTTATTGGGCTAATAATAATGATATTGCCACCTATCTTAGGAGTAAAGCATTTAATAGACTGGAAAAGAGAATCATCTAATGATTTTATTTGTGAAATCTCGCATGATGAAGAAAATGCGAAACTACTTATAAGTTATTCAGAAATTGAACTTCTATATGCAATTCATTGGCTACAACTTAAGATAAATAGAATAACAGTGAGGGTTAGTAGTTTCTTTGGTGAAAAAACAGCGGTATTATCAATCTTGGGTCTTTGCTATTCGGCAGTACAGGCATCAATTGGATTTGATACATTGAGTAAAACATTTATCGGGGATCTTTCTAACACGAACTCCACTAATACTGTCATCATGTTCGGATTAGCATTTTTATTAGGTATATCTCTGGGGGCATTGATGTTAAAAAAAGTAGCAAATCATCAGTTATATCTGAAAGAAATTCTTGAGTTGGCAATAAGAATAAAAAAAGATATCCAAAATGGATAAGGGTGACTTGGATGGATTGAACGCTTATGCATGAAATAAGTTAGGGCCATGTGAGAATTATGGCTCTGCTTTATTTAAATAAGTTATTTCATCATGAATTTTTCGATTAAGGTTGATAACATTTAAAGAATGTATGAAACTTTTAGATGATATATTGGAGTATAATATTTTTGAACTGTATTTTAGATGGTATGGGAAAATATTGATTAAAACTTTATCGCTAAAATAGATATTCTATCAACATCAAAAATATACCTATTAGCCTATATGAGAATATAAATATGTATATACCAATAATATATTACAGGCCCATACGGGAAATTGATGTTTGACATATTTAAAGTAAATAATGAGTTCATTAATGTGTGAGTCGTCTATATCCGAGGGAAGATACAAGTTATTATTAACAACGAGGAAGCGGTCTCTATAACTTCTACTGATTAGATTTTTTGATTTTGATAATTATATTTTCTATATCTTCCTCAGATAGTTTATCAAAATTCATCACAATAGTAGCAAGTTGATCATTTTCCACATAAAAATATGCTAATGGGACATTTAGCGTCTGTGCTAATTTCTGAGCGGTATGGATATCTGCTTCATGTACTCCTTTTTCATATCGGTTAATGCGGGTGCTTGCTACAAATTCGTCAATCCCGGCTGCAATGCCCAGCTTCTTTTGAGACAAACCAGCAGCAAGCCGCGCTTCCTTTAAACGCTTACAAAAGATGTCTCTATGGGATTCTCGCTGGTTCATAAATGCTCTCATCATTAAGAGCTACGAGAATCGTAGTTTTTCCTTGTTTTCGATACTACGTTTAACGTAGTATTTGCTTGTGATGATGTACTGGTTTGCCGATACAGATAACCTCAATGCTATCAAAAGCGATATCTGGAGAAGTTCACGCGACCCATACCAGTACATACCGTTTTGTATGTATTGACCTATGGGATATGAAAATGAAGAGAATCTTACTTGTGGCAGGAATGGCACTGACAGGATGCCAGCAGCTCAACGATGGCGTGAATACAGTTAATGGAGCAATCAGTTCTTCGCTGTCTTCAGTAGGTAAAGCGCTGGGGGGAACCGCAACCACTCAAATCCTTGGCCCGGTATCGTCTGTATCTGGCCTTGGTGCTGTCTGCAAAGACTATGAAGAAAATGCGATGGCAGCAGAAAAGAAATGGACTGGCAAAAGGATCTCTATCATCAATGCGACTGTTCTTGAAGTTACGAAGGGCAGGAGTGCCAGCGATATGATGACGGGAATGCCCAAATCTAACCCTAACTATTATCTGCTCTTTAAAACAGCTGATACAAGCTACTGCGGCGGCATGGTATGGATCGATTACTACTCCGGCCTTGATGATGCCGTTCTCACTTATAAGAAGGGCCAGAAAGTCAGCATAACCGGAACAGTAAACAATTTCGAAGTTCGCGGTTTCGCCACAGTAAACAATGCAGATATGCCGGTTCGTCTTGTTGTACTGCGCAACGGCACGATCAATCATTAACTCTGGGATAACACGATGCGTAAATTTTTACTCGTAGCAGGTCTTGCTGCTCATTTATCGGGATGCGGTGAAAAAGGGGATTTTGAGAAAGCGATCAACGCGAAAATATCGCAATCAAAGCTGTGCTACTCACTGCAGGACAATGACATTGTGTTCAATAAAGGTTTCCCCATCCGGGTTAATCACGGCTATCGTTCTACTGGATACAGTGCCAGTGATGAAATCTTAAAAGGTCTGGCTAATCAGGGACTGCTTGATGTTTCTCAACAAGCTAATGGTTTCAGTAGTGTCGATGTTCTGGAAGTAACAGACAAAGGCCAAGAGGTTGAGTTTTGGGACCGTGAGAAAGGTGCCTGTGTTGGTCATCGGGCTGTTGCTGAGATAAAGGAATGGACTGAACCGGGAAACGGTAATCAGAAAGTTGTTCGTGTGTCTTATACATGGAAGTTGGTAGATGTTCCTTCGTGGCTGGACAAAAGCGCGTTCGCTGGTGTGAAAGGGATAAACGAACCTGTTGAAAGTGTCATAGCTCTTGTTAAAACCAGCAACGGCTGGAAAGCCAATTAAGGAGCGAATCATGAAAAACCGAACTATCCAGTGTCCGTTTTGCCTAAAAGAGAGCCAACGAGGGGTTCATGTCTGCACCAGCTGCATGGCGACTGTTTTATATGGGGCCTTACCCGGCTGGTATGCTGCCGTAGCTATCTTACTGTCCTTTGGCCTGTCTATATTGATTGGTATGTCTACAGGTATGGCAGGTGCCACTATCAGCCTACCAATAATTGCGGCTGTTGGGTTTATAGCTGGTAAGGCGATATTCTCTGATAATGTTGTGTTCAGGAGAAGAGTATAGTTTAGTGCCAGTCAATAAACTTGAGCCACGTTTTATCATATAAACGTGGTTTTTTTACATTATTTGGGTGTTCATCTCAATGTAAATAGCGGTTTAACGATAAATCTCTGTAGACCAACATTGATTAATTTAATAGTATATACTTAAGTTGACATTCAATTGTGAGGAGCATGTCATGTTATGGTTTGAATTGATCAAACAATGGCGAGATTCAGAACGGGGAAGTTATGGGATAACTTTTCCTTTTTTAATTGGTTCTCTTAGCTTCATAAATAAAGAAAACGTTACAAAAAACTATATCAAAAAAATATTTAATGAAATAATAAACAACCCTGTTAAAGGATATTATTCTGAGGTCAGATGGTGTGGAAATATCGATGAGCCAGTAATATCAATAAGTAAAATTGAAAATATCTCTAACATAGCAGTCAAAGATTATTTCACAAGCAATAATTGTTATTCCTTAGTTTTTACTGCTGATTTGATGAATATGTTTCATTTGGATAGTGATAATGCTCAAGATTGTCTTGAAAAACTAATTTTACGGACATGGGATACAGTATCCAAAAAATGTTACTCGAAAAATCAAGGTCAATTCACTCCGTTCACCGATGATGACATTGTTTTTATCAATGAAGTAAAAAAAGTAAAAATTAGTTAATCGGTATTTTAACCATTGGCAGTTTCAGTTTCGAAGCTGTCAATTTCTTATTCATATGTGAAGATATCTAAATTTCAGAAACGTTTTGAATATGACATATTGTATTGGATTGTAGCCAATATTGTATAAATTGACTCGCCACTGGTATTAATTATGTTGCGTATACATGCATTTTATTTTATCAGGTACCGAATTAGCACTGCACTTGCTAAAATAAGTATCAACGGATAACGCTGTATAATGATATTTGAAATATATGGCATCTTTGTTGATACAAATATTATATACCTCAGCCTGATGAAGCATATATGTTTCTTAGCGTGTTTGAATGTATATGTAGTTGAATGAGTAAATATCATTACAATATTCTAATAACACGATTGCGTATTTATTTTGATTTTTTATATGATTCCACTCTGAATTTAAAATATCGAGTGTTTGATACAATGTTTTTATTATCTTCATCAATAATGTCAGAAATAAAATTTACACACCTTGAAATTATGATAGAAAAAGAAAGTAAATAACCAATAATGTAACAACCAATAAGTTCTGGGTTGTTTGGATGTAATTTATACAATGATGCAATCAAACAAGCGTGCCAAAGTAGTAATATTATCACGCTAATAGTTTGATTTATATTTGAAACTGATGGACGCAAGTTTGATTTTTCCTTATAAAAATAAAGTTTATGCAAGTTACCCGTGACATATACTTCGAGTTAATCAATTATATATTCCCAATTACACTGCCAATATTTACTCCCAATATTGACAAAATAAAAGCATATGGAAACCATGATACCTGTTATAGACATTCCCGGTGCATAAATTGCATAATCATCGTGCGTAAAAAGATAGCCGAAAGAAACCGTTATTACGGTAAAAAAAGCAAAAAAGTATGTTGCACGTTTCCAGTATAATTCAATCTCAAACTTTCTTATATCGTGTGCCTTATCAAGTGAAAGTTGAATCATTTTATGAATTCTTGAATCTTCTTCAAAATGTTTAACGGATTTCCCCAAGAAGCTATTAAAAAAATCCTCATCGACCGCACCTATAGTGATTAATTCTTTCTTACTCACTTTTATATATTCCAGTAAATGTACATAATAAACATTGTACCATTAAAAAAAAGAATACACACCATTTATTATATTTCATTCACCTAATTAAATCTTGAAGGTTCAGAGTGGCCCAAATACAAGTAATGATAAATATTCAACATGGAACAGAGTATTCTTGAATATGTTGCCCCATCATTTTCAACTAACAGTAAGTAATTTTTTTGTTCTAATAGCTTTACCTCATTTCAGTACATTAGGATTAAATTTGACTTTTTATTATTTGCATTATATTGACTGTTATTCTATTAATAAATGTATGAGGGAATTTTATGGAAAGTAATGAAAGGGGTTTTGTGGAGCGATTTTTTATATATTTATATAAAAAAAGAAGATTTAATTATTATTTTATGTTCTTCATGGTGTTCTCTAATGTTATAGCAGTGATTTATGAAGAATATTCTTTCAACTTACTATCGTTTTTTATTATGCTAATCTGGGGTATAACGCTTCTCGCTGAAAGCTTCAGCGAGAAGGATAATCAAGAGTAATTCATGATTCATTTTTTACTTTTGAGTCCACATATTTCTAAACATTCTACAACACTAATACAAAAACGAATTGATGCGGCAACAGCAAAAAAATTAGTAACTAGAAACCCAGATATACCCTTCATTTGCTGTTCAAAAAAATGGAGATCTATACTTGTTGTATTTGTAACAAGATAAGCTGATGTTATTGTCGCTAAGCCATACAGAACACAATCAGAAGTATATTTTAATCGTTCCTTATGCTTTTTGTATGTATATATGGTTAATGTAAATCCTAAAGCTAACGGTAATATGAAAATTATTTGTATACTATAAGAACATACAAGACCACCTAATAAATACGCAATAAATAAAATGGATATTATGGTGGTTGTTTTTCTTAATATCATTCCTTTTTTAAATGGGTAAGTTGTTACTAATATTGTGATTTCTTCTTTTGAGAAAAGGAAAAATTTACATATTAAAAGAAAACCCATTCTAAGAATTTTTGATACAGTATCAATATGTGACATTTTTAGCCTTAAGGGAAGTTGATGTTTTTATATGGGTAAATGTATCATGATATGAATGTATCGACTATAAACAATCATCATTTTATTTTACTGCTTGGTGTTTTCCATCTATGTACCGGATTTTTCCTGTCCGTCGCAAGTGTTGGTATGTAATCAAGATCGCTATCGGGTTGTGTTGACTTAACCATTCGGCTTGGAAACCGCCTGATCTCATCAGAGGTAGGCTTGTAATTATCATTGTTAAACTTGGATCGTCTCTCATGCTCAGCGCGTAGCACATAGATACCCAGCACCTCATCAAAGACATAGTTTTCAGCAATACGCTTATCATGTGCTTCACTGATATGATCAATTTGAGATTTGTTTGCTTTAGCCCATACAAACTTCTGCTTGAAAAAATCTATGACAAGAGTTGTGAAGCGTTTAAAAATATTATCCTGACGTGGAATAGCATGTGTCCTCTTAACACGTTTAGGGGCGCTTCTGGATGCCCTGTTTGGGTTTTGAGGGGTGGATATTTTCAGAATAGTATTTATTCCAGAATCAGAAATACTGACTGATGGTTTCTTACCAGCAACGACCTTACTGACTTTTGTTTTATCACGGTAAGATTTAACGCCACGCATACGAGTATGAGGAGCTGGTGCTACCAATACAGGTCTTTGATTCTCATCAGTAGAAGAGCCGGGGTGTGTTTCAGGTAATACAATCTCTTCTGGTTCAGCAAGATGTGTAATCGTAAAGCTTCTGACATTAACGACGATTTCAAGATAAAGTTCGCTGAATGTTTTGTAGACTTCAACGGCTTCTTGTTTGGCTGCATCACGAACAGCCCATTCTGCGGCTCTTTGCTCCTGAGCAGACTTACTACGCCATTTAGCACTATGAATGTGTTTCATTGCAGGACGATTTGTTTCAGCGGCTTTAGCAAGCCATAGCGCTTGTTCTTCATTGTCCAGAGCAGCCGCCGCTTTTTCTAATGCCTCTTCGTGCTGGGCTTGAAGGGAACGATGATCAATACGTTCTGGCGAACCAGCAGCAGCGAGGTAGCTGTTAGCCATCGATGCCCATGATTCACGCCATACCACAGCCATTTTTCTGTCGTTCCAGCTCCTTTCCTTTTTACCAAAACCTTCTGATCCTATAGTTTTTAATGTCAACATAACGTGAGCATGTGGGTTGTCGCTATCAAGATCATGAAAAGCGATGTCGGCAATCATGCCTTTATCAACGAAATTTTTCTGGCAATACTCAAGGACAAGTTTTTTCTTGTCGTCATTGTTTAACTCGGTGGGAATAGCAACATCGAAATAACGAGCTGTTTGACCATTTTGCTGACGCTCGACCCGTTCAACTTCATTCCACAATGCTGTAGAGTCTTTTACAATACGTTGAGGAGCATTAACGGGTGCTAATATGAAATGTCCGTATAAATCGGTACGGCGGCTATAATCATACGTATCGCCTGTTCTTTCATCTGTTATTCTTGTACGAGCATGATAAGCAGCCTTCGCAACGGAAGATTTGCCCTCACTTCGTTTCACAATTTTAAAATCAAGATGAAAAATAGCCATACAATAAAAAGAACCTCAATATAATTTTAAATAACAAACCAAAATATAAATCTCCAATGCGACTATGCTGGTTTTAGTTTTTCTTGCGAAAAACTCTAGTGTTGACGTTGACCTTGTTTCCGAAGGAAACGGTGTTAGCCTGCGGCAGGCAACCGTCGGTAGCCCCCACACACTGCGTAGCAGTGTATAGGTGGGCATTGCTTTATTTTTATATCTCCTAAAGGAGCTAAAAATAACGACAATGTGAAAAGTTTTCCTATAGTTAAATAATAACGCTAGTTTTAATGTCTGTGAAATTAACAGGGTAGGAATCGGATGAACGGTTGAGGTCGGGGGATAATACTGAATGTTTGGTTTTAGAGATCGCCCGCAAGGGTAAAAGTAGTATTTTTCCTCCCGCCGTAAGGCGGGAAAGTGAAAATTAGAAAAAATAGTGAAAATAAAAATTACTTTTACGCGTTGCACAATTCACAGGTTAAGACCAAAAACCAGAGTTTAAAAATAACAGGTGAAATTACTTTAATTGATTTGATAAAATAAGTAACGGGGAGAGTATCAGGTATTTAACGTTAGTGGTTGCACTCGTATGTGTTGCATGTTTTTATTTTGAACTTACTGACATCTCATTTTTAAAACAAAAACACTATTTTTCGGGATGAATCTCATCATTAACAGGGCAAGTCTGTTCAGAAACTGATTGTCAGGAATAATCATCTTACTCTGCGTAGTTGAATTCGGAGTGGAAAGTATTTTACCTTTCGCTTATGGTTTGACATTTTCCTTTTTTAATTGTATTTGATGTTTTAAACAACTAAAAGGAAAAGTAATTATGAATGCGGATGACAAAAACAGAAATCAAAGAACAGAAAAAACCATCAAGCAAAAAATAGCCTCAGCGCAGATGCGTTTGAATCGTCTCAAGATCAAAGAGAAATCTTTGTCCAAGAGTGCTGAGACACGCCTGAAGATCATCCTTGGGGCAGAAGTGGCTAAAGCTATGGGCTGTAAAGTAGAAGAAGTGGATAAAGAGATAATAATAGGGCTGATATTACAATCATCGAATATTAGCATTGAAGATAAAGCAAGATTAAAATTAAGAGGAAAAAAGTTTCTTGAGGATATGATTGGGCGACAGGAATGAACTCTTTTACCTGCCTTTTAAAATGTACTCTGGCTATTCTAAGAGATAAGGCGTAAGAAACTTGGCTTGATCCTACATACGAGAATAGTTTACCACCCGATGGACTGATTGAGTTGCTCAGAGGTTGGGGAAGTGTAATTTTTCTAATGAGGAGTTCCCTTTTTATTTTACAATCCATCAATGAGACTAATTTTTAGATATACAACTATTATTTCATAATTATGATGCCGATTAACTATAGATTAGTGAGTAAACTCCTAATCAGGGGTAGCTCGCATGACAAGATACATATGTTGAGTAGGCCCAGAGGGCACAGAAGGTTGGTGTTATTCAGCCGTTATTCAAATCGCTGTAATAATTTTATTGACTACAAAACGCATTTGGTACATAATTTTGTTTCCAATTAGAAACAAAAAGAATGCTTGATAATGAATGACATCATTACCGTAACAGAAGCAGCACAGTTGCTTGAGCTAACTCCACAACGTGTAAGAACTATGTGCAAGCAGGGTAGCATTGATGCATACCAATCCGGTAGAACTTGGTTAATAAAAAGTTCGAGTGTTGAAAAGTTGATGCTTGTTAATAGCCTAAGCGATGCTCAAAATAACCACAGCATGTTGGCTTCTGAGCCAAAAAACAAACCAAAAGCGTTAAGTTTTTTCAGTGGGGCTATGGGGCTAGATCTTGGTATAGAACAAGCAGGGTTTGAAACCCTACTAGCGTGTGAAATAGATAAAGCCGCAAGAGATACTATTTTATCTAATAAACCCGACATGGCTCTTATCGGAGACATTCGTGATTACACAACAGAGGATATTTTAAAATTAGCTGGAGTTTCTTCTGGTAATGAAATTGATTTGATTATGGGTGGCCCACCATGTCAAGCGTTCTCAACAGCGGGAAAACGTTTAGGTCTAGAAGATGAGAGAGGGAACGTTTTCATTAAATATTTAGATGTCGCCTTGGATATCAGACCTAAGTATATTGTAATCGAGAATGTTAGAGGGTTATTATCTGCGCCAATGAAGCATAGGCCGCACAATGAACGTGGTGAAGGTTTGCCACCTTTAAAATCTGAAGAACAGCCCGGTGGAGTACTTCATTATATTATCAGAATAATAAAAAGTGCAGGATACTCTGTTTCTTTCAACTTATATAACTCTGCTAATTTCGGTGTTCCTCAAATTAGAGAAAGGGTAATAATAATATGTTCACGGGACGGCAGCAGAGTTCCCTTTCTACAACCGACACATAGTGAAAACGGTGAATATGGCCTTCCAAAATGGATAACATTGCGTGAAACTATAAATAATTTAAAAAATATCACCCATGAGCATGTGCTATTCCCAGAAAAAAGATTAAAATATTATAGACTTTTAAAAGAAGGTCAATATTGGAAACATTTACCTGAGGATTTGCAAAAGGAAGCATTAGGTAAATCGTTCTTTCTTGGCGGAGGTAAAACAGGTTTCTTACGACGGGTTGCATGGGATCGTCCATCACCTACATTGGTGACGCACCCAGCGATGCCAGCTACTGACCTCGCTCATCCAGATGAATTGAGACCATTATCAGTTCAAGAATATAAAGTGATCCAACAATTTCCTGAAGAGTGGGTTATCAAAGGTAAACTTCTGGATAAATACAGACAATTGGGTAATGCTGTGCCCATTGGTTTAGGATTGGCTGTTGGAAAAAATATTTTAGATCATATGAATGGAAGAGAAATCGAGTCATTCCCAAATTTTCGTTACTCTCGATATAAAAACACTTCTGACTTAGATATATTTGGAGAGTTGGTCTAAACTATTAGGAAGGGGAATCCCCCTTCCATCGTTATTTAATTTTTCGTAAGTAGCTTTCAACAAAAGCTCTAAAATCATCCTCATTGAGGTCTTTGGATGAAACTTCGTCAGGGAAATTCTCCCAATTTGTAGCATCTCTTTGTGAGAATGTTCTAAACCATTTTTTAATTGGCGTATTGTCGCGAATTTTGCTACTTGAAGAGTTCTCAGTATTATCTCTATTTTTTACTTGCAGAAGCCCCCACTCATCTTTTTCATTGTCATAATGAATAAAATCCACTGCTTTTACACTTGTTCCTGAACACCATATCCATCCAGATGGCTCTAATTTTTCAGCAAGATATCTTTCCAGAAGATCTCCAACAATATTTTCAGAAGCCATAGAGAGTCGATGTTCTTCTTTAATCCTATTGAGATTTTCTTGCGGTATATCAAAGCTTACATTAAGGACTAAACTGACAACCTCATCAGGGATAGTAGTAGGTGGCGTTGGTTTTTTCGGAAGCCGACTTTCATTGAAATTTTGAGCTAAATATTCTATATGTTCTTCTTTACCAAAGTTTTTTCTAATTTGTTTCGAACGCGGATTTGAACAACTTTCAGGAAATCTTGAAAGAAATTTAATTAAGAGCTGGAATTTTTCAGAAAGTTCAGGATTAATATTATCCATTTTCTGTTTTGCCAACTCTTCAGCATTCTCGACGAAAAACACTGCCTCTGACATCACAACCTCCTAATGTTTTAAGGCAGTATAATTCTTTAAATCATAAAGTTACAGTTAAAAAACTAGCATGGCCTATTCATTACATCAGGTGAATTATCACCTGCTTGCAAACTCAAACGGCCTGACCATATGGTTAAGATTGATATCAAGATAATCAGCCCACCACTGAAGCATGAGCCTCCGTTCATCAAGATGCTCCGCAAGATGGATGTAAGCGGCCCGAACCGTATTTCGTTCCTGATGGCTCATCTGACGCTCAACTGCATCCCTTGACCATAACCCTGATTCGACCAACGCACTACAGGCCATCGCCCTAAACCCGTGTCCGCAAACTTCCGTTTTAGTGTCGTAACCCATTGAGCGCAGGGCCTTGTTAACAGTGTTCTCACTCATCGGTCTATCTGGCTGGTGATCACCAATGAAGACCAACTCATAATCCCCACTGATTTGTTTTATCTCTTCTAATATTTTCAGTGCCTGACGGCTTAGAGGTACAAGATGAGGGCTACGCATTTTAGAACCACGATGTGAGTGCTTTACGCCCTTCAGAGGTTCTCGTTCTGCAGGTATCGTCCAAAGCGCATTTTTAAAATCGATTTCTTCCCATCTTGCAAAACGCACTTCACTTGAACGTATGAATACCAACAGTGTTAGTTTCACTGCTAATTTAGTCAACTTTCGACCTTTAAAGCATTCGATACGATCAAGCAATTCGGGAAGGCGTTCGAAATCAAGCGCTGGGCGGTGCACTCGTTTAGCTACAGCTATTGCGCCAGCCATATCTTGAGCTGGATTATAATCAAGTAGACCATTTTGTACCGCAAAACGTAGGATTGCGGTCGTTCGCTGTTGAAGACGCGAAGCTACTTCATATCGCCCACTCGCCTCTACTACCTTAATTGGAGCGAGTAGATCCCGAGTCTTCAGTTCCGAAATCTTACGTTTACCTAACGCAGAGAAAAGATTATCCACTAAGCTTTTAAGCACCCGCTCACTATGGGACTCAGACCATTTTTTGCTACAGGATGCATGCCAATCTCTTGCTACAGCCTCAAAGGTTAGTGCTCCGCTTTCTTCAATCTTGTCCTCTTTTTTCTTTTGAGAGGGATCGATACCATCAGATACCAGTTTCTTCGCGGCATCGCGCCTCTTACGAGCCTCTGCCAATGAAACCATTGGATAAACCCCTAACGCCAGCATCTTCTGTTTGCCACTAAAACGATATTGAAGACGCCAGTATTTTGAGCCATTGGGGTTAACCAACAGGTGCATCCCTTCACCATCGGTAAGTTTGAAAGGTTTGTCTGAAGGCTTAACTGTTCTGACTTTGATATCAGTAAGAGCCATAGATCCCCCTCCCCTTGTTGGTATCAATTTCAATCGAACCGAAGCTACCAACAGTTATACCATCATTTGTTGGTAGATGTTGATATACGACAGTAGACTTTAATAGACCTGAAACAAGAGGCAGAATATCTAACTTATTGATTTTATATACGTAAATAGACTTTAGTAGACGAAAAAAAAGACTTGATTGGTGCCGAAGGCCGGACTCGAACCGGCACGTATTTCTACGGTTGATTTTGAATCAACTGCGTCTACCGATTTCGCCACTTCGGCACTGAAGGGATACGGAAAACGTTTTGGATTATACCTGTCGATAGCCGCCATGCAAGCAACAGCGTGCATCAGTAGTGCTAAGTGTTGAAAAAAACAGCGCAATCCCATAAACGAGCGGTGCGGCGTCACATTTTTCAGTCATCAATGCGCGACAAACCAGCTCCCTGGCCTTCACTTCCCTGCTCCTACGACCAACACATCACAATCCCGCTCCAATTTTTCTCAAACCTATCTCACATTACACCCTCACCGCGCCAACGTTTTATCGCCGCCAACCATAAGCATTTACGCTTCCTCAAACACTCAATATAAGATTCCAGAATAATTAAAGTAATTAATTTATATATTCCATAAAAAACTATCCCATCGCTTTTTCTTATTACCGCAATCCTTAAGAATTTATTAATTACGTCAATATTTTTATAACTTTACATTAATGAAAAGTTTTGTTTTCGCTCTTTATTCCAGGATTTTCCTCAGGCGTGAAAGTTCCGGTAAATACTATTTTTACTAGTCGCTGTACGAGTCTCGATGGACATCTTCACTCGGTGAATTTACTCAGGAGAAAGACTGTGACTACCTTAAAACCTTTACTGGCGCGTAACCGCAGCTGGGCGCTGCAGAAGTGCCAGCATGACCCGGAATATTTTGAAAAACTGGTAGCCGGGCAGCGGCCACATTCGCTGTGGATTGGCTGCTCCGATAGCCGCGTTCCCGCCGAAGTGCTCACCGGCAGCCATCCCGGCGAACTCTTCGTCCACCGCAATATCGCTAACATGATTGACCCCGCCGACGACAACTTTATGAGCGTACTGCAATATGCCCTCCACTATCTCGAGGTCGAACGGGTGGTGCTCTGCGGCCACTACGGCTGCGGCGGCGTGCAGGCGGCGCTGTCGTTGCCGCAGATGCCGCTGGCCCACGAGTCCTCGGCGCTGGCCCGCCGCATCGGCTCGCTGCGCGATACCCTGCAGCGTGATATCGCTGCTCTGACGCTCACTGACACTGACGCCGACGCTGCCGAAGCGCTCAATGCCCTGGTGGAGGCCAACGTTCGCGCCCAGTTCAGCCGCCTGCTTGACTGCGACCCCGTACAGACGCTGCTCGCCAGCGGACGGCCGCTCAGCCTGCACGGCTGCGTCTACGATCTGGCATCCGGCCATCTGACCACTCTCGTCGAACACCTCTCACCTCAGGAGCATGCCCCATGAATACTCTTCGTCAGGACTCTCTCGCAGGCATTGTCGTCTTCCTTGTCGCCCTGCCGCTGTGCCTCGGCATCGCCCAGGCCAGCGGCTTACCGCCCTTTGTCGGTCTGCTAACCGGTATCATCGGCGGCCTGGTCGTCACCGCCCTCAGCCCTTCCCGCTTCGCCGTCAGCGGCCCTGCCGCCGGACTGGTCACCATCGTCGTCGCCGCCATTGAATCCCTGGGTTCCTTCTCCGTCTTCCTGATGGCGCTGGTGCTGGCCGGCGTGCTGCAGCTGCTGTTCGGCATCCTGCGGGCCGGGCGCTTTATCTCGCTGGTTCCCGCCAGCGTCATCAAAGGTATGCTGGCGGCAATCGGCATCCTGCTGATTATGCAGCAGATCCCCGTCGCGCTTGGCAGCGCAGAAGAGACCGGGCTCGTTGATATCGTGCAGGGTAACGCCACCTTCTCCCTCAGTGCTATCGCCGTCGCCCTGGGCGGCCTGCTGGTGCTATGGCTGTGGGGTTCGCCGCTTATCCGCCGGGTGACGAGCCTGCGCTGGATCCCCGGCCCGCTGATCGCTGTCCTACTCGGTTGTGCCACCACCGTATTAATGACCCAGGCCGCGCCGCAGCAGCTTGCCGCTCTGCCGCGCATTACCCTGCCGGAGTTCGGTAGCCTCGGCGATCTGCTGGGCGAGCTGGAGTCTCCTGCGTGGAGCGCGTGGCGTAATCCGTCGGTGTGGGTGGTGGCACTGACCCTCGCGCTGGTCGCCAGCCTCGAAACCTTGCTCAGCCAGGAGGCGCTGAAAAAACTGCGTCCGCAAAATCCGCCGCCTTCGCCGAACCGCGAAATGGTCGCCCAGGGCGTCGGCAACCTGCTCTCCGGCGTACTCGGGGCGATGCCGATCACCGCGGTCATCGTCCGCAGCTCGGTCAACGTCAGCAACGGCGCGCAGAGCAAACTGTCGATCTTTATCCACGGCGTGCTGCTACTGATCTGCGGACTGTGGTTTAGCGGCCTGCTGACGTTAATCCCACTCGCCAGCCTCGCCGCCGTGCTGTTGTATACCGGCTATAAGCTGGCGACGCCGCGGCTGTTCATTGAACAGTTCCGCCAGGGCGCCGCACAGTACGTCCCCTTCCTTGCCACCATTGGTGGGATTATCGGCTTCGGCATGCTGGCGGGGATCGGGATTGGTCTCGCCACCCAGGTGGCGTTCAGCATCTGGCGTAGCCATCGCCATTCACTACAGCTGGCGCGCTACGACGACCACTACGTGCTGCGCATCCAGCAGAACCTGACCTTTTTACACAATCCACATCTGCTGGCGCTGCTGGCGAAAATTCCGGAAAAGAGCGTGGTGATCGTCGAGCACGATAACGTCGGCTACCTTGACCCGGATGTGCAGGCGGTGCTGGATGATTTTGCCGAGAGCGCGCCGCAGCGCGGTATCCGCCTCAATCAGTGGCCGCTTGCCAGCCGCTGACCGTCTCCCGGGCGGCTGGTCCGCCCGGTTATCCACCCCTCCTAATGCCAAGCGACGCCTGTTGCCATGCTCTACACTTTCTTCGTTACTACGCCAACCCCAAGGAAACAAACATGAGCATCATTAAAAGTTACGCCGCCAAAGAAGCGGGCGCCGATCTGTCGCTGTGGGAGTACGATGCCGGCGAACTGTTGCCGGAAGATGTTGAAGTCGAGGTGGAGTACTGCGGGATTTGTCATTCGGACCTGTCGATGATCGATAACGAATGGGGCATGTCGAGCTACCCACTGGTCGCCGGTCACGAGGTTATTGGTCGGGTGGCGGCGCTGGGCAGCGCGGCACGGGATAAAGGGCTGAAGATTGGTCAGAAGGTCGGGATCGGCTGGACGGCGCGCAGTTGCGGCCACTGCGACGCCTGTATCAGCGGCAATCAGATCAACTGCCTGGAAGGCTCTGTGCCGACCATTATGAACCGCGGCGGCTTCGCCGATAAGCTGCGCGCCGACTGGCAATGGGTGATCCCGCTGCCGGAGAGCATCGATCTGGCTTCCGCCGGCCCGATGCTGTGCGGCGGCATCACCGTCTTCAAACCGCTGCTGACCCACCACGTTACCGCTACCAGCCGCGTCGGCGTGATTGGTATCGGCGGCCTCGGCCATATCGCGATTAAACTGCTGCGGGCGATGGGGGCGGAAGTAACCGCTTTCAGTTCCAACCCGGCGAAAGAGCAGGAAGTGCTGGCAATGGGTGCCGACCGCGTGGTGAACAGCCGCGATCCGCAGGCGTTAACCGCGCTGGCCGGTCAGTTCGATCTGATCATCAACACCGTGGCGGTGGACCTTGACTGGCAGCCGTACTTCCAGGCGCTGGCCTACGGCGGCAACTTCCACACCGTCGGCGCGGTGATGAAGCCGTTCCCGGTACCGGCCTTTACCCTTATCGGCGGCGACCGCAGCATCTCCGGCTCGGCGACCGGTAATCCGTCCGAACTGCGTAAGCTGATGAAATTCGCCGGGCGTAGCAAAGTGGCGCCAACCACCGAACTGTTCCCGATGTCGCAAATTAACGAAGCGCTGAAACACGTGCGCGAAGGCAAAGCCCGCTATCGCGCGGTACTAAAAGCCGACTTCTGATTGGTATTTACCGCCGGGCGTCCCGTGCGCCCGGCGCTTTTCTTCTTGCTTCATCAAACCGTCATCTCCCCGCCATTCCCCTGTAGTCATCGCTTCCCACAATCCGGGCTTCCATAAACGCCTGAACGAGACGCCCGTCACCATGAATAAGCGCTGGCTCCCCTGGCTGATACTGTCGCCTTCCCTGTTGTTTTTACTGCTGTTTACCTGGTTTCCGCTTGGCCGTTCGGTCTATGACAGCCTGTTTGATACCCGCATGGCCAGCGACGGCGCACAGTACGTCGGGCTGGATAACTTCGCCCGCCTGTTTGCCGACGGCGTTTTCTGGCAATCGCTGGTCAATAATCTGCTCTATATCCTGCTGACGGTGGTACCCGGCGTGACGCTCGCCCTGCTGCTGGCGGTGGCGCTGAGCGAGAATCACCGCGTCAACCGCTGGCTGCGCACCGCCTTTTTCTTCCCGATGATTATCCCGATGGTTAGCGCCGCCGCGCTGTGGCTGTTTATTTTTATGCCCGGCCTCGGCCTGCTCGATCACTATCTGGCGAAGCTATTTGGCCCTCAGAACAACAACTGGCTGGGGCGCAGCAACAGCGCGCTGCTGGCGCTGGCGCTGATTGGCGTGTGGAAATTCGCTGGCTACTACATGCTGTTTTTCCTCGCCGGGCTGCAGAGCATTCCGGCCTCAACGCGGGAAGCGGCGCTGATGGAAGGGGCCAGCCGCACCCAGGTGTTTTTTAAGGTCACGCTGCCGCTGCTGCGCCCGACGCTGAGCTTTGTTATCACCACCGCGCTGATTTACTCCATTACCCAGATTGATCACGTCGCGGTGATGACGCGCGGCGGGCCGGATAACGCCACGACCGTGCTGCTCTATTACATCCAGAATCTCGCCTGGGATACCCACGACCTTGGCAAAGCCTCCGCCGCCACCTTCCTGACGCTGGCCGGGTTGTTTGCCTTCTCGCTGATTAACCTGAAATTGCTGGAAAAAGGAGCCCACTATGAGCGCTGAAATCTCGCCGCTGATGGTCCGCTCGCCCGCCGCTTCGCGTCCGCTGTGGTTGCGCCTGCGTCGCTCGCAGCCCTTTACCCTGACGGTAATCATGTGCTGCCTGGCGCTGCTATGGGTGAGCCCGTTTATCTGGATGCTGGCGACCTCGTTCAGCGCCACCACCTTCGGCGAAGATATGGCCTCATTGCTGCCCCGTCTGCCGCTGACTCTCGATAACTTCCGCGACGCCTGGGACAGCGCCGACTGGCTGAGCCTGTACGCCAACACCCTTATCTTTACCTTCGGCACTTTCTTCGTGCAGCTACTCACCATCACCACCGCCGGCTACGTCTTCGCCTGCCACGAATTTCGCGGCAAGAAAACGCTGTTTCTGCTGTTTCTCGTCCAGCTGATGATCATGCCGGTGGTGATGATGGTGCCGAACATGCTGACTCTGAAAACCTTCGGCCTGCTCAACACTCTGACCGGCGTGATGATGCCTTACTTTACCTCGGCGTTCGGCGTGTTTCTGATGCGCCAGGCGTTCCTCGCCATCCCGAAAGAGCTGGAAGAGGCAGCGCTGATGGAGGGATGCCGCTGGTGGCAGGTGCTATTCCGCGTACTGCTGCCGATGTCCTGGCCATCGGTGCTGGCCTTCGCCACCGTCAGCATTACCTACCACTGGAACGAGTACCTGTGGCCGCTGATGATGCTTAACGATCCCGATAAGCAGGTGCTGACGGTCGGGCTGGTCTCTTTCGCCATGGGCGCTGAATCCGGCGGCCAGTGGGGCACCATCGGCGCCGGGACGCTGATGGTCTGCCTGCCGCTGATGCTGGCGTTCATCCTTTTCCAGAAACAGTTCCTGCGAAGCTTCGGCTTCTCCGGGATCAAATAAGGAGTTATTCATGCTGTTAGCGCACATTTCCGATACCCATTTCCGCAGCCGCGGCGAGAAGCTGTACGGCTTTATCGACGTCAACGCCGCCAATGCTGATGTGGTTTCTCAACTTAACGCGCTGCGCGAACGCCCGGATGCGGTGGTGGTGAGCGGCGATATCGTCAACTGCGGCCGTCCGGAGGAGTATCAGATCGCCCGCCAGATCCTCGGCAGCCTGAACTATCCGCTGTATCTCATCCCCGGCAACCACGATGATAAAGCGCTGTTTCTGGAGTACCTGCAGCCGCTGTGCCCACAGCTCGGTAGCGATGCCAATAATATGCGCTATGCGGTTGACGACTTCGCTACCCGCCTGCTGTTTATCGACTCCAGCCGCGCCGGCACTTCAAAAGGCTGGCTGACCGACGAGACCATTAGCTGGCTGGAAGCGCAGCTGTTTGACGGCGGCGACAAACCGGCAACGATCTTTATGCACCACCCGCCGCTGCCGCTGGGCAACGCGCAGATGGACCCGATTGCCTGCGAAAACGGCCACCGTCTGCTGGCGCTGGTGGAACGTTTCCCGTCGCTGACGCGCATCTTCTGCGGTCATAACCATAGCCTGACCATGACCCAGTATCGCCAGGCGCTGATCTCCACCCTCCCCGGCACCGTCCATCAGGTGCCTTACTGCCACGAAGACACTCGCCCGTATTACGATCTCTCGCCGGCTTCGTGCCTGATGCACCGCCAGGTCGGCGAGCAATGGGTGAGCTACCAGCACTCGCTGGCCCACTACGCCGGGCCGTGGCTGTACGACGAAAACATCAGTTGTCCAACGGAAGAGCGCTAACCGCCATGCTCAGTCTGCAAAACATCAGTAAACATTTCGACGGTAAACCCGCGCTCAGCGCGCTGTCGCTTGATATTCACGAAGGCGAATTTGTGGTGCTGGTCGGCCCGTCGGGCTGCGGTAAAAGCACCCTGCTGCGCCTGCTTGCCGGGCTGGAGCAGGTCAGTGAAGGCGAAATCTGGTTGCATGGTGAGAACATCACCGACACCACGCCGCGAGAACGCAATTTTGCGATGATCTTCCAGAACTATGCGTTGTTTCCACATCTCTCGGTGCGCGACAACATCACCTTCGGCATGAAGGTGCGTAAGGAAGAAAAAAGCGGCTGGCAGCCGCGGGTAGATAAAGTCGCGCAGATGCTGCAGCTGGAGGCGCTGCTCGATCGCAAACCGGCTAAGCTCTCCGGCGGCCAACGGCAGCGGGTAGCGATGGCGCGGGCGATCGTGCGTAATCCGCGGCTGTTCTTAATGGATGAACCGCTGTCCAACCTCGACGCCCGCCTGCGCAGCGAAGTCCGTGACAGCATTATGGACCTCCACCAGCAGTTGAAAACCAGTACCGTCTACGTCACCCACGATCAGACCGAGGCCATGTCGATGGCCGACCGCATCGTGGTGATGAACGGCGGCCACGTGCAACAGGTAGGACGGCCAGAATATCTGTATGCCAACCCGGCCAATCTGTTCGTGGCCGGATTTATCGGTTCGCCAGCGATGAACCTGCTATCACTTCCCTGCGTTGACGGCAACGTTCAGCTTGGCGAACTACGCCATCCGCTACCGCCGCGCCACCGCAGCCAGACCCGCGTCTGGCTGGGCATTCGCCCGGAACATATTACCGACCGCGTGGAGCAAGGCCATCTGCGCCTGCCGGGCACCGTCCTGCAACGAGAACTGATGGGAGCCGATTATCTGCTCCACGTCAGCACCCCGATCGGCACCCTGCGCTTTAGCCGCCGCCACCGTGGCACGGTACCTGAAAAAGGCGAATCGCTGATCCTCGGCTTCTCGCCTGCCGATGTGCATCTTTTTCATGCTGAGACCCAGCATAATTTACTGATGGAGACAGACCATGTTTAACCCCTTAACCGCCCTGACGGTTGGGCTCAGCCTCGCTCTGAGCGGTGCGGCGCTGGCGAAAGAGAAAATAGACTTCATGTTCCCGGCTCCGGTAGACGGCAAGCTGACGATGGAGATGACACGCGTTATTAAAGCGTTCAACGACTCGCAGCAGGATGTCGAAGTACGCGGCATCTTCACCGGCAACTATGACACCACCAAGATCAAAGCCGAATCCGCACAGAAGGCCGGACAACCGCCGGCGCTGGTGATCATGTCCGCCAACTTCACTACCGATCTGGCGCTGAAGGATGAGATCCTGCCGATGGACGAACTATTTAAATATGGCGATCAAAAGGCTGGCGATTTTCTGCAAAAGGAGTTCTGGCCCGCGATGCATAAGAACGCCCAGGTGATGGGCACCACCTATGCGATCCCGTTCCATAACTCGACACCGATCCTCTACTACAACAAGACGCTGTTCGATCGGGCGGGGATCGCGCAACCACCGCAGACCTGGGCCGAGCTGCTGTCTGATGCCAAAAAGCTGACCGATGAGAGCAAAGGCCAGTGGGGGATCATGCTGCCGTCGACCAACGACGACTACGGCGGCTGGATCTTCTCGGCGCTGGTGCGCGCCAACGGCGGTAAATATTTCAATGAAGACTATCCGGGTGAGGTTTATTACAACTCGCCGACCGCTATCGGCGCTCTGCGCTTCTGGCAGGATCTGATCTACAAAGACAAAGTGATGCCTTCCGGGGTACTGAATTCGAAGCAGATCAGCGCTTCATTCTTCTCCGGCAAACTTGGCATGGCGATGCTCAGCACCGGCGCACTGGGCTTTATGCGCGAGAACAGTAAAGATTTTGAACTCGGTGTCGCCATGCTACCAGCCAAAGAGCAGCGCGCGGTGCCGATCGGCGGCGCCAGCCTGGTGAGCTTTAAAGGCATCAACGACGCGCAGAAGAAAGCGGCCTACCAGTTCCTGACTTATCTGGTGAGCCCGCAGGTAAACGGCGCGTGGAGCCGCTTTACCGGCTACTTTTCGCCGCGTAAGGCTTCTTACGATACGCCGGAGATGAAAGCTTATCTGCAGCAGGATCCACGAGCAGCGATCGCCCTTGAACAGCTGAAGTATGCGCATCCGTGGTACTCCACCTGGGAGACCGTCGCCGTGCGTAAGGCGATGGAGAACCAGCTGGCGGCGGTGGTCAACGATGCTAAAGTAACGCCGGAAGCCGCGGTACAGGCGGCGCAGAAGGAAGCTGACGCGCTAATGAAACCTTATGTTGATAAGACTGCGCTGGGAGAAGTGAAGTAGCGCAGTTCTATAGCGGGGCGCCCGGCTTGCGGCGTAAACGCCCAAGCCGGATGACCAACCGCCCCCAGCGTAGAATGCGCCGGGGAGATTTTGCAAAGCCTTAGATTTTATCCGCCTGCGACGAAGCCCAGGATTTACGCGCGTAGGCTTTTCCCGCCGGGCTGGTATCCAGCTTCTCGCGCAGATAGTGCTCGATCTGCTCAAGGCTGCGGTTGCGCGTTTCCGGCACGCATTTGATCACGAAGATCGCGCCGAAGATGCCGATTGCCGCAAAGATAAAGAAGGTTCCGGAGAGGCCGACCCACGCTAGTAGTATCGGGAAGAACAGCGAGATCAGGAAGTTGGCAATCCACATTGAGAACACCGCCCCGCCCATAAACATCCCGCGCATCCGGGTTGGGAAAATTTCCGACAACAGCAGCCAGGTCACCGGCGACAGCGCCCCCTGCTGGAAGCTCAGGAACAGCAGCATTCCCGCCAGTACCATATAGGCGCGCAGCGCATCCGGCTGACCATTGACCGTTTCCGGCAGCAGGTAGCTCACCGCGCCGATAAACACCAGGCAGGCAGTACAGCCGAACTGGCCGATCATGGTCATCGGGCGACGACCTATCTTCCCCAGCATCCAGATGCCGACAAAGGTCATCAGCACCGAAACCACGCCGTTGGCAATGGTGGCGAACAGCGCGGCGTTATCGGTCATACCGACCGAGGTCAGCACCGTCGGCGCATAGTACATAATGGTATTGACGCCGGTAAGCTGCTGAATAACCGCCACGCCGATACCGATCATGAACAGCTTAAACAGCCAAGGGGTCATGATTTCACGAATTTTTGGCTTACCAAGATTGCGCTGCTCGTCGAGAGTTTCCGTAATCTCCATTAGCTCCCACTCGACATCATCTTTACGCCGCGTACGCTCCAGCACCCGGCGTGCTTCCGCCAGTCGGCCTTTCATCGCATACCAGCGCGGGGTATCCGGCATAAACATCATGCCAAACCACAGCAGCACGGCAGGTAGCGTCGCCACCGCCAGCATCCAGCGCCAGGTACTTTCACCGCCCCACAGCTCATGGAAGGTGGCGTTAGAAATATAGGCCAGCAGCTGTCCAGAGACGATCATCAGCTCCTGCAGCGTGACCAGTTGCCCGCGTTTATTGGCGGGCGCCATCTCAGCGATGTAAACCGGCACCGTTGCCGCCGCGCCGCCAACCGCTACGCCGAGAACCAGGCGGAAGAAAATCATCCAGTTGACGTCCGGCGCGAGGGCGGTTCCCACCGCACCGATAGCAAAGATCACCGCCAGCCAGAGGATGATTTTCTTTCTGCCTGCGGCGCTGGCCAGATGGCCAGAAAGCAGTGCGCCGAATGCGGCGCCGAACAGCAGTGAGCTGGTCACCAGCCCGGTGGTAAAGGGCGTGAGATGCAGTTCCTTACCCATAAACAGCAGGGCGCCGGAAATCACCCCGGTGTCGTAGCCAAAGAGTAAACCGCCTAAGGTCGCAATCAACGCAACGATCTTAACAAACGGCGTTGCCGGGGCGTCGCTATTCGGCCCCGACGCTTTATTGAGTGTGAGATATTGTTCCTGTGACATAGAAGACTCCAGTAACCTACCTTGTAGGGGGAAGATATGCTCTTGTCTGAATACAGAGGCCTCCTGCCTCACGGACGTGTCGTTCTCGTGTGGTTCTCTTGAGGTTTAGAAAAAGCGGGCCACGCAGCTGTGTGGCCCGAAATGCATCAACGATCAGATTCCTGCCGTTTCGCGGATGTACTTACGCGCCTTTATGGCGTATTCGAAGGGGTTCGCCAGCGCAGGGTCTTGTTCGGCTTCCACTACCATCCACCCCTTGTAGCCGTAGTCATCCAGCAACTGGAAGACCGGACGGAAATCTATTTCGCCGTCTCCCGGTACGGTAAAGGTGCCTTTCTTGACGCCGTCGAGGAATGAGAGCCCTTCGCGACGCACCTGCTCAATCACCGCAGGGCGGACGTCTTTCAGATGCACGTGGTTAATGCGCGGCAGATATTTTTTCAGGATCGCCAGCATCGGCGCCTCGCCGCCCTCTGAATACCAGGCGTGACCGGTGTCGTAGAGCAGGAAGACGCGTTCGTCCACCAGCGACATAAACTTGTCAATCTCCGCGGTAGTCTGAATGCCGGTGCCCATATGGTGGTGTAGGCAAACCTGCATCCCCTTCTCTGCCGCCAGCTTGCCAAGCGCGTTATAACCTTCAGCTACCCGCTGCCACTCTTCGTCGCTAAAGCACGGTTTTACATCGCCGAGAATCGGTTTATCGAGCCCCTGGATACTGCCGCTTTGTTCAGAGCAGCCAATCACCTTCGCGCCCATCGCATGGAGGAAATTCATGTGGTTAACGAATTCATCGATGGTTTTTTCTCTTTGGCCATTCGCGAAGAAGGTGCTGAACCAGGCGTTGCAAATCTGCATGCCGCGAATATCCAGCATCGGCTTCAGCACCGCCGGATCGCGCGGATATTTGCTGCCGACTTCGCTGCCGGTAAACCCGGCCAGCGCCATTTCGCTGACCGTTTGCTGGAAGGTGTTTTCGCTCCCCAGCTCAGGCATATCGTCGTTAGTCCAACCGATAGGGGCGATAGCCAGTTTGACGTTGTCTTTGTTCATTTTGATGCTCCTGCCGCCGCGCCTTACCGGCGCAGCAGTTCACGTTCGATAAGTTCACGCGTTTCCACGGCCTGGTATTTCATCTTTTCCGGGTAACCAAACAGCGAGGTGCAGACGATCGGTTCACCGCCAACTTTGAAGGTCTGTTCAGCGAAGCGCATATCGCGCAGGGTGCGGAACAGAGCATCGAAATCGACATCCCCCTCGCCGACGCCGACGTGCTGATGTACGGCGGCGTCAACGCCCGGCGGATTAACGATATAGCGGCAGTGTTTGGTGTGATTGCGGGTATCGGCAATCAGCACGTGCGACAGGTCCTGACCGGCATAGCGCAGCATCTTCTCGACTTCACCTTTACCTTTGTCGTAGAAGAAGGTGTGCGGCACGCTGTAGACGTACTTCACGTTGTCGCTACGGAAGGACTTCACGATATCCACCGTCTCGTTGTTTTCTTCGCAGAAGTCCCACGGGTGGGCCTGGATTTCGACGCGGATACCTTCACGTTCGAATATCGGCAGTAATTCTTCCATCGAGCGGTAGAACATTTCTTCGCAAATTTCCGGCTGGTTAGGATCGCCAGAAAATTCGGTGTTGATAACCTGCACGCCCATCTCTACCGCTACTTCGATGAGCCGCTTCCAGTTCTTCACCGCCGCCTGACGGCGCAGCTCATCCGGGCCGGACCAGCGATAAACGCAGATGAACGAGGAGAGTTCAACGCCGTTGTCACGCAGCGCCTGCTTATACTCGGCCATGATCTCCCGGCTGGCGCGCGGATGTTTGTAGAATGGGTTAATCTGCGGGTGCGGCGACTGTTCAATGTATTTGTAGCCCCACTCCGCCACCTGCTGAACCATTCTGGTGATCCCGAGATCGCGAATCACATCGACATCAAAAGCAATTTTCATCGTCGTTACCTGTTTGAAACGTTACGTCGGTGAAGGAGGATTTAGCGTTGGTAGAATGCCGGGCACTCAGGTAGCGATACTGCTACCGGTTCGTTGCACTCTTGCGCCTTCAGACAGGCGTCGGCGGCAACCGATGCCGCATAGCCGTCCCAGGCTGAGGGGCCCTGCAGCTTGCCGGCTTTCACATCATTGATAAATGCCTGCAGTTCGACGTCGTAGGCTTTGATGAAACGGTCTTTCCAGTCGGTAAGGATGGCTGTCGACAGGCTGGCGGCTTTACGCATCTCCACCGCCGACGGTTCCGGCAGGCGCGCAATGCCCGTTTCGCCAACGACTTCGCACTGGATGTCGTAGCCGTACTGGCAATTTACGAAGACTTCGACGTCGATCAGGGTGCCCTTTTTCGTTTCAAACGAGACGATCTGTGGGTCTTTCAGCCGCGCATGGGTATGGGAGGTCGAGCGCGGGAAGCGTACCTGTACGGAGCGGTAGTCGTCATTTAGCAGCCAGCGCAGCACGTCCAGCTCGTGGATCAGGGTGTTGGTGATCGCCATATCGGTGGTGTAGTTCTCGCCGACCGACTGGTTGCGGTGGGCGCAGCGCAGCATCAGCGGCGCGCCGATATCGCCGTCATCAATGACTTTCTTCAGCGCCAGATAGCCTTCATCGTACGGGCGCATAAAGCCGACCTGCACCAGGCGACGCCCGGCTTTCATTTCAGCATCAACGATGCGGCGGCAGCCTTCCGCGCTCATCGCCAACGGCTTTTCGCAAAAGACGGGCTTACCGGCCTCAATAGCCGCCAGGGTGTACTCTTCATGGGTTGGATCCCAGGAGGTCACCAGCACGGCGTCAACGTCGCTGGCTTTAATCACATCATGACCGTCGGCGTAGACTTCCGCCTGCACGCCCGGCAGCGCTACTGCCGCACGGGCGTTATCGGCGTTGATATCGGAAACGGCGACCACGGTCGCCCCCTGTAGGACCTGGGTGCAGCGACGGATATGTTCTTTACCGATGGCGCCTGCGCCGATGACACCTAATTTGAGTGACATGATGGTTCTCTCCGTAGTTCTGTAGGGTTCAGGGTTCGTGTTCTTTGTTAGTAATCCCGCGCCTGGGCGCGTTTTTCATTAATCATTTCAGCGACTTTACGGATACGTTCCGACAGCGCCGTCTGCGCCACGCCAACGTTCCACCAGCTACCGTATTTGTGGACCATGGTTTTCGGCAGTACTTTAATGTCGATAAGCGTGCTGACGGTTTCACGGCGAGCGGCATCCAGCGCGTGGCGAAGCTCATCGAGGGTGGTGACCCGCCAGGTCTTGCAGCCGTAGCCGGAAGCAATCGTGGCGAAATCTACCGGTACCAGCCCGCCCTGCAGCTGGCCGTTTTCCGCCGAGCGGTAGCGGAACTCGGTGCCAAAGCTATCCATACCGTGTTCCAGCTGCAGGTTGTTGATGCAGCCGTTCGCCATGTTGTCGAGCAGGATGACGTTGATCTTCGCCCGCTCCTGCAGGGAGGTGACCAGCTCAGAGTGCAGCATCATGAAGGAGCCATCGCCGACCAGCGAATAGACTTCGCTCTGCGGCTGCGCCAGCTTAACGCCGAGGGCGGCGTTGACCTCATAGCCCATGCACGAGTAGCCGTACTCGACGTGATAGGTATTCGGCGCGCGGTTGCGCCAGACGCGTTGTAAATCCCCCGGCAGGCTGCCCGCCGCCGCCACAATGACCGCATCCGCCGCCAGCGACTCGTTCAGCAAGCCAAGAACGCTGCTTTGCGTCAGGGTAGAATCCGTGATTTGACGGAATTCGCGATATACCGATTCACGGTCAATATGGTCATCAATTTCTGGTACGAAATCCGTTTCCTGCCAGACCGCCCGGTAGACGCGCTGGGTCTCTTTCATCTGCCGGCTCTGGACGCTTGCAATCTGCGCGCCCCATTCTGCCTGCCAGGGCTCGTTAGACAGCGCAGCGCTGAGCGCGCTGAGCGCCTCGCGGGCGTCCGCCAGCATTGGGATGCCGTCCAGCTTCCAGGCATCAAAATTACTGACGTTAACGTTAAGAAAGCGCACGCCCGGGGATTGGAATATCCATTTCGAGGAGGTGGTAAAATCGCTAAAACGCGTGCCGATACCGATGACCAGATCGGCTTCTTTCGCCAACAGGTTGGCAGCCAGACAGCCCGTTTCGCCAACGCCGCCGACGTTCAGCGGATGCGATGAAACCACCGTGCCCTTTCCGGCCTGCGTTTCCGCAAACGGGATGTCGTAACGTTCGGCGAAGCTCACCAGCGCTTCGCCTGCCGCGGAATATTTCACGCCGCCGCCGCAGACGATGAGCGGTTTGCGGCTGGCTTTAATTGCCGCTACCGCATCCGCCAGCTGCGCCGCGCTTGGCGGACGGCGATCCAGCCGGTGGACGCGGCGGGCAAAAAAGGACTCGGGATAATCCCAGGCTTCACCCTGCACGTCCTGCGGCAGACACAAGGTAACGGCGCCGGTTTCCGCCGGATCCGTCAGCACGCGCATGGCATTAATGCAGGCACTCATTAGCTGTTCCGGGCGGGTAATACGATCCCAGTACTTACTCACCGCACGAAATGCGTCGTTAGTCGTGATACTCAGATCGTGGCTCTGTTCGATTTGCTGCAGTACCGGGTCCGGCTGGCGGGTGGCAAATACATCGCCCGGCAGTAATAACAGCGGGATACGGTTGGCCGTAGCCGTCGCCGCGGCGGTGATCATGTTGGCCGCCCCGGGACCGATGGAAGAAGTGCAGGCAATGATCTGCCGGCGCAGTGATTGACGGGCAAAGCCGGTGGCCGCATGGGCCATGCCTTGTTCATTACGCCCCTGGTAAACCCGCAGTTCGCCGCTGTTCTCTTCCAGCGCCTGGCCTAAGCCCAACACGTTGCCGTGACCAAAAATAGCGAAAATCCCTTTCACGAATTTCTGCGCTTCGCCGTCCACCTCCAGATACTGGTTATCAAGGAACTTAACCAGCGCCTGCGCCATTGTCAGTCTCAGTTTGCCCATGTTGCCTAATCCTTATCGTTCAGTATTTGTCGTGTGAGTTAGCGCTTTGCTCGCCAAAGAAGATGGCGTAGGTGCGGGAAAGCCGTTAACGTCCACTGGAATATTTTTGGATTATAGGCAAACATTTTTTTCATTAAACACAAATACAGAAAAAATGTTTCATTTTGCGAGAAGGATCAAACTCTCTACCCATTTCACACGTTTCACTTACATCTCCTTCGCGAGCAGGTTTCCAAACAAAAGAAGAAAAACAAGATTATCTACATGAAAATTATGGATAATATTGATATTAAAAAAAGGAGAACATGGGTAAGCGGGACGCAGACAGCATGTATGGGTGGGCAGCTGCGTACCCGCGCAGAGTGGTAGATCCTTCACACTTTTGGTTTTTTAATTTCGATTAGATTTGAAAATGAAATATTTATTTCTCAAACTAGAGATAACTAATAACCATCAGGCTGTTCACGGCAGACTGTCACTCATGCGACCTTCTCCTGGCAGCAGATTTGCAAAAGGAAACCCAAGCGATGAATGCAGCAGTTAAGCGGCTCGACGTCATCTGTATTGGCCGGGTGGCCGTCGATCTCTACGCCCAGCAGATAGGGGCAAGGTTGGAAGATGTGGCCAGTTTCGCCAAGTATCTCGGCGGTTCCTCGGGCAACGTCGCCTTTGGTACCGCGATTCAGGGATTAAAATCGGCGATGCTGGCGCGGGTTGGCGATGAGCACAACGGCCGGTTTCTGCGTGAAACCCTCCGCCGCGCAGGTGTCGATACCGAATATCTGATCACGGATAAAGAACGGCTGACCGCGTTGGTGATGCTGGGCATTAAGGATCAGGATACCTTCCCGCTGATTTTCTACCGCGACAACTGCGCCGATATGGCGCTGACGCCTGACGATATCAATGAGGAGTACATCGCCTCTTCACGCGCTCTGGCGGTGACCGGCACCCACCTTTCACACGCCAATACCCGCGATGCGGTACTGAAGGCGCTGGAATACGCCCGCCGCCACGGCCTGCGTACCGCGCTGGATATCGATTACCGTCCGGTGCTGTGGGGGCTTACTTCGCTGGGCGACGGTGAAACGCGTTTCATTGAGTCGGGTCCGGTGACCCGTCAGTTGCAGGAAGTTCTGCACCTGTTCGATTTAGTCGTCGGCACTGAAGAGGAGTTTCATATCGCCGGCGGCAGCACCGATACCCTCACCGCGCTGAAAAACGTTCGCCATGCCACCAAAGCGACGCTGGTCTGCAAGCGCGGGCCGATGGGCTGCGTGGTGCTGGAGGGCGCCATCCCGGATAGCTGGGACGAAGTGCCGTTGCAGCAAGGCGTTCGCGTCGAAGTACTCAACGTGCTCGGTGCCGGCGATGCTTTTATGTCCGGGCTACTGCGCGGCTGGCTTAACGATGAGGGCTGGGAGCAGGCCTGCCGCTACGCCAACGCCTGCGGCGCCTTAGTGGTTTCGCGCCACGGCTGCGCGCCGGCGATGCCGACAAAAGTAGAGCTTGATGATTATTTATCGCGGGCCGATGCCGTTCCGCGTCCGGATATCGACGCGCGGTTAAATCATTTGCACCGGGTGACCAGCCGGCGCCAGCCGTGGCCGGAACTGTGTATCTTCGCCTTTGACCATCGTAAACAGCTGGCGGATCTGGCATTAGAAACCGGGCGCGACCCGGCCTGTATTCCCGAACTCAAACTGCTGCTGTTGGCCGCCGCCGAGGCGGCCGCCACAGAGGCCGGGCTGGATCGGCGCAGCGGCATCCTCGCCGATGGTACCTATGGTCAACGTTCACTTAACGCCATTACCGGTAAAGGCTGGTGGATCGGTCGGCCGATAGAGCTTCCCAGCTCGCGTCCGCTACGTCTTGAACATGGTAATATTGGCTCACAGCTGATCGACTGGCCGCTTGAGCACGTCGTCAAATGCCTGGTCTTTTACCACCCGGATGACCCGGCGGCGCTGCGCGCCGAGCAGGATGCGCTGCTGCTGGAAGTCTGGCAGGCCTGCAATAAGTCCGGGCACGAGCTGCTATTGGAAGTGATCCTGCCGGAGAACGGACCGGACAAAGATGAACGCCACTACCACACTATGCTGGAGCACTTCTATCAGTTGGGCATCCAGCCGGACTGGTGGAAGCTGCCGCCGCTGGCCAGCGCCCAGTGGGAGCGGATCTCAGCGCTTATCGAGCGCGAAGATCCGTGGTGCCGGGGCATCCTGCTCCTCGGGCTGGATGCCCCATCGGATCGATTGCGTTCAGGTTTCGCCGAAGCGGCCGGGCACCCGATGATCAAGGGTTTTGCCGTCGGCCGAACCATCTTTGGTCAACCTTCGCGCCGCTGGATGCAGGGCGAACTGGATGACTCAGCGCTAATCGATGAAGTGAAACGCAACTATCTACGGCTCATCGGCTACTGGCGCGAAGCGCGCGGCTAACCTCCTTCAGGCCCGCCTTTTCCTTGAAAGCGGCGGGCCTGCGGTTTCTTCGTGAAATGAATCGCGTATTTCATCGCAAAAAATGAAAAATTCGCTTCATTTGGTACACTGGAAGCCATATTCCTTCCATTTTCTCAGAGCGCAACTTATGGCTAATAATCCGACCCAACTGACCATCCTGCAGGATGAAATCAGACGGCGCTACGACACGCTCAGCAAACGTCTGAAGCAGGTGGCGCGCTATATACTGGATAACAGTAATAGCGTTGCTTTCGATACTGTAGCCTCCATTGCGCAACAGGCTGACGTTCCGCCCTCAACGCTGATTCGCTTCGCTAACGCCTTTGGCTTCAGCGGCTTTAACGAAATGAAGCAGATGTTCAGGCAGCATCTGATGGAAGAGACCGCCAACTACACCGAGCGCGCACGTCTGTTCCGCCAGACTACTAACGACGAAACAACGCCGCCGGAAACGCCGACGGAAATCCTCAACATGTTCAGCATGGTCAATACCCAGGCGCTGCAGCAACTGGCAATGCAGACCTCCGGCGAAGACCTCAACCGGGCGGTAGATTTACTGGCGGATGCGGAAAATATCTATGTTATCGGTCTGCGTCGCTCGTTCAGCGTCGCCTCTTACCTGACCTACGCACTGCGCCATCTGGATCGCAAAGCCTTCCTGATCGACGGCCTCGGCGGGATGTTCACCGAGCAGCTCAGTCTGGTGGGGCCGAAGGATGTGGTCGTGGCGGTGAGCTTCTCGCCTTATGCCCGTGAAGTGGTGGAGCTGGTTGAGCTTGGCGCCCAGCGCAAGGCGCGACAAATCGCCATTACCGATAGCCAGGTAAGCCCGCTTGCCGCCTTCAGTGATGTGTGCTTTGTGGTGCGTGAAGCGCAGGTCGATGGTTTCCGTTCACAGGTGGCCTCGCTGTGCCTGGCGCAGACGCTGGCGGTATCGCTGGCATTGAATAGCAGCAAAGAGCCGCAGCAGCACCGCGCCTGATTGCCCGTTGCGCTAGCGGTAAACAGGGGCAATCAATAGACAAAAAAGCCGGGGACATCCCCGGCTTTTCTCGTATATCGCACGCTATGAATAGCGATCGCTGTTGATCCAGGCGTGATCGTCTTCCCAGGTAAATAGCCACTTACGATCCGGCCCCGCCATCACGTTCAGATAGTAGCTGTTGTAACCGGCGATCGCCGCTACCGGATGGTAGCCGCGCGGCACCATCACCACATCATGGTTATAGGGCGCCATACAGGCATCCAGGCTGCGGTCATCGGTGTACACTCGCTGAAAGGCAAAACCTTGCGGCGGATCGAAACGGTGGTAATAGGTTTCTTCCAGCTGGGTTTCCTGCCCCGGCAGCGCGGTATCGTGCTTATGCGATGGCCAGGAGCTGGTCGCCCCTTCTTCGGTGTAGACTTCCACTACCAACAGGCAATCCGCCTGCGCATTATCCGGCAGAATATTATGTACCAGCCGCTGGTTACGCCCTTTACCGCGATGCTCTACGCCAACATCCTCAGGCCGTATCACTCGCGCCGGGAAGCTGCCTTTGCCCGGCGCGCTGCAAACCGCCAGCTCAAGATCGGAATCTGCAGTGACCTCGACCTTATCGTGCGGCGGCACATAGACCGACCACGGCGGCGTACGCTCGAATGGCGACATGCGTTTACCGAGGTCGGGAAAATCGGCGTGCTGAGTTTTGATCGAGGCCAGCCCGGAGACCAGAACCAGACATAGCTCACGATCACCGCTTTCCAGGGTCACGGTTTGCCCCTGTTTTAACATCCAGACATCAAAGCCAATATACTGCCACCCCGCGCTCTGCGGGGTGATGTGCTGGATATGTCCCTCTTTTTGCGCTTTAGCCAATAACGACATAGCGTTCTCCTTCGCCGATTAACCTAACGTCGGCATACTGAATTCAGATACGGTTTGCTGCCCCTGCGGCCAGCGCACGGTGGCAGTTTTCATACGGGTATAGAAGCGAACGCCGTCAGGCCCGTGGACGTTCAGCGCGCCAAATACCGAGCGCTTCCAGCCGCCAAAGCTATGGAAGGCCATTGGTACTGGCACCGGTACGTTGACGCCAACCATGCCGGCCTGTACATCATGAACGAACTCGCGGGCGGTATGGCCATTGCTGGTAAAGACGGCGCTGCCGTTACCAAATTCATGGCTGTTAACCAGCGCCAGCGCGCTTTGGTAATCAGCAACGCGGACGATCCCCAGCACCGGGCCAAAAATCTCTTCACGCCAGATGGTCATTTCCGGAGTGACATGGTCAAACAGCGTACCGCCAACGTAATATCCGTCCTCATGCCCGGCCACGCGCAGCCTGCGGCCATCCACCACCAACGACGCCCCTTCGCTGACGCCCTTATCAATATAGCCGAGTACTTTTTTCTGATGCGCTTCGGATACCACCGGCCCCATTTCGTTTTCGTCTTTGCCGCGCAGGCAACCAGGTCCCACTTTCAACGACTCGACTAATGGTTTCAGGCGGGCAATGAGCTTATCTGCGGTCTCGTCACCGACGGCCACCACTACCGGCAGGGCCATACAGCGCTCGCCTGCGGAACCATACGCACCACCCATGATGGCATTCACGGTCGCATCAAGATCGGCGTCCGGCATCACGATGGCATGGTTTTTCGCCGCGCCAAACGCCTGGACGCGTTTTCCGTGAGCGCTGGCGGTTTTATAGATATATTCCGCTACGCCAGAGGAGCCGACAAAGCTGACGGCGGCCACACGCGGGTCGGTATAAAGCTGTTCGGCATCTTCATTGCTGCAATGAATGACGTTAAAAACGCCGTCCGGCAGACCGGCTTCTTTCAGTAATTCAGCCATGCGTACCGCCGCGGTCGGCGCCAGCGCCGGTGGTTTCAGCACGAAGCTGTTGCCGCAGGCCAGCGCGATGGGGAACATCCACATCGGCACCATAGCCGGGAAATTAAACGGCGTTATCCCCGCCACCACGCCCAGCGGCTGCATGAGCGAATAGCTGTCGACGCCAGTACCTACGTCGGAAGAAAACTCACCTTTAATAAGATGCGGAATGCCGCAGGCAAACTCAACCACTTCCATGCCGCGAGTCAGCTCGCCCAACGCATCGGACCACACTTTGCCGTGCTCGCTAACGATAATTCCAGCCAGTTCATCGACGTGCTGTTCGAGCAGCATTTTAAAATTGAACAGCACGCGGGCGCGGCGCAGCGGCGTGGTACGGGACCAGCTGTCAAAAGCGTCGCGAGCGACCTGGATTGCGTCGGAAACCTCCTGCGCAGTGGAAAGCGTGACTTCGCGAACCACATCGCCAGTGGCCGGGTCGTACACCGGCATCGTTTCCCGGCTGCTGCTGGTTACCGTTTTCCCACCAATAAAGTTACCTGTGATAGTCATCTTCTCGCCTCATAGTGTAGAAGGCCGTTCAAGTTACGGCCCGTCGCTGATTGTGCTGTGCTATAACCGTAGTAAAATGAAATTTATATTTCAATAAACAGATAAAATGAAATTCCACTTTGGTGATAGCTGTCGCATTTTTCAGCAAGCCTCTCTCTACATGATTTCATATCGCAGCGGTAGTAAAGGTGAGATTTTCTGCGGTTGACGTTGATGTAAACTATGAAATAGCGCAGCAACTATTTTGCGATCGTGCTCAAACAACCATCATTTCATCCATTGCCAACGATGAAATAAACATTTTAACTATCAGGCAAGCGAACTAAACCAGTCAACATCTTGTCAGGAGTGTCAAATGGCCATTGCCCTGCAGCGTTTCTGTATCAATCGTAAAATTGCGCCATCGCTTAGCATTGAAGCGTTTTTCCGTCTGGTAAGCGAACTCGGGCTGCATAAGGTCGAGCTGCGTAATGATTTACCCAGCGGTAAAGTCACCGATGAGCTAACCCACCAGCAGGTGCGCAAGCTAGCCGACCGATACCAGCTTGAAATTCTGACGATCAACGCCGTCTATCCCTTCAATCGCCACAGCGCTGAAGTACGTCAGCTGACGGAGTCGCTGCTAAAAGAGGCGCAGTCCATTGGCGCCAAATCGCTGGTGATGTGCCCGTTAAATGATGGCACCGCTGTAGCGCCGCAAGAAACGCTTGCCGCTATGCGCGAGCTGGCGCCGTTGTTCGAACAATATGGCGTTCAGGGCCTGGTTGAGCCGCTTGGCTTCCCACAAAGTTCGCTGCGCTCGGCGGCGCAGGCGCAGGCGCTCATTCGTGACGCTCAAGTGCCGTTTAAGCTGTTAATTGATACTTTCCATCATCATCTTTATCCACAAGCTGAAGAGGAATTCAGCCAGCTGGACATTGCTGAGATAGGTCTGGTTCACCTCTCCGGCGTTGACGATCCCCGCCCACGCGAACAGTTGACCGACGACGAGCGCATCATGCTGACACCACAAGATAGGCTGCTGACCTGCCAGCAGGTAAAACATCTCGAAGCCCGCGGATATCGTGGCGATTACGCCTTCGAGCCTTTCGCTCCGCAGCTGGCGTCATGGCGCGAAGAGGAGATTCGCCGCGAGATTGAACAGAGCATCGCGCTGATTCAGCGCCACTGCGCCTGAGATTAAACGTTGAGAGTTATCGATTTCCTCCATCTTTTTACTGTCAGGTTGCCTATAATCGACGCAGGATAAATGGAGGAATCGATCATGAGCTCACCCCTGCTGATTGCGCGCACGCTGGATAAACAACTGTATCTGCTGCCTGCAATGGCTAACCGTCACGGCCTAATTACCGGCGCCACCGGCACCGGTAAAACCGTAACTTTGCAGAAACTGGCGGAGTCATTTTCCGAGATCGGCGTGCCGGTCTTTATGGCCGATGTGAAAGGCGACCTGACCGGTATCGCGGAAGCAGGCCAGAGCTCTGAGAAACTTCAGGCGCGTCTGGAAAAAATCGGCGTTACCGACTGGGAGCCGCACGCCAACCCGGTGGTTGTTTGGGATATCTTTGGTGAAAAGGGCCACCCGGTGCGCGCCACGGTGTCGGATCTCGGCCCCCTGCTGCTCGCCCGCTTGCTCAACCTGAATGAAGTACAAAGCGGCGTGCTAAACATTATTTTCCGTATTGCTGACGATCGCGGCCTGCTGCTGCTGGACTTTAAAGATCTCCGCGCCATCACCCAGTTTATCGGTGATAACGCTAAAGCCTTCCAGAACCAGTACGGCAACATCAGCAGCGCGTCGGTCGGCGCTATCCAGCGCGGGCTGTTAACCCTGGAGCAGCAGGGCGCAGAGCACTTCTTCGGCGAACCGATGCTGGATATTCAGGACTGGATGCGTGTCGATGCCAGCGGTAAAGGGGTGATTAATATCCTCAGCGCCGAAAAGCTCTATCAGATGCCGAAGCTTTACGCCGCCAGCCTGCTGTGGATGCTCTCCGAACTCTACGAACGCCTGCCGGAAGCCGGCGACCTCGAAAAACCGAAGCTGGTGTTCTTCTTCGACGAAGCCCACCTGCTGTTTAACGATGCGCCGCAGGTACTGCTAGATAAAATCGAGCAGGTGATCCGTCTTATCCGCTCTAAAGGGGTCGGCGTCTATTTTGTCTCGCAGAATCCGTCGGATATCCCGGATGCCGTGCTTGGCCAGTTGGGCAACCGCGTGCAGCATGCCCTGCGCGCCTTTACTCCGAAGGATCAAAAAGCGGTGAAAACCGCCGCCCAGACCATGCGCGCCAACCCGGCATTCAGTACCGAGCAGGCCATTCAGGAGCTCGGTACCGGCGAAGCGCTGATCTCCTTCCTCGACGAGAAAGGCAGCCCGTCGGTCGTCGAGCACGCAATGGTCATCGCCCCATGTTCACGGATGGGGCCGGTCACCGATGATGAGAGAAATGGCCTGATTAACCACTCGGCGCTGTACGGCAAGTATGAAGAAGAGATTGACCGCGAGTCGGCCTTCGAAATGCTGCAAAAAGGGGTGCAGGTCGCCACAGAACAGCAGTCGGCACAGCCGGCAAAAGGTCAACAAAATGGTGATGACGACGGGCTACTCGGTGGACTGAAAGATATTCTGTTCGGCACTACCGGCCCGCGCGGCGGTAAACGAGATGGTATCGTGCAGACCGCGGCCAAAAGCGCCGTACGTCAGGTAACCAACCAGATCGTCCGCGGCATGCTGGGAAGCCTGCTCGGCGGAAGGCGCCGTTAGCGTAAGAAGGATGCCGACCCCGGATTGCGGCGCGCTGCGCCTCATCCGGGTTCTTTGTTGGCTCGGTGAGCGTAAGCGTTAGGCCTTAGTCGCCTCAGGGGGTTGTCTTAACATAATCCCCATATCCCCGCGCGCTTTTGCGCGCTTCGAGGCGGTGATTGCCGTGCCAGCACAGCGCCAGCACGGCGACCACCGCAACCTGATGAAGATATAGCGGCAGGCCTTTGTCTAACACCACGAAAGCAAACAGAAAAGCGAATATCGATAGCGACAGTATAACCCCCGCTAACGTGCCATTGAGATCGAACCAAAACAGCACCCGATCGGCTTTTTGCTCTTCTGCTGTGCCCGCACGCACCAGCCCCGTCGTCAGGCTCAGCACATCCGCTCGTTTCAACGACCAGATAAAAAACACCAGCATAAACAGAAAAACTGTGCCTTCAAACAGGAACCAGCCGCTGGCCCACTCTGGATGCAACGCGCCGAAGAAGATGGTGGCGATGATAAAAATATCCGGGATCCACAAGATTCCGGCAGCGACCTGCAGAATGAATATCAGGGATTTACCAAACATCAATGCCTCCATGCAAAGACGAAAAAAAAGGGTGCTTTCGCACCCTTCTATTGTACTACGCTTTTCTCATCATCAGCCAAAGGCTTATCAGGAAGAAACTTGCGCTTGGCAGCAGCGCGCCGATTATCGGCGGTATCCCGTAAACCAACGTTAGTGGGCCAAATATCTGGTCGAGTACGTAGAAGATAAAGCCGAAGCTAATCCCGGTAACCACTCTCACGCCCATCGCCACGCTCCGCAGTGGGCCAAAAATGAACGACAGCGCCATCAGCATCATCACGGCCACCGACAGCGGCTGGAAGATTTTGCTCCACATATTGAGCTGGTAACGGCCCGGATCCTGGCCGCTGGACTTCAGATAGGTCACGTAGTTATGCAGGCCGCTGATTGACAGCGCATCCGGATCCAGCGCAACCACGCCGAGTTTGTCCGGCGTTAGCTTGGTCTTCCAGGTGCCGCTCACCATTTGCGTACCGGTGACCTGTTTTGGATCGGTCAGATTAGATTCATCCACCTGCGACAGGCGCCAGATCTTAGCTTCATTATCAAACTTCGCGGAAGCGGCGTAACGGACAGATTGCAGACGACGATTATCGTTGAACTGATAGATGCTCACGCCGCCTAGTTCATCATTGCCCTTTACTCGCTCAATGTAGACAAAATTATGCCCGTCTTTCGCCCACAGCCCCTGCTGGGTCGACAACAGTGAACCGCCGTACATCTGCTGCGCACGGTAGTTACGCGCCATCTGTTCGCCCTGCGGCGCCACCCACTCACCCATCGCCATGGTTAACAACACCAGCGGGATCGCCGTTTTCATCACCGCCAGCGCCACCTGCATACGGGTAAAACCGGAAGCTTGCATCACCACCAGTTCGCTGCGCTGCGCCAGCATCCCCAGCCCCAGCAATGCGCCAAGCAGCGCCGCCATGGGGAAGAAGATTTGCACATCTTTTGGTACGCTGAGAATGGTATAAAGCCCGGCGCCCATTGCATCATAGCTGCCCTGTCCGGCTTTTTTCAGCTGGTCGACAAACTTAATAATGCCGGAGAGCGACACCAGCATGAACAGCGTCATCATGATGGTGTTGAAAATGGTTTTACCGATATAGCGGTCAAGTACGCCAAACGCCTGCATCACACCGCTCCTTTATTAAACCGGGCACGGAAACGACGCATCGGCACCGTATCCCACAGGTTAAGCAGCACCGCCAGCGCGAAGTAGAGCAGGTTCACGCCCCACATCCAGATAGCGGGGTCCATTTTGCCTTTACCCGCGTTCGATTTGATCGACGTTTGCAGCAGGAAGAACACCAGATACAGCAGCATCGCCGGCAGCATAGACAGCACGCGGCCCTGACGCGGGTTCACCACGCTAAGCGGGACAACCATCAGCGCCATCATGAACACCGCCGCCACCAGCGTAAATCGCCAGTGCAGTTCGGCGCGCGCGCGCGCGGTATCGGTCTTCCAGAGGGTGCGCATATTCATCTGTTCGGTGTCGCTGGGATCGGCCGCTACCGCTTGATGGCCAATTACCGCCTGGTAGTTTTTGAAGTCGGTAATACGGAAATCGCGCAGCATCGCCGTGCCTTCAAAACGCGTCCCCTGAGTCATAGTGACCACCTGGGATCCGTCTTTTTTCTGCGACAGTTCGCCGGAATCCGCCACTACAACGGAAGGACGCGCGTTGCCTTTTGGCCGCAATTGCGCAAGGAATACGTCGCTAAAGCGGTTGCCGTTCACGTTTTCGATAAACAACACCGCGCTGCCGTCGCTGGCCTGCTGGAACTGGCCCTGAGCCAGCGCCGCCATTCCAGGGTTGGCTTTGGCTTCCGCCAGCACTTCATCTTGATGGCGCGACGACCACGGCCCCGCCCACATCACGTTGACTGCCGCGACGGCGCCGGTAAACAGGGCGAGGATCATTGCCGCCTTAATCAATACGGCTTTACTTAAGCCGCAGGCGTGCATCACCGTAATTTCGCTTTCGGTATACAGTTTGCCCAGCGTCATCAACAACCCGAGGAAAAGACTCAGGGGCAGAATGAGCTGCGCCATTTCCGGTACGCCCAGCCCTAACAGAGAGAGCACCAGGTTGGTCGGGATATCGCCATCTACCGCGGCGCCAAGGATCCTGACGAGTTTCTGACAGAAGAAAATCAGTAACAGGATGAATAGGATCGCCAACTGGCTTTTCAGCGTCTCACGAACCAGATATCTTATGATTATCACTATAAATACGCCCGTAAAAACCCGTCTTATTGCAGGAAAATTGCTTGTTTCATGGCTTAAACGTCATTTATTCTCTTTTGTCGTCGAAAACATCGCTAAGATTAAATGACTCATCGGTTCTGCGTATCAGGATCTTTTCTGACGAACCAAGGCCGTAATAACGTTAAGATTAACACGAAGTCACCGCAACAGCGGACATGAGTTACGAAAGCTTGCAATTATATACTCAATGGATTTCGAGTTGTAGAAAGGCGGCAGGACTGTGAAGCCCCGGAGCGGCATCAGCCAGCGTCAGGGGTAAGCAGGCGTAGCCAACGCATCTGCAACTGGAAAGGCGACGAGTATAGCCGTAGCCACCACTGTTGTCTTTAAGATTCAGGAGCATAGTGCATGGAGTTCAGTGTAAAAAGCGGTAGCCCGGAGAAGCAGCGGAGTGCCTGTATCGTGGTCGGCGTCTTCGAACCACGTCGCCTCTCCCCCATCGCCGAACAACTCGATAAAATCAGCGACGGTTACATCAGCGCCCTGCTGCGTCGCGGCGAGCTCGAAGGCAAGCCTGGCCAGACGTTGTTACTGCACCATGTGCCGAACATCCTGTCTGAGCGCATTCTGCTCATCGGCTGTGGTAAAGAGCGCGAACTGGATGAACGTCAGTATAAACAAGTTATTCAGAAAACCATTAATACTCTGAATGATACTGGTTCGATGGAAGCCGTCTGCTTCCTGACGGAACTGCACGTTAAGGGCCGCAACAACTACTGGAAAGTTCGCCAGGCCGTTGAAACCGCCAAAGAGACGCTATACAGCTTCGATCAGTTGAAGACCAACAAAAGCGAGCCGCGTCGCCCGCTGCGTAAAATGGTCTTTAACGTACCGACTCGCCGCGAGCTCACCAGCGGCGAACGCGCCATTCAACATGGCCTGGCGATCGCCGCCGGCATCAAAGCGGCGAAAGATCTCGGCAACATGCCGCCGAATATCTGTAACGCGGCTTACCTTGCTTCCCAGGCGCGCCAGTTGGCCGACACTTACAGCAAGAACGTCATCACCCGCGTGATCGGCGAGCAGCAGATGCGCGAGTTGGGAATGAACTCCTATCTCGCCGTCGGCAACGGTTCGCAGAACGAGTCGCTGATGTCGGTCATCGAGTATAAAGGCAACCCGTCTGAAGACGCGCGCCCTATCGTGCTGGTCGGTAAAGGCCTGACCTTCGACTCCGGCGGTATCTCCATCAAGCCTGCCGAAGGCATGGACGAGATGAAGTACGACATGTGCGGCGCGGCGGCGGTCTACGGCGTAATGCGAATGGTTGCCGAGCTGCAGCTGCCGTTAAACGTCATCGGCGTGCTGGCAGGCTGTGAAAATATGCCTGGCGGTCGCGCGTATCGCCCGGGCGATGTTCTGACCACCATGTCCGGGCAGACCGTTGAAGTGCTGAATACCGACGCCGAAGGCCGTCTGGTATTGTGCGATGTGCTGACCTACGTTGAGCGCTTCGAGCCGGAAGCGGTTATCGATGTGGCGACGCTGACCGGCGCCTGCGTGATTGCCCTCGGCCATCACATCACCGGCCTGATGTCGAACCATAACCCGCTGGCTCATGAGCTGATCGGCGCCTCCGAACTGGCCGGCGACCGCGCATGGCGTCTGCCGCTGGCCGACGAGTTCCAGGATCAGCTGGAGTCCAACTTTGCGGATATGGCGAACATCGGCGGCCGTCCTGGCGGCGCGATTACCGCTGGCTGCTTCCTGTCACGCTTCACCCGCAAGTACAACTGGGCGCACCTCGACATCGCCGGTACCGCCTGGCGTTCCGGGAAGGCCAAAGGCGCGACTGGCCGCCCGGTGGCGCTGCTGTCGCAGTTCCTGCTCAATCGTGCGGGTTTTAACGGCGAAGAGTGATTGCCGTCTGATGCCCGGTGGCGCTACGCTTACCGGGCCTACGGAAAAATGCCGTATGTAGGCCGGGTAAGCGTAGCGCCACCCGGCTTTGCATTTAAATCCACAACAAGAAGCCCCATATATGAAAAACGCAACGTTCTATCTTCTGGACAACGAAGACACCGTCGACGAGCTCAGCGCCGTCGAACAGCTGGTGTGTGAAATTGCCGCAGAACGTTGGCGCAACGGCAAGCGCGTCCTGATCGCCTGTGAAGATGAACAGCAGGCTATTCGCCTCGACGAAGCGCTGTGGACGCGGCCGCCGGAGAGCTTTGTGCCGCATAACCTGGCGGGCGAAGGCCCGAGAGGCGGCGCGCCGGTAGAAATTGCCTGGCCGCAAAAGCGCAACAGCAGCCCGCGGGATATTCTTATCAGCCTGCGGCTAAACTTTGCAGATTTTGCCACCGCTTTCACAGAAGTGATAGACTTTGTCCCTTACGAAGATTCTCTGAAACAACTGGCGCGCGAACGCTATAAAGCGTACCGCATGGCTGGTTTCAACCTGAACACGGCAACCTGGAAATAATGGAAAAGACATACAACCCGCAAGATATCGAACAGCCGCTTTACGAGCACTGGGAAAAGCAGGGCTATTTCAAACCGAATGGTGATGAAAGCCAGGAGAGCTTCTGCATCATGATCCCGCCGCCGAACGTCACCGGCAGTTTGCATATGGGTCATGCCTTCCAGCAAACCATCATGGATACCATGATTCGCTACCAGCGCATGCAGGGTAAAAACACCCTGTGGCAGGCCGGTACCGACCACGCGGGTATCGCCACCCAGATGGTGGTTGAGCGTAAGATTGCCGCTGAAGAAGGTAAAACCCGCCACGACTACGGTCGCGATGCCTTCATCGATAAAATCTGGCAGTGGAAAGCGGAATCCGGCGGCACCATTACCCGCCAGATGCGCCGCCTCGGCAACTCCGTAGACTGGGAGCGCGAGCGCTTCACAATGGACGAAGGCCTGTCCAACGCGGTGAAAGAGGTCTTCGTTCGCCTGTACAAAGAAGACCTGATTTATCGCGGCAAGCGCCTGGTCAACTGGGACCCGAAACTGCGCACCGCCATCTCTGACCTGGAAGTAGAGAACCGCGAATCGAAAGGTTCCATGTGGCACATCCGCTATCCGCTGGCCGATGGCGCGAAAACCGCTGACGGTAAAGATTACCTGGTGGTCGCCACCACCCGTCCGGAAACCCTGTTGGGCGATACCGGCGTGGCCGTTAACCCGGAAGATCCGCGTTACAAAGACCTTATCGGTAAATTCGTGGTGCTGCCGCTGGTTAACCGCCGCATTCCAATTGTTGGCGACGAACACGCCGACATGGAAAAAGGCACCGGCTGCGTGAAAATCACCCCGGCGCACGACTTTAACGACTACGAAGTTGGCCGCCGTCATCAGCTGCCGATGATTAATATTTTGACCTTTGATGGCGACATCCGCGAAAGCGCGGAAGTCTACGATACCAAAGGCAATGAATCCGACGTCTATTCCAACGAGATCCCGGCTGAATTCCAGAAGATGGAACGTTTTGCCGCGCGTAAAGCGATGGTTGCCGCTGTCGACGCGTTGGGCCTGCTGGAAGAGATCAAACCGCACGACCTGACCGTGCCTTACGGCGACCGCGGCGGTGTGGTTATCGAACCGATGCTGACCGACCAGTGGTACGTGCGTGCCGACGTGCTGGCCAAGCCGGCAGTTGAAGCCGTTGAGAATGGCGACATTCAGTTCGTGCCGAAGCAGTACGAAAACATGTACTTCTCCTGGATGCGCGATATTCAGGACTGGTGTATTTCCCGTCAGCTGTGGTGGGGTCACCGCATCCCGGCATGGTACGACGATCAGGGCAACGTCTACGTTGGCCGCACCGAAGACGAAGTACGCCAGGAAAATAATCTCGGCGCCGACGTCGCGCTGCGTCAGGATGAAGACGTTCTGGATACCTGGTTCTCTTCCGCGCTGTGGACCTTCTCCACCCTCGGCTGGCCGGAAAACACCGACGCGCTGCGTCAGTTCCACCCGACCAGCGTGATGGTGTCCGGCTTCGACATTATCTTCTTCTGGATCGCCCGCATGATCATGATGACCATGCACTTCATCAAAGATGAAAATGGCAAGCCGCAGGTTCCGTTTAAGACCGTCTACATGACCGGCCTTATCCGCGACGACGAAGGCCAGAAGATGTCCAAATCCAAGGGTAACGTCATTGACCCGCTGGATATGGTTGACGGCATCACCCTGCCGGAGCTGCTGGAGAAACGTACCGGCAACATGATGCAGCCGCAGCTGGCGGAAAAAATCCGTAAGCGCACCGAGAAACAGTTCCCGAACGGCATCGAGCCGCACGGCACCGACGCCCTGCGTTTCACCCTGGCGGCGCTGGCCTCTACCGGCCGCGACATCAACTGGGATATGAAGCGTCTGGAAGGTTACCGTAACTTCTGCAACAAGCTGTGGAACGCCAGCCGCTTCGTACTGATGAATACCGAAGATCAAGATTGCGGTTTCAACGGCGGCGAGATGGTGCTGTCCCTGGCCGACCGCTGGATCCTGGCTGAATTCAACCAGACCGTGAAAGCGTACCGCGAAGCGCTGGATAACTTCCGCTTCGATATCGCCGCGGGCATCCTGTATGAGTTTACCTGGAACCAGTTCTGCGACTGGTACCTCGAACTGACCAAGCCGGTCATGAACGGTGGCAGCGAAGTGGAGCTGCGCGGGACTCGTCATACTCTGGTGACCGTGCTGGAAGGTCTGCTGCGCCTGGCGCACCCGATTATTCCTTTCATCACCGAGACCATCTGGCAGCGCGTGAAAGTAATCTGCGGTATCACCGCCGATACCATCATGCTGCAACCGTTCCCGCAGTACGAGGCTTCTCAGGTTGATGAAGCGGCGCTAGCCGACACCGAATGGCTGAAGCAGGCGATCGTCGCCGTACGTAACATCCGTGCGGAGATGAACATCGCTCCGGGTAAACCGCTGGAACTGCTGCTGCGCGGCTGTAGCAAAGATGCCGAGCGTCGTGTTAACGACAACCGCAGCTTCCTGCTGAACCTGGCGCGTCTGGAAAGCATCACCGTGCTGCCTGCCGATGATAAAGGTCCGGTTTCCGTGACCAAGATTATCGACGGCGCCGAGCTGCTGATCCCGATGGCGGGTCTTATCGACAAAGAAGCCGAGCTGGCGCGTCTGGCAAAAGAAGTGGCGAAAGTCGAAGCGGAAATCGGCCGTATCGAAAGCAAGCTGTCCAACGAAGGCTTTGTGGCCCGCGCGCCGGAAGCGGTTATCGCCAAAGAGCGTGAGAAGCTGGAAGGCTACGCGGAAGCGAAAGCGAAACTGATTGAACAGCAGGCAGTGATCGCCGCGCTGTAATCCTCCCGCCCCTTATCCCATCCGGTAAGGGGCGTTATTTTATGAAAGATCCTCGCTTGCACTCTCCCCGCCCGCAGTGTTATTAACAACATCATCCGTCATTATTATGTAATGAGTCTTCAAATGAATACGAGCGCAACCCTAACGCTATCCCTGCGCCGCATCACGGCCACTGATAATCCGGCGATTGCCAATGTTATCCGCCAGGTCTCCGCGGAATACGGTCTGACCGCCGATAAAGGCTATACGGTCGCTGACCCGAATCTGGATGAACTCTATGAGCTCTATAGCCAACCTGGCTCCGCTTATTGGGTGGTTGAGCAAAATGGCGAAGTGGTCGGCGGCGGCGGCGTGGCGCCGCTCTCGTGTAGCGAGTCCGATATCTGTGAGCTGCAGAAAATGTACTTTATGTCCTCGGCGCGCGGCAAAGGGCTGGCGAAAAAGCTGGCGCTGATGGCGATGGATTACGCCCGCGAGCAGGGTTTTAAACGCTGCTATCTGGAAACCACCGCTTTTTTGAAAGAAGCGATTGGCTTGTATGAGCATCTCGGGTTTGAGCATATTGACGAGCCGCTGGGCTGCACCGGCCACGTCGATTGTGAAGTACGGATGTTGAAAACGCTGTAACGCCTCGCTACCGTGGGCCTCCCCGGTAGCGCTGCGCTTACCGGGGCTACAGGGGCCGAATACCGCGGGCTACAACGCCGTCGGCACGCCGCTGTGGAAGCGGAACTCGGGCTCCGGGCGGAGGATCAATGCCGCTTCCGCCTCGCCAAGCTGGCGTACGCGCTCGCTGATATCTCCCCCCGCTATCATCTGCGCCAGATCCAGGTAGTCCTGATAATGCCGGGCCTCGGAGCGCAGCAACGACAGATAAAACTTCTGTAGATCATCATCCAGCCACGGTGCCAGCGCGGCAAATCGCTCGCAGGAGCGCGCTTCGATATAAGCGCCGCAAATCAGCTTATCGATTAGCATCACCGGCTCATGGGATCGCACCTCCCGGCGCATACCGCGGGCATAGTTGCTGGCGGTGATTTTGACGTAAGGGATATCCCGCGCCAGCATGATCTCACGCACCTGCCAGAAGTGGTGCAGCTCCTCTTTGATAAGCAGAATCATGCTGTCGAGCAACTGGCTGCCCCACGGGTCGTTGGTTCGCGGCATGGCGCTTTTGTTGATCCGTTTATGCAGAGCGACAAAATCCGGCTCCGGCCCACGGCGATAGGTAAAGTCTTCGTACGGTTTCAGGCATTCCAGTAGCTCGTCGGCGCCATCTTTATCGGCGACGTAGCGGCGTACCAGCAGCATGGCGTTTTGCGCCGCTTTCAGCTCGCATACCATATGGTCGGTCAACAGCAGCGGCAGGTTTTCCGGTTTACGGGCTTCGTCAATCCACGCCTGCGGCGTTGGGCAGTGCAGGAATGCTAAAATCGGGGAGAGTATTTGCGGGTAATCCATTGAAGCTCCAGGCTATACCCTAATCAGGACGGGTATATACGGCGGCAGACGCCGCCGTATCCGTTGACGACTTAGTGGCGTACGCCGTTATCGTCTTCGTCAATTAAATCTTCGTCATCTTCGCCGTCATCGTCTTCGCCGTTCGGGTCTTCGTAGTAGGTACCCCAACCGTCGTACTCGACGTTGAATTTTTCCGCCAGGTTCATCAGCTGTTCAACCTGGGCATCGATCAGATCGGCGTTGAGCGCGCTTTCGCTCAGGATATCGCAGCAGATCACCACTTCGCCTTCTTCGACTTCCAGCTCTTCCGGCTCGGTGACTTCATAACCCATCTTGAAGGCCTCTACCGCCACTTTTTCCAACGTTTCGAAATCGTCGGCAGAGAGATGATGCTCAATGGTATACAGCGCGTCCGGATCGCTGCCATCTTCCAGCAGCTCTTCGATAATCAGACGCGTTTCCTCACGCTGTTCTTCCAGTAGTTCCGGGTTTGCCATGGCTCGTTCCTCATAATGTGCGGCAGATACTCCTATTGTCACATACCGCCGTGATTGCCTCCACCTTCTGTGTAAAAGATTTCTAACTCGGGGTTGCAAATGAATATTCATACATATAAAGTGAATTTTAATTCAATAGTGGCGTTTGCCAGGTGAGGGAATTATGTCCGCGTTATATCAGAAGCATTTCTTGAGATTACTGGATTTTACTGCTGCAGAAATTACCGGCCTTGTCGACCTGGCCGCGCAATTAAAAGCCGATAAGAAAAACGGTATCGAGGCCCAGAAACTGAAGGGCAAAAACATCGCGCTCATCTTCGAAAAAGACTCAACCCGCACACGATGCTCTTTCGAAGTTGCCGCTTACGACCAGGGCGCCCGCGTGACCTATCTCGGTTCCAGCGGAAGCCAAATCGGCCACAAAGAATCCATGAAAGATACCGCCCGCGTGCTGGGCCGCATGTATGACGGTATTCAGTACCGCGGCTACGGCCAGGAGCTGGTGGAAACCCTGGCGGAGTATGCCGGCGTGCCGGTGTGGAACGGCCTGACCGATGAATTCCACCCGACGCAGCTCCTGGCCGACCTGCTGACCATGCAAGAGCACCTGCCGGGTAAGGCATTTAATGAAATGACGCTGGTCTACGCCGGCGACGCGCGTAACAACATGGGTAACTCCATGCTGGAAGCCGCCGCGCTGACCGGGCTGGACCTGCGCCTGGTGGCGCCGAAAGCCTGCTGGCCGGAAGAGGGTTTAGTGGCGGAATGCACTGCGCTGGCGAAAAAGCACGGCGGCAATATTACCCTGACGGAAGATATCGCCGCGGGCGTAAAAGGCGCCGATTTCATTTATACCGACGTGTGGGTATCGATGGGCGAGGCGAAAGAGAAATGGGCGGAGCGTATCGCCCTGCTGCGCGGCTATCAGGTGAATAAAGCCATGCTGCAATTAACCGGCAACCCGCAGGTGAAATTCCTGCATTGTCTGCCCGCGTTCCACGATGACCAGACCATTCTCGGCAAACAGATGGCGGCGGAGTATGGACTGCACGGCGGTATGGAAGTGACCGATGAAGTCTTTGAATCCCCAGCGAGCATCGTCTTCGATCAGGCGGAAAACCGTATGCACACCATCAAAGCGGTGATGGTGGCGACGCTTGGAAAATAACCATTAATCACGGTAGGTTCCCGGATAGCGCGCTACGCGTATCCGGGCTACCCGTTTTAAGCCATCAACACCTTCACCACCGCTTTGCGCACCTTCGCCGGCGCCCCGACCGCACAGAGCGGTTTATGCACTTCGCCTGGATAAAACACCACAAAATCGCCCTCGTTAAGGATAACGGTTTTCTCCTGCGCTCCCTCGGCGAGGAAGGCGATGTCTTTGTCCGCCAGCCAGTCAGTCTGCGGCTCGCCTGCCGGTAAGGTGCTGAAAGTCATCCCTTCCTGACCGCGAAGTACAATCTGGATATCCAGATAGCGGGCGTGATACTCGGCGCGACGCTCGGCCTGCGCTTCGGTGCTGTCTTCAGAAATCAGATAGAACAGATTATTGCCGTCGATGTCGTGCTTGCCGAGCGGCGTCGACTCGCTAACGTGGGCTTTAACATGCTCAATCGCCTGACGCAGCGCGTCCGGCAGCCAGGATTGCAGATGATGAATATTGCCGATAATCATAGTAGCCCTCAAATATAAAACAGCTTTTCATTTTTGTTTTATACGCTGCTTACCACTACCAGACCACATTTTTATCGCGGTTTTTTGCGCTGGCGCAGCCTTCGCAGGCAAACGTTTCCCTAATTGTGGATTAATCGCTTGATTGCTCATCAAAGCTGCGTATAATGCCAGCCGTTTTGCCGGGAGGAAATATGGTCAATTGCGTACGACATTGCTGTGTCTTACCGCGTCTGAAAGCAGGCGCTGGCCTGGCGTTTTTCTTTCCGTTGCTCAATGAATTCTCGAAGCCCCTTATTTAAGGGGCTTTTTTTTTGCTCAGGCGTCAGGAGATAAGCATGGCTAACCCGCTATATCAAAAACATATCATTTCCATAAACGATCTCAGCCGCGAAGACCTCGAACTGGTGCTGGCGACAGCCGCAAAGCTGAAAGCCAATCCGCAACCCGAGCTGCTGAAGCATAAGGTTATCGCCAGCTGTTTCTTTGAAGCCTCCACCCGTACTCGCCTCTCTTTTGAAACCTCCATGCATCGCCTCGGCGCCAGCGTGGTTGGCTTCTCCGACAGCAGCAACACCTCGCTCGGCAAGAAAGGCGAAACCCTGGCCGACACCATTTCGGTTATCAGCACCTACGTCGACGCTATCGTGATGCGCCATCCGCAAGAGGGCGCCGCGCGTCTGGCAACCGAATTCTCCGGCAACGTACCGATTCTCAACGCCGGCGACGGCGCCAATCAGCATCCAACGCAAACCCTGCTCGACCTGTTCACCATTCAGGAAACTCAGGGCCGCCTTGAGAACCTCAATGTCGCGATGGTCGGCGACCTGAAATATGGCCGTACCGTACACTCGCTGACCCAGGCGCTGGCCAAATTCAACGGCAACCGCTTTTACTTCATCGCCCCGGACGCGCTGGCGATGCCGCAGTACATTCTCGATATGCTGGATGAAAAAGGCATCGCCTGGAGCCTGCATAGCGCCATCGACGAAGTGATGGCAGAGGTCGATATTCTGTATATGACTCGCGTGCAGAAAGAGCGCCTGGACCCATCGGAATACGCCAACGTGAAGGCGCAGTTCGTGCTGCGCGCCGCGGATCTCGAAGGCGCCCGCGTCAACATGAAGGTGCTGCACCCGCTGCCGCGCGTTGATGAAATCACCACCGACGTCGATAAAACGCCGCACGCCTGGTACTTCCAGCAGGCCGGTAACGGCATCTTCGCCCGCCAGGCGTTACTGGCACTGGTATTGAATAGCGAGCTGGCACAATAAGGGGGAATGAGAGATGACACACGACAATAAACTGCAAGTAGAAGCCATTAAACGCGGCACCGTGATCGACCATATCCCGGCCCAGGTCGGCTTCAAGTTGTTGACCCTGTTCAAGCTGACCGAAACCGACCAGCGCATCACCATCGGCCTGAACCTGCCGTCCGGCGAGATGGGCCGTAAAGATTTGATTAAAATCGAGAACACCTTCCTGACCGATGAGCAGGTCAATCAGCTGGCGCTGTATGCGCCGGACGCAACGGTTAACCGTATTGATGATTACGAAGTGGTGGGCAAATCCCGCCCGAGCCTGCCGGAGCGCATCAATAGCGTGCTGGTCTGCCCGAACAGCAACTGCATCAGTCACGCTGAGCCGGTTTCGTCGAGTTTCGCAGTGAAAAAACGCGCCGATGACATCGCACTCAAATGCAAATACTGTGAAAAAGAGTTTTCCCATTATGTGGTGCTGGCCAACTAATTGCGGTTGGTATTAATACCGGCCCTCCCTATAATGGCTACGACCTAATTACTGCAGTTCATCTGGAGATATTATGAGCAAAACTATTGCGACGGAAAAGGCACCAGCAGCTATCGGCCCATATGTACAAGGTGTTGATCTGGGTAGCATGATCATCACTTCCGGCCAGATCCCAGTAGACCCGAAAACCGGCAGCGTGCCGGAAGATGTCGCCGCGCAGGCGCGTCAGTCCCTGGACAACGTAAAAGCTATCGTTGAAGCCGCTGGCCTGAAAGTGGGCGATATCGTGAAAACCACCGTTTTCGTGAAAGATCTGAACGATTTCGCCACCGTGAATGCCGCGTATGAAGCGTTCTTCACCGAGCATAACGCCACTTTCCCGGCGCGTTCCTGCGTAGAAGTCGCGCGTCTGCCGAAAGACGTGAAGATTGAGATTGAAGCTATCGCGATCCGTCGCTAAGCGCTTCTCTGCCCTCACCCCAGGCGCTTGCGCCATCCGCGGGGTGAGGGAAATGCCCTATTTTATCTTCGTTGCCCGCAGCAGTTTCTCCAGCGGATAGACCGCCGCAATCACCAGCTCATCCTGGGTTTTCGCCGCCGTATCCAGCTGCGCCTGGATTGAGGCGTACTCTTTATCGTCCAGCGTTCCCTGCCGCGCCACCAGATCGGTCAAGCGCAGCCCGAGGCTCGCCAGCTTATCAACCTGCTGCACCACCGGTTTAATCGCCGCCAGCTGATAGTTATTGTCGGTCAGCGCCAGCGCATCGCCGCTGTTGTTCTGCCAGCGGGTAAAGACGTGGCGCAGCGCATCGGCGCTCTCAGTATCCTCGGCATCGCTGATCAGCCGCTCCGCCCACTGGTTCAGGCTGCGTACGGTGTCACTCTCAGCCGGTAACGCATCGGCCAACCGGTTAAGCGGTTCAAATTGATGGTAATTGTTCGCCTGGAACTTGAGATGCTGACGGGTGTAGTAATGCGCCGGCTCCAGCGCCTCGGCGAGGATCTGCAACGCCAGCGTATGGCTGCTGTTCGCCAGCCGGGTGAACTGCTCCAGCTGCTGAGTATGCTGCTGCAGGCCGACGGAGACCGTTGACCAGCTGTCCATCGCCTGCAGGCGCTGATACATATTGTCGCTGTCTTTGACGTCCTCGGCCGACCACAGCCGCTCCGCCACCGCAAAAGCCCGCGGCCACAGCTTGATATCGATGACCGGCGCGGCGACGTTTTCCGCCCACAGCGCCGCCTCGCCGCCCAGCAGATTCTTCTGTTGCTGCGCGTCGGGCAGCGTCGGCTGAATGCCCTGCGGTACGGCATCCAGCCGCTTGCCGTCAATGGGATAACGGGTGTTGCCAAGCAGGAAGTAGCCTGCGAGCTTGTCGTCGTTAATGGTTAGCACCGGGCGGGTCTCGCCCATCCAGGTATCGACGCGGAACGTGACCTGATTGTCGCCGAGCCATTCAATCTCCTGCACGGCACGCCGTGATTTCCCTTTAAAATCAATAAATCCACGCCAGCCGCTATCGCCTTTTACCAGCGTAAAGCTGCCCTCAACCGCGCTGCCCTTCAGGCGCGGCATCGAAAACTGCCAGCTCTGGGCGCTGTCGTTATCGGTAATCTTATCCACGCCGTTAAGCCCCTGCGGGATAATCTCATTACGATAGTGATAGGCGGTGTACTGCGGCTGGTCGAGGTAAAAACCGGTGGAGAGAATGCCGCGATAGCCGTGTTTGGCGACGTCGCCTAATGCGTCCTGCCCCTGCCAGGACTGGATCAGAATGCTCTTCGGTAAATCAGGGTGGTAGATCTCATCCCAGCCGACCATCTGCCGGTGATGTTTCTCGAGCAGTTTCTCCAGCCGCCGGTTGAAGTACGCCTGTAGCGCGTGGCTGTCCGCCAGCCCCTTCTCTTTGAGGAATTTCTGAATAGCCGGATTGGCGCGCCACTGGCTGTCATCGACTTCATCACCGCCGATATGCAGATACGGATCGGGGAAGATAGCCGCCAGTTCGCTGACCATCGCCTCGGCAAACGCGTAGGTGGCCTCTTTTGTTGGGTCGAGAACCGGTTTCAGCACGCCCCAGTGGCGCTCCATCGCGTAAGGCCCCGGCGCGCTCATCAGCTCCGGATAAGCTACGGCGATCGCCGAGGCGTGGCCCGGCATATCGATTTCCGGCACCACGCGAATACCGCGTTCGGCGGCATAGCGCACAATGTCTTTCATCTGCGCCTGGGTATAAAACAGGCCGTCGCTGGCCTGCTGCTGCAGCTTCGGATAGCGGCTGGAGGCGAAGCGCCAGCCCTGATCGTCGGTCAGATGCCAGTGCAGTACGTTAAGCTTCGCCGCCGCCATACCGTCAATCTGCCGCTTGATCGCTGACAGCGGCATAAAGTGACGGGCGGAATCCAGCAGCAGTCCACGCCACGGGAAGCGCGGCGCATCGTCAATGGCGACATAAGGAATGGTGGTGCCGTCAGGGCCGTTTTGTACCAGCTGTAGCAGCGTTTCCATGCCGCGCAGCGCGCCAAAACGCGTATTGGCTTTCAGGGTCGCGCCTTCGGCGTTAACGGTTAGCTGATAGCTTTCGTCGCTATCAGGCTGCGGCAGGAAAGGCACTTTCTTACTGACGATCACCTTAATAGTTGGGCTTTTTGCCGGCGCCGTCTGCGGCTGTAGCGTCCAGCCGGTTTGCCGCGCAACACGTTCACGCCAGCGGTTGGCCGCCTCGCCCAGATCGTCGCCGCTGACGTTGATCGTCAGCTGATTATTTAGCGCCAACACCCCCTGCGCCTGCGGGCGCTCTACATGGGCGGGCCACGGCATCAGCGGCAGATCGCCCGCCGGGGCGGCAAGCGCCATGCTGCTCAGTAATATTCCGCTGGTCAGCAGACTGTAACGCACGGTGTTAATCATCAATGTTCCTTTTTATGACGGGCCAAAAAAAGCAAAACATTGGGTTAACATGCGCACAAAATTGCGTCAATACATGGCGATGACGGGCTTCACAACTTGATGAGATTTAAGAGAAATACCGGTAAGCCCCTCTGCCGAACGGCAAAGGGGCGAAACCGCTACTGCCAGCCGTAGCGGCGGCTGTAGAAGCCTTTAACGGTCTGGGTCAACACCATGTAACCCGCCAGAATCGCCACCAGCCATGGGAAATAGCTGAGCGGCAGCGCCTGCAGCTGCAGGTAGCCCGCCAGCGGCGAGAACGGCAGCGCGATCCCCACCGCCATCACCAACAGCGTCATCGCGAACAGCGGCCACGCGGCGCGGCTCTGGACGAACGGAATGCGGCGGGTACGGATCATATGCACAATTAGCGTCTGCGACAGCAGCCCTTCAATAAACCAGCCGGACTGGAACAGGGTCTGCATCTCGACGCTGTTGGCGTGGAACACCCACCACATCAGGCCAAAGGTGAGGATATCGAAAATCGAGCTGATCGGCCCGAAGAAGACCATAAAACGCCCGAGATCGGCCGGGTTCCAGCGCTGCGGCTTACGGATCTGCTCATCGTCGACGTTATCAAACGGAATCGCCACCTGGGAGACATCGTACAGCAGGTTCTGAATCAACAGGTGCAGCGGCAACATCGGCAGGAACGGCAGGAAGGCGCTGGCCACCAGCACGCTGAAGACGTTGCCGAAGTTGGAGCTGGCGGTCATTTTGATGTACTTGAGCATGTTGGCGAAGGTGCGGCGGCCTTCGATAACCCCCTCCTCCAGTACCATCAGGCTTTTTTCCAGCAGAATGATATCCGCCGCCTCGCGGGCGATATCCACCGCCCCGTCAACGGAAATGCCAATATCCGCCGCGCGTAACGCCGGGGCGTCGTTAATACCGTCGCCCATAAAGCCCACCACGTGGCCTTCGCGTTTCAGCAACGTCACGATGCGCTCTTTATGCAGCGGCGCCAGGCGCGCGAACAGCGTGGTGCATTTCGCCAGCGCTGCCAGTTCGTCGTCGCTCATGGCTTCAATCTGGCTGCCAATCACCACTTCGCCCGCATCCAGCCCCACTTCATGACACACTTTCGCCGCCACCAGTTCGCTGTCGCCGGTGAGGATTTTTACCGTAATGCCGCTGGCCTTCAGCGCTTTCAGCGCCGGGGCGGTGGTCTCTTTCGGCGGATCGAGGAAGGCGATGTAGCCTTCGAGGATCAGGTCGGATTCATCCGCACGCTGATAGTCGCCTTCCCGCGCCGGCAGGTATTTGGTCGCCACCGCCACCACCCGCAGCCCCTGACGGTTCAGGGTATCGGTCACCCGGCGGATACGGCGCAGCATGGTGTCGTCCAGCGGTACGATTTCACCGTTGTAGCGCACCTGAGTCGAGACGTTGAGGATCTCCTGCAGCGCCCCTTTACAGATCAGCTGATGCGCGTCGTCCTGCTCTTTTACCACCACCGACATGCGGCGGCGTTCGAAGTCGAACGGGATCTCATCCACCTTCTGCCAGCGCTCCGCGAGACCGCGAGCGGCATCCAGCTCCACGCCTTCCAGCACCGCGGTGTCGAGCAGGTTTTTCAGCCCGGTCTGGTAATGGCTATTGAGCCAGGCGGTATGCAGGACTCTCTCGCTGGATTTACCGGAAACATCAGTGTGGTTCTCCAGCACGATTTTATCCTGGGTCAGGGTGCCGGTTTTATCGGTGCAGAGGATATCCATCGCGCCAAAGTTTTGAATGGCGTCGAGGTGTTTGACGATCACTTTTTGTTTTGACAGCTTCACCGCCCCGCGCGCCAGCGTCGAGGTGACGATCATCGGCAACATCTCCGGCGTCAGGCCGACCGCCACCGACAGCGCGAACAGCGCCGCTTCCCACCAGTCGCCTTTGGTGTAGCCGTTGATCAGCAGCACCACCGGCGCCATCACCAGCATAAAGCGGATCAGCAGCATGCTGACCCGGCTGATGCCTTTCTGAAAGGCGTTCGGCTCGCTTTCCTGCTCGCTGACGCGCCCGGCAAGCTGGCCGAACCAGGTGTTGCCGCCGGTGGCGTAGACGATAGCCTGCGCCGAGCCGCTCACCACGTTGGTCCCCATAAAGCACAGGGTGTCGCATTCCAGCGGATTGGTTTGTAGCGGATCGCGGGTGCGCGCGACTTTTTCAACCGGCAGCGATTCGCCGGTCAGCGAGGCCTGAGCGACAAACAAATCGCGCGCCACAATGATGCGCAGGTCTGCCGGGATCATATCTCCCGCCGATAGCCTGACAATATCGCCCGGCACCAGTTGGTCGATGGGTAGTTCGAGCCAGCGGCTCTCGCCCTGCTCGTTGATAACCCGCAGCACCGTGGCGGTATTGCTGACCATCGCCTTCAGCGCATCCGCCGCTTTGGTCGAGCGCGCTTCCTGGATGAAGTTAAGCAGCGTCGAGATGCCGACCATCAGCGCGATAACGCCCGCGGCGAACAAATCTTCAGTGGAATAGGAGACGATGCCGAGCACCGTCAACAGCAGGTTGAACGGGTTGCGATAGCAGATCCACAGATGAACCCACCACGGCGACGGCTTCTGCGCCGGGATTTGGTTATCGCCGTGCAGGGCGATTTTCGCCGCCACTTCGGCGTCGTTCAGCCCTTCAGGGTGGCTATCGAACGCGCGCCAGATCTCCTGCTCATCCATGGCCGCCACGTCCAGGCAGCGCTTGCCGAGTGAATCCGGGATCGGCGCGCTGGCCAGATTGCGGGCATCGGGCAGCGGATCGCGCTGGATCAAACGATGTGGTAAATGGCGGCTAAGCTGCGCGAACAGCTGCCGGGTAAAATTTTTCAGCATAAACAGTCCCTCCGCGCTCGCGCGAGCGAACGCAGCGTTACCAACAGGCGCGGCAAAGCCTTACCTGTCAGGCATTATTTTTATAGGGCAGGGACATCGTGGACGTCACTGCTTTACGCTTTCCGGTAAAGCAGTGCTAAACAGGCTTACCGGAAAGAAAGGTTGCTCCATCGAGGATGAGGAGTGGGATCGGGGTCCATAAAATTCTCCGGTAAGTGACTCAAGACGGCGCGGAGTATACCGCGGCCAGGAAACTATTTGTGGCTATTATGGCTATCATACCGCCCGGCAACTAAACCAGACATCAACCAGTCTTTGCTCATTGAGGATTCGTTGAGTAGCATTAGACTCACTCAAATCGGACGACGGCGAGAACCTCGTATGCAAAACCGGCTAACAATCAAAGATATCGCCCGCTTAAGCGGCGTCGGAAAATCGACGGTGTCGCGCGTGCTGAATAACGAAAGCGGCGTCAGCGAGCGCACCCGCGAACGGGTGGAAGCGGTGATGCAGCAGCACGGTTTCTCCCCTTCCCGCTCCGCCCGCGCCATGCGTGGTCAGAGCGATAAGGTGGTGGCGATTATCGTCACCCGTCTGGATTCGCTGTCGGAAAATTTAGCGGTGCAGACCATGCTGCCCGCCTTTTATCAGCAGGGCTACGATCCGATCATGATGGAGAGCCAGTTTTCTCCGGCGCTGGTGGAAGAACATCTGGGCATGCTCGCCCGGCGCAATATCGACGGCGTGGTGCTGTTCGGCTTTACCGGTATTAGCGAGGAGATGCTTGCGCCGTGGCGCGAAACGCTGGTGCTGCTGGCGCGCGATGCCCCCGGCTTCGCTTCGGTGTGCTATGACGATCATGGCGCGATCGAGTTACTGATGCAGCGTCTCTATGAGCGCGGACACCGGCATATAAGCTTCCTCGGCGTGCCGCACAGCGACGTCACCACCGGGGAACGCCGCCATCAGGCGTATCTCGATTTCTGCGCGCAAAAGAAGCTCACGCCAACCGCTGCCCTGCCGGGGCTGGCGATGAAGCAGGGTTATGAAAGCGTCGCCAGCGTGCTGACGCCCGAGACCCGCGCGCTGGTCTGCGCCACCGATACTCTCGCTCTCGGCGCCAGTAAATATCTACAGGAACAGCGTATCGACACTCTACAACTCGCCAGCGTCGGCAGCACGCCGCTGATGAAATTTCTGCATCCGGAGATCCTCACCGTCGATCCCGGCTACGCCGAAGCCGGACGCCAGGCGGCACAGCAGTTGATCGACCAGATCGCCGGCCACGCCGAACCCCGCCAAATCGTCATTCCCGCTGCCCTGAATTAATCTCGTTCGGGCGATTTATGTGATCTTCGCCGAGTTTCGGGAACGTTCCCATTTTGCATTGCCAACGGAACGGTTAGGATGCATGCAAGGTAAAAAACGGCATCTCTCCCCTCTGTTTTTGAGGCTTCATCATGAGCAAAGTAAACCAGCAGGACATCGATAAACTGATCGAACTGGTGGGCGGGCGCGGCAACATTGCCACCGTCAGCCACTGTATTACCCGTTTGCGCTTTGTGCTAAACGATCCGGCCATCGCCAAACCGAAAGAGATTGAGCAGTTGCGCATGGTGAAGGGATGCTTCACTAACGCCGGGCAGTTCCAGGTGGTCATCGGCACCGAAGTCGGCGATTATTATAAGGCGCTGCTGGCCACCACCGGTCAGGCGTCCGCCGACAAAGAGCAGGCCAAACAGGCCGCGCGGCAAAATATGAAGTGGCATGAACGGTTGATCTCGCACTTTGCCGAGATCTTTTTCCCGCTTCTGCCGGCGCTGATCAGCGGCGGTCTGATCCTCGGTTTCCGTAACGTCATCGGCGATCTGCCAATGAGCAACGGCCAGACGCTGGCGCAAATGCACCCGTCGTTGAAAACGATTTATGACTTCTTGTGGCTGATTGGCGAGGCTATCTTCTTCTATCTGCCGGTGGGGATCTGCTGGTCAGCGGTGAAGAAAATGGGCGGCACGCCGATCCTCGGGATCGTGCTTGGCGTCACGCTGGTCTCTCCACAGTTGATGAACGCCTACCTGCTCGGCCAGCAGGTGCCGGAAGTGTGGAACTTCGGCCTGTTTACCATTGCGAAAGTCGGCTATCAGGCGCAGGTGATCCCGGCTCTGCTGGCGGGGCTGGCGCTGGGCTTTATCGAAACACGTCTCAAGCGCATCGTGCCTGACTACCTCTATCTGGTGGTGGTGCCGGTGTGCTCGTTGATTCTGGCGGTGTTCCTCGCTCACGCTTTTATCGGCCCGTTTGGTCGTCTGATTGGCGACGGCGTGGCCTTCGCGGTGCGCCACTTGTTAACCGGCAGCTTCGCGCCGATCGGCGCCGCGCTGTTCGGCTTCCTCTATGCGCCGCTGGTAATAACCGGCGTACATCAGACCACCCTCGCTATCGATATGCAGATGATTCAAAGCATGGGCGGCACGCCGGTATGGCCGCTGATTGCGCTGTCGAATATTGCTCAGGCGTCGGCGGTGGTCGGCATTATTATTGCCAGCCGTAAACAGAATGAACGCGAAATCTCGGTACCCGCGGCGATCTCCGCCTATCTCGGGGTCACCGAACCGGCGATGTACGGCATCAACCTGAAGTACCGCTTCCCGATGCTGTGCGCGATGGTCGGATCCGGCCTCGCGGGCCTGCTGTGCGGCCTGAACGGCGTGCTGGCGAATGGCATCGGCGTCGGCGGCCTGCCGGGCATCCTGTCGATTCAGCCAAGCTACTGGCAGGTCTACGCCACGGCGATGGCCATCGCTGTGGTAGTGCCGATTATCCTCACCACCGTAGTTTATCAACGCAAGTACCGTCAGGGCACCTTGCAGATTATCTAACGTCTTCTTTCGGGGCGCCGCTTGCGCCCCCTTTATTCGCAGGAACGTAATATGAATACCCTTCCCCGCTGGTGGCAAAACGGCGTTATTTATCAAATCTACCCGAAGAGTTTTCAGGACACCACCGGCAGCGGTACCGGCGATTTACGCGGCGTCACCGCCCGTCTCGACTACCTGCAAAAGCTCGGCGTCGATGCTATCTGGCTGACGCCGTTCTACGTCTCGCCACAGGTGGACAACGGCTATGACGTGGCGAACTATACCGCTATCGATCCCTCATACGGCACGCTGGAGGATTTCGACCAACTGGTCGCCGGAGCGAAAGCGCGCGGTATCCGCATCGTGCTGGATATGGTGTTTAACCATACCTCGACGGAACACGAATGGTTCCGCCAGTCGTTAAATAAGGCGAGCCCGTACCGCCAGTTCTATATCTGGCGCGACGGCGAGCCGGGAGCATTGCCGAATAACTGGCGTTCGAAATTCGGCGGTAACGCCTGGCAATGGCATGCGGAAAGCGAACAGTATTATTTGCATCTTTTCGCCACCGAGCAGGCGGATCTCAACTGGGAAAACCCGGCGGTACGCGCCGAGCTGAAAAAAGTCTGCGAGTTCTGGGCCGATCGCGGCGTTGATGGCCTGCGCCTCGATGTCATCAATCTTATCTCCAAGGAGCAGGACTTCCCCTCCGATACCGTTGGCGATGGACGCCGCTTCTACACCGATGGCCCGCGGGTTCACGAGTTCCTGCAGGAAATGAGCCGCGATGTCTTTACCCCTCGTGGCCTGATGACCGTCGGCGAAATGTCTTCCACTTCGCTTGAGCACTGTCAGCAATACGCCGCGCTGGACGGCCGCGAACTGTCGATGACGTTTAATTTTCATCACTTAAAAGTCGATTATCCCGGCGGTGAAAAATGGACCCTCGCCCGTCCGGACTACGTGGCGCTGAAAGCGCTATTCCGCCACTGGCAGCAAGGGATGCATAACCGGGCGTGGAATGCGCTGTTCTGGTGTAACCACGATCAGCCGCGCATCGTGTCGCGCTTCGGCGACGAGGGCGAGTACCGGGTGCCGGCGGCGAAGATGCTGGCAATGGTACTGCACGGCATGCAGGGCACGCCCTATATCTATCAGGGTGAAGAGATTGGCATGACCAACCCGCATTTCAGCAACATCAGCGATTATCGCGACGTGGAAAGCCATAACATGTTTATCGAGCGCGCGGCACAGGGACAAAGCCCGGATGAACTACTGGCGATTCTGGCCAGCAAATCGCGCGATAATAGCCGCACGCCGATGCCGTGGCACGACGGCGAGAACGGCGGCTTCAGCGATGGAGAACCCTGGATCGCGTTGGGTAATAACTATCGCGAGATTAACGTCGAGGCGGCGCTGGCGGATCCGGAATCGGTGTTTTACACCTATCAGCAGCTGATCGCGCTGCGAAAAACCACGCCGGTGCTGACCTGGGGGGATTATCAGGATCTGCTGCCGGACCATCCGTCGCTGTGGTGTTATCGCCGCCAGTGGCAGGGGCAGACGCTGGTGGTGGCCGCCAACCTGAGCCGTGAGTTCCAGCCGTGGCAGCCGCCGGAGATGTCTGGCGACTGGCGGGCGCTGATTGGCAACTATGCGGAGACGTCCAACCGCCCGGCGGCAATGACGCTGCGGCCGTTCGAAGCGGTATGGTGGTTGCAGGCGTAAAGCTTTTCCCCGGTGGCGCTACGCTCACCGGGGCTACCGGTTCGTGGGGCTGGAGATTACGCGCGGTCAGCGTCAGGAAGGATAACGCTCTCCTGCGGCTGCGCTGAGGCGTGCTCCTCTTTGGCCTTCAGCCGATCCCAGGCGCGGAAGAACGGATAGTAAACCACCAGCGAAATAGTTAAATTCACGACCTGCAGTATGGTGCCGGAAATATGGCCGCCGGTCGCCAGATAGCCGCTGATGAAGATCGGCGTAGTGAACGGCAGCGCGATTCCGGCCGGCGGCGCAACCAGCCCGGTCGCCATTGCGGTATAGGACACGATCACCAGCAGCACCGGCGTTAAAATAAACGGCAGGAAGAAGTACGGGTTCATCACCAGCGGGATGCCGAATACCATCGGCTCGCTGATGTTAAACAACGCTCCCGGCGCGGCAATTTTCCCCAGCTGTTTCATCTGCTGACTACGGCTGCGCAGCAACATAAATATCACCAGCCCCAGCAGCGCGCCGGTGCCGCCGGGCGCAATCCACAGATCGTAAAATTGCTGGGTAATGATATGCGGGATCGGCTGGCCGTTCTGAAAGGCCGTCAGGTTCTCTGACATATTCGACAGCCACACCGGCTGAATAAATACCAGCACAATCGCGTCGCCGTGCAGGCCCAGCGTCCACAAAATACCGATCACTATCACCGAAATAATCATCCCCGGCAGCGTACCGCCGACGTGATGCATCGGAATACCGATCAAAGTGGCGATCATGCTGTTGATGTCGCCGAACGGCGAGGCCTCAACCGCCAGGCGCAGCGCCAGCACCACCGCCAGAACACAGAAGCCGGGGATCAGGGCGAGGAAAGATTTCGCCACTGCCGGCGGCACGCCGTCCGGCATGCGGATAACGAGATTGCGGCTGGCGACCAAACGATAAATCTCCGTCGACAGCAGCGAAATGACAATAGCGACAAACAGCCCCTGGCTGCCGACCATGCTCACCGGGATCACCCCTTTAATCACCTCCGCCGCGCCGTGTACCGGGGTAAAGAGGGTGTTCTGCGGGATAGTCATCACAAAGGCCACCAGCGACATCGCCCCGGCGCTCAGCGGGTCGATGGTGCGGTACTTCTCCGCCAGCCGATAGGCGATGCCGAAGCTGGAAATCAGCGCCATAATGTCGTAGGTCGCTTTCACCGGGTACAGCATTTTATCGCGCCAGACCTCGCCAAACAGGCCGCTCATCATGTCGGCATAGCCGGGGATCGGCAGGTAGGCGAAAATCAGGAAAAACGAGCCAATCAGCATAAACGGCATATTCAGAATGATGCCATCGCGTACCGACAGGACGTGCTTTTGCCCGGCGATTTTCAGCGCCGCCGGCATGACGTAACGTTCAATCCAGCTTGTATTCGACATGGTGTGCTCCCGAGGGAAATAGCGGTCAGTTAAATTGCGTCAGCCATTGACGGTTTATTGTTAACACTTCATCCAGCAGCGCCTGGGCATCGGTGACGTTACCGACCAGCGGGTTAGCCACCAGCGCCAGCAGCGCGCTCTCGCGACAGCCGTGTACCGCGGCTTCAATCGTCAGCCGTTCAAAGGCCTTCACCTGCTGCGTCAGGCCGTTCATCGCCGGCGGCAGCGGGCCGAACGCCAGCGGCCGCGCCCCTTGCGCATCGATAATGCTGTTGGTTTCCACCACCGCATCATCATCCAGGCCGTGAATCGCGCCGTTGTTGCGGGTGTTTACCACCATCTCCGCGCCCAGGTTGTTGTGAATCGCATTGATAAGCTCAACGGCCACTTCCGAGTAGTAAGCGCCGCCGCGAAAGCTCAGCTGCTCTGGTTTTTCTTCCAGCTGCGGGTCGGCGTACAGCGCAAACAGCTCCTGCTCGACCTTCATCACCTGCTCGGCGCGGGTGCCTTTGGTTTGCGCTGCGGCGATCTCTTCCGCCAGCATCGCCGGCGTCAGCCAGAAATAACGATGATAAGGGCACGGAATCGCCTTTAGCGCGCGGAGGAATTCCGCCGGCCACGGCAGTTCTTTAATGTTGTTCATCGACAGTGCCTTACCGTCGCAGAGCATATCGATCACTTTGCCGGTGACATCCTCGCGCCCCTGTAGCACCTTATGCACCCAGACCATATGGTTGAGCCCGGCAAAGCGCAATTTCACTTCGGACTCCTGCGCGCCTAACATCCCGACGATCATGTGCTGCATGTTGATCGGCACGTTGCACAGGCCGATGATCTTCGCCGTGCTGTAGCGGCTGACCGCCTCGGTGACGATCCCCGCCGGGTTGGTAAAGTTAAGAATGAACGCTTCCGGCGCCAGCTGTTCCACTTTGCGCGCAACTTCGAGGATCACCGGGATCGTCCGTAGCGCCTTGGCGAACCCGCCGACGCCGGTGGTCTCCTGGCCCAATAGATGATATTTGAGACCCAGCCGTTCATCCGCGGCGCGCGCCGCCAGTTGCCCGACGCGTAGCTGCGTCAGCACAAAGCTGGCGCCGCGGATCGCCTCATCGAGCGTAAAGTGGACGCTGACCGCCACCTGCTCCAGCCCTTTATGTTTCAACATCCGCCGGGCCAGCGCGGCAATGATCTCAACCTTTTCCCTGCCGGATTCGACATCCACCAGCGCCAGTTCGGTGACCGGAAGCTGTTCATAACGAACGATAATCCCTTCAATAAGCTCCGGCGTGTAGCTGCTGCCGCCGCCGATAACGGCGATTTTCAGTGCTTGCATAGTGACCTCTATTCGCATTTTCGGCATGCAGATCGCCGCGCGCGATCGCCAGGACCGCACGTGAGGGTGATAAAAATGGGATTAGAAAATTAGCGTTCGAGCAGGGCCAGCGCTTTATCCAGCACCGCGGCGCCGCGCATCATGCCGTAGTCGGCCATATCAATCACCGCCACCGCTTTACCCTGCGGCGCCGCCAGCGCGGTCAGGCGGCCGGCTTCGTATTTGACCTGCGGCCCGAGCAGGATGACGTCGGCGTTCGGCAGTTCGCGTTCAAATTCCGCCACCGCTACGGCATAGATTTCCAGCGCCAGCGCGCGCTGCTGGGCTTCCGCTTTCATTTTGTTCACCAGCATGCTGGTCGACATGCCTGCGGCACAACAGAGTACGATTCGTGGCATTGCGCTTCCCCTTTGCGTGTTTATCGCTTCAGCCTTCACGACCTATGCGACTATATTGTTAATATTGTGTGATAGTGAAGGCTATATGAAAATAATTTTCACCGATGTGATCGAGGCTCAATTTTTGCGCATCATTTCCTCATGCCATTGCGAAACATCGACGCCAGACATAGGAAATATTCTGCGCAGGTGCTATAAAAACGGCTATTCACTAAGTGAAAAATATTTTCAATTCCGGGTACTGCCAAAGGGAACATCAGGATGGATATCGTAGGTCAACTACAGGACGGATTGGTCCGCTTTAGCGCTCAGGAGTCGCGCGTCGCCGCCTTTATTCTGGAAAATCTTAGCTTTACCGCCAGCGCCTCGATTGACGAACTGGCCGCCAGCGCGGGGGTCAGCCCGGCCACCATCACCCGCTTCGCCCGTTCGGTAGGTTGTGATGATATTCGTGATTTACGCAAACAGCTGGCTCAGGCCAGCGAACGGCGCGCCAGCTGGCTCACGCCGGATAGCGCCGCCCTGCCCGTCGCCTGGCGCGACAAACTTAGCAGCCTCGGCGATACGCTAACCCGTCAGCTCGGCCACACCGCCGAAGCGGCGGTGGAGAAGTGCAAATCGCGCCTGCTGAGCGCCCGCGCGGTGCATTGCTTCGCCCTCGGCGCCCAGGACGTGGCGCTGGCGGCGCTGCTTCAGCACCAGTTGCTGCCATCCGGTATCGCGATTAATCTCTGCCAGGATTCGGCGCTGATGCGAATGACTGCCAGTACCCTTAATGACGATCACCTGCTGCTGGTGCTGGCCACCGCCGATGCCAATGCCGTATTACAAAGCGCGACGCTGCAGGCGCGTACGCAAGGGGTGACGATTATCGCTCTGACCCCGGAACAGCACGCGCTGGCGGATATGGCCAGCGCCGTGCTTCCCCTGCCCGTCAACCCGCAGCATGCCCGCTACGCCCTGCTGCTGCTTGTCGATCTGCTTAACGATACATTGATTGCCTGAATATTCTGCCCGTTCCCTTCGCGATCGGGCCCCATTTTTGCTTATATTTTAAGCGCCTAAATTTACATTTCACGCTAGCGCCCATCATCCGTACTCTCACCTTTTTACCTTGTTCTGGGTCAATAAAATCGCAAACATCTTTGATGCAAATCACTACATATAGAACTTAAAATGCGCCTCGGCCCTACATATTGTATTAATCGTCTATTATGTCACCATATCTTGTCGTTGTTGGGCGGTGATGAGATGTGGATAAAAAGGGCCGGATCCGAAGGCAAACGCCGCTACTCGTAGCGTGGCGCGCTTTTGGGAGACCTTCCGCCTCTGTGGATAACCTGTTCTATATATGGAGTGATCATGACACCGCATGTGATGAAACGTGATGGCTGTAAAGTGCCGTTCAAGTCAGAGCGCATTAAAGAAGCAATTCTGCGTGCAGCTAAAGCAGCGGGAGTCGATGACGCAGACTATTGCGCCACCGTCGCAGAAGTCGTTAGCCAGCAAATGCAGGGCCGCGCGCAGGTCGATATCAACGACATCCAGACCGCCGTGGAAAACCAGTTGATGTCCGGCCCGTGGAAACAGCTGGCGCGCGCCTATATCGAATATCGCCACGATCGCGATATCGAGCGTGAAAAGCGCGGCCGTCTGAACCAGGAAATTCGTGGTCTGGTCGAGCAAACCAACTCATCGCTGCTCAACGAGAACGCCAACAAAGACAGTAAAGTGATCCCGACCCAGCGCGATCTGCTGGCCGGTATCGTGGCCAAACACTATGCCCGTCAGCACCTGCTACCTCGCGATGTGGTGCAGGCGCACGAGCGCGGCGAGATCCACTACCACGATCTCGACTATTCGCCGTTCTTCCCGATGTTCAACTGCATGCTGATCGACCTGAAAGGCATGCTGACGCACGGCTTTAAAATGGGCAATGCCGAAATTGAGCCGCCGAAGTCTATCTCTACCGCCACCGCGGTCACGGCGCAGATTATCGCCCAGGTCGCCAGCCATATTTACGGCGGCACCACCATTAACCGTATCGATGAAGTGCTGGCGCCGTTCGTCACCGAGAGCTTCAAAAAGCATCGTAAAATTGCCGAAGAGTGGCAGATCCCGGATGCCGAAGGGTATGCCCGTACGCGTACCGAGAAAGAGTGCTACGACGCGTTCCAGTCGCTGGAGTATGAGGTCAACACGCTGCATACCGCCAATGGCCAGACGCCGTTCGTCACCTTTGGTTTTGGCCTCGGCACCAGCTGGGAGTCGCGCCTGATCCAGCAGTCGATTCTGCGCAACCGCATCGCCGGCCTCGGGAAAAACCGCAAAACGGCGGTATTCCCGAAACTGGTCTTCGCCATTCGCGACGGCCTGAACCATAAGTTCGGCGATGCGAACTATGACATCAAACAGCTGGCCTTAGAGTGCGCCAGCAAACGCATGTACCCGGATATTCTCAACTACGATCAGGTAGTGAAAGTCACCGGGTCGTTTAAAACGCCGATGGGCTGCCGCAGTTTCCTCGGTGTATGGGAAAACGAGAACGGCGAACAGGTACACGATGGGCGCAACAACCTCGGCGTTATCAGCCTGAACCTGCCGCGTATCGCGCTGGAAGCGAAAGGCGACGAAGCCGCTTTCTGGGCGCTGCTGGACGAGCGCCTGCTGCTGGCGCGCAAAGCGCTGATGACCCGTATCGCCCGTCTGGAAGGGGTGAAAGCCCGCGTCGCGCCAATTCTGTATATGGAAGGCGCCTGCGGCGTGCGTCTGAAAGCCGACGATGACGTCGCGGAAATTTTCAAGAATGGCCGCGCGTCCATTTCCCTGGGCTACATCGGGATTCACGAGACCATCAACGCGCTGTACAACAATCAGCATATGTACGATAGCGAAGCGCTGCGTGAAAAAGGCATCGCCATCGTTCAGCGTCTGCGCGACGCCGTTGAACAATGGAAGGAAGAGACCGGCTACGGCTTCAGCCTGTACAGCACGCCGAGCGAAAACCTGTGCGATCGCTTCTGCCGCCTCGATACCGCCGAATTCGGCGTGGTACCGGGCGTGACCGAAAAAGGCTACTACACCAATAGCTTCCATCTCGACGTCGAGAAGAAGGTTAACCCGTACGACAAGATCGATTTTGAAGCGCCGTATCCGCCGCTGGCCAACGGCGGCTTCATTTGCTACGGCGAATATCCGAATATCCAGCATAACCTCAAGGCGCTGGAAGACGTGTGGGATTACAGCTATCAGCACGTACCGTACTACGGCACCAATACGCCGATCGATGAATGCTACGAGTGCGGATATACCGGCGAGTTCGAGTGCACCAGCAAGGGCTTTACCTGCCCGAAATGCGGCAATCACGACGCCGCCCGCGTATCGGTGACCCGCCGGGTATGCGGTTATCTCGGCAGCCCGGACGCGCGTCCGTTCAACGCCGGCAAGCAGGAAGAAGTGAAGCGCCGCGTGAAGCACCTGGGCAATGGGCAGATTGGTTAAAGACCAATGCGCTTTTCCCGGATAGCGGCGCGCAGCGCCTTATCCGGGCTACCACTGCCACTGTCGTAGCCCGGCCGAGCTCAGCGACGCCGGGAAATGGCCGCACTCCTTCGTTTTCGCAAAGCAATTAACGTCAGAGCAAGGCGGCAAACGAGTAAGTCCCGGGGAGCTTACTGGAGTAAGTGACCCGGGCGAGCGAGCGCAGCCAACGCCGCTGCAGCGGCAAATGAGAAGAGGAAACAATGAATTATCACCAGTATTACCCCGTCGACATCGTCAACGGCCCCGGCACCCGCTGCACCCTGTTTGTCTCCGGCTGCGTCCACGAATGCCCCGGCTGCTACAACAAAAGCACCTGGCGGGTAAATTCCGGTATGCCGTTCACAACCGGGATGGCCGACCGCATCATTGCCGACCTCAACGATACCCGCATTAAACGCCAGGGGCTTTCACTCTCCGGCGGCGATCCGCTGCATCCGCAAAACGTCGCGGAGATCCTCAATCTGGTTCAGCGCGTACGCGCCGAATGCCCCGGTAAAGATATCTGGGTCTGGACGGGCTATAAGATTGACGAACTGAACGCCGGGCAGATGGAAGTCGTGAACCTGATTAACGTGCTGGTCGACGGTAAGTTTGTGCAGGATTTAAAAGACCCGGCGCTTATCTGGCGCGGCAGCAGCAACCAGGTCGTGCATCATTTGCGTTAATCCCCTCTCCGTCAGCCTCTCAAAACCGGCTGACGCACTCCATGGCTACCGTTTTAAACTCATCGAAGCTACGGGTCGCGGCAAGGCGGCTCATGGCGCGCTCGCGCAGGAAAGTCACGAAAATATCGTAGATCGCCATCGCCTCTTCATACTCGCTCTTGCTGATAGCGAGCAGGAAGATGATATGGGCGGTTTCGTCGCCCCAGGCGATACCCTGCGGGGCGATCACGGTATAGACCACCGTCTTTTTCGCTAACAGGCCGAGGGCGTGCGGCAGCGCAATACCGTCGCCCAGCATGGTGCTGACAATCGCTTCACGCTCGACCACCGAATCATGAAATTCTGCATCGACGAAGCCTTCCTGCTGCAGCTGCTGACACAGCTCGGCGAACAGCGTTTGCTGATCTATCGGCTTATCGATCACCCGGAAATGGGCGGCATCGAAGTATTTATTCAACATCCACGGACGGGTGCGATCCACCAGCACCAGCTTGCCAATCTGATCTAACTGGTAATCGGTGGGGAACGGCGCGATGGTCACCACCGGTTTGTCTTTTTCGCCGATCCGTACCGTTGAGATAACAAAATCCTCATCGATCGCCTCCCGCTGTTCATATTCACGCTGGGAAATGGTAGCGGCGATCGCCAACTGCGGATATTTACGCTGCAGGATCGCTTCGATCATCCGCACCATCGCATTACTGGTATCGCACACCAGCAGTACGTGCGGCTGGCGCTGGTAGCCGATGTTGTAGTGGCGTTCCAGCCCGACGCCAATATGCAGCACCAGAAAGCCGATTTCGTTTTCGCTGATGGTATAAGGCGTGTATTTGCCCCAGCTCGATACCGCGGCGAGTGTCATATCCCATGCCATCGGATAGTGCTGTTTGATGTTATCGAGCAGCGGATTGGGGATCATTATCTGATAGCGCACACGGGTGATCATGGTTTTAATGTGGGTCAGCAGATCGGCGTGCAACTGGGCGTCGTCCAGCAGGTTGTAGTTATACTGGCTGTTGATGTAACGCAGAATGTAATTGACCAGCGCTTCGTCATCGTCGGCGCTGATGGTTTCCGGATCGACATCCTGTACCTGACGGGCGGCGATATGCACGCACAGCCACTCTTCCTCGGCGGGCGAGAAGGGTTTTCCGGCCAACCGCTGTAGCTCTCCCGCCAGATCGCGCGCCGCGTCGCGGACGTTTTGCGCCACATCTTCGGCGCTAAAATCGGCCAGCGGATAGCCTTCACTAACGCGGCGTACCACGACCGCGCCGTACAGGCAGATAAAGCGCTCGCCGACATCGGTGAGGCGAATATGATGCCGCGTGAGCGTCTCCTGCAGCACCGGTTCCAGTTGCGCAGGAACATCCGCTTCCAGCGCCTCGGCGCTAATCAGCGGATTCATGCCGCCCTGCAGCGTCAGCTCCCACAGTAAATCGGTCAGGCAGGCGCGAATCGATACCTCGCTGCCGAACAGCTTCATGCCGTGGCGCGGGCGGGTTTCAAGAGTCAACTGATAACGCTGGAAGCGCTCGCGCACCTCGACCATATCATTTTGCAGCGTGGCGCGGCTGACGAACCACTCATCGGCCAGATCTTCCAGCTTGATGGAGAACGCCGAGGTCAGGAAACGCACCAGCAAAAAGTGGATGCGCTCCTGGGCGGTACGCGGCACGTGCTGCGTCTTCGGCGCCGTCTCCTCCAGCGCCTGAAAACGCGATCGGTCGTCAATCTTCAGCTGATAACCGCTACCGCGGTTGAGCGTAAACTGCGCGCCATACTGCGCCAACAGCGCATTCAGCGCGGTAATATCGGCGCGCACGGTACGGGTAGAAACCGACAGCCGCTGCGCCAGTTCATCCTGCGGCAGCGTTTCATTTCGCAGCAGGGTGAAGAGTTGCGCTAAGCGTTGGTTGGGAAATCGCATGTCAGTTCCTTGTTGTTACGGCTCAGGGTTGGGCGGATATCACCATCTGCGATGGGCTACCGACCGGCGTGTAGTCTGGGGCAAAGGTTAATTTGCCATCCTTCGGCGCCACGCTAAAACGGGTAATATTATCGCTACGCTGGTTCATGACGTACAGCCACTGCCCCTGATTATCCAGCGTCAGCGTACGGGGGTAATCCCCACGCGTCCAGATATCCTCCTGGTGGCTCAGGCTGCCGTCAGCCAGCACGCTAAAGTGGGCAATGCTGTTATGCAGGCGGTTGGCGACATATAGCTGTTTGCCATCGTTGCTCAACACCAGGCCCGCGGCAAAGCTGGTGCCCTTATACTCTTTCGGCAGCGCGGAGACGGTTTTGCCTTCGCGCAGCAGGCCGCTTTGCTTATCAAGATGATAGAAGGTCAGCGTCGACGCTTCTTCGTTAATCAGCCACAGACCGTCGCCCTTTGGCGTAAAGACGAAGTGGCGCGGGCCGGCTCCCGGCGATGAGGCGGCGATAAACGGCGGATCGTTCGGCGTCAGCTTACCGCTGGCGCTATCCAGCCGGTACTGATAGATCCGATCCAGCCCGAGATCGGTGGAGTAAACAAACTTCCCACTTGGATCCGCGGCGATCATATGGGCGTGAGGGCCATTGTGATCGCTAATGGCAAAGCTGCCCTCGACGGCCGCCGCCGGACGTTCGGCGCCGGCCGGACCTTCATCCTGATGCACATCCACCGCCTCGCCCAGGCTACCATCTTCTTTCACCGGTAGCACGGCGGTGCTGCCGCTAACATAGTTGGCCACCAACAGATATTTACCATCCGGCGTCAGGGAGAGATACACCGGCCCGGCGCCGCCGGAGGCAACCTGGTTGAGTTCCGTCAGCTCGCCGTTCTTGTCAATTCGCCACGCCTGCACCACGCCTTTTTCGACTTCACTGGCGGCATACAGCGTTTTGCCATCGCGCGATACGGTTAACTGCGCGACGTTCGGCAACGAGCTCACCAGCGCCTTATCGCGCAGAGCGCCGGTTTTGGCATCGACGGTAAAGCGATACAGACCTTCGCCATTAGGATTATAGGTACCAATCCAGGCGTAGTGGGTTTGCGCGGCGGCGCCGGCGGCAAGCAAAGACAGTGAAGCAACAAGCAGGTGACGAGCGGTTGGCATGGTAACTCCTTGATGGTTCGGTGGGATAAGTTGCCCCTCACCCTTTGAGGGTGAGGGGCAAGGCACTACTTCACTAACTGTTTGGTCATCTCCAGCAACTGGCGCACATCGGCCGGGCGGGTGTTGCCGCTGGCTTTATCGATAATCGAGCTGTAAATATGCGGGATGATTTTACTCACGCCGGCATCCAGCGCGATTTTCAGGATCTCGCTGTAGTTTTCCAGATCGATACCGCCGGTCGGTTCCAGCCAGAAATCGTGCGCGGCGCAGGCTTTGGCTACGGCTTCAAACTCGGCGCGGTGCTTCAGGCCGCCCATCGGGAAGTATTTGATTGAGCTGCCGCCCATATCTTTTAACAGCGCGATGGCGGTTTCCAGCGGAACAATCCCATCCGCCGCGCCGCTGCTCAGCGGGCCGGTTGAGATCTTCACCATTCCCGGCGTGCCGGTCGGCGAGACCAGGCCATTCACCACGGTCTCATTCTGCCCGAGCAGCGCGCGGCTGGTAGCCACGCCGGTGAAGACCTGGTTGACGTGCTGCGGCTGCACCTGGCGAGAAATCTCGCTCACCATCGCCGACTGGTTTGGATCGCCTGCGCCCAGCCCGACGGAGAGCGCGTTATCAATCAGCTTCGCGTATTCACGCATATCGGCCACCGCGCTGGCGACGTCCGGATAGTTTTTGGAAAGCACGCCGACCAGTACGTGACCTTCCGCCGCGTCGTAAATTTCACGGGCGTTGTCTTTGCTACCCGCCAGTACGTTCAGGCACACGCGGTCACGGTAAAAGTTTGGGGTCAGTTTCATGCTTTTTTCTCCTTATTCAGAACTTCTGCGATGCGGCGAGCGACCACCTCCAGCTGCTGCGCGTTCACGCTGCGGACATCGGCTTCGATAATGCCTTCATTCGCTTTATAGCCGCGGAAGTAAATGGCGTATTCGCCCTGCTTCAGGGCGTTAACCAGATCGCCGGTATTCACGCCGGTGGTCGCTTCATCAAATTTAATTTCGGCGCGGGCGATATCACGGCCCGCGCTATCCCACACCACCCGCGCGGTCACGCCGTTGAGAGTGTTGAGCTGTTCGATAAACGGCGTCATCTTGTCCACCATCTGCTGGCCGCTCTCTTTGGTCGCCGTCAGGTAGTGTTCAATGGCGCAGGTCAGGCCGAGAATGCCCTCTTTGCCCACTTTCATCGCCCGGCCAATCCCCATCGACTGGCGCTTAACCCACTCAACGTACTGCGTTTTGCCGATGACCAGCCCGCTGGTCGGCCCTTCAATCGCTTTCGCGCCGCTGTAGATAACCAGGTCGGCGCCCATGCGGTAGTAGCACTGCAAATCTTCTTCCGCCGCCGCATCGACGATCAGCGGCAAGTTATGCTGGCGCGCCACTTCCGCGGCCTGCGCGACGTTAAGCATGCTTTTTTGCACACAGTGGTGGGATTTGATGTACAGAATCGCCGCGGTGCGCGGAGTGATCGCCGCCGCCAGCTGTTGGGCAGAACATTCGTTGGCGTAGCCCGCTTCCACCAGCTTACCGCCGCCCAGCGCCACCATGGTGCCAACCGGCGCGCCGAAGTTGACGTTGTGGCCCTTCGGCAGCACGATTTCGTTATTCTCAACTGGCGTTACGTGCAGGTTCTCCAGCAGCCAGTCGCTGTCTTTCACCAGCACCGCCGCGACCGACTGGGCAATCCCCGCCGACGCGCAGGAGACAACGGTCGCCCCTTCCACATCCAGCAGTTTGGCGATGTACTCGCCGGTTTTATTCACCAGGTCTTTCATTTCAAAGTACTGGTTCATACCGGCCATCGCGGCTTCAACCACTTCCGGGCGCGGCGTGGAAACGCCCAGCGCCGTCATTCGGCCAGAAGTGTTAATAACTTGTTTTAAATGGTATTTCTCAAAAATCGAAGGCATGTTCCGCGCTCCCTTGTTCGGTCAGATAGCCCTTGCCCGCGCGAATCGCGGCCAGCGGCACCAGAATGTTGTCAGCCTGCAGGCTCTCTTTTTCGGCATCCACCAGCAACGTGGGCTGATGCTGCAGGTTAAATAGCGTTAAATCGGCATCGAAGCCCACTTCCAGGCGCCCTTTACGCGTCAGGCGCAGCCCCTCGGCGGCGCTGACGGTCACGCAGTCAATGACCTGCGGCAGGGTCATGCCGATGGCGAGGAATTTCGACATCACCAGCGCCAGCGAGCGCACCGGGCCGTCGATACGGTTACGGCAGTAAATATCGGAGCTAATGGTGTGCGGCAGAATGCCCATCGCAATCGCCCGCCGCGCCACTTCAAAGCTGAAACTGGCGGTACCGTGGCCGACATCGAGGCGCACGCCGCGCTGCAGAGCGCGAGTAATGGAGCTGCGCAGCTCGCCGGCAGGATTAAGAATACGGTTCGGCTTGCCGTTATAGCAGTGGGTAATGATGTCGCCACTGCTCAGCAGATCGGCGATTTCATCGAGGTTCGGCGGGTTATTGCCAATGTGCACCATCAACGGCAGATCGCCGTTTTCCTGCTGAATGGCTTTGGCGCGCGCCAGCGGCGTAATGCCGCTTTCGCCGACGACGCTGCTGCTCATCCGCGCCTTCAGGCCGACGATAAAATCAGGATGACGTTGCACCGCCTGCTTCACCGCGGCGGCGTCGATATTAGCCATATTCGCCAGCTCATTCTGCGCAATCAGCCCGACGCGGGAGATGTTGAGCAACGCATAAACTTCCGTCGCCGCTTTACGGGTCAGTTGATAGAAGTCATCGACGTCGTCGGCGCCAGTGCTGCCGGCATCAATCACGGTGGTGACGCCGGTGGCGATGCCGACGCTATCCGGCTCATCGTGATAAATTGGTGAATTCGGGTAGCAGTGAACGTGAGAGTCAATCCAGCCAGCGCTGACGTAAACCTTGCCGTTCAGCTCGATGGTTTTACGGGAGGGCGCGCTAATCTCGCCCAGCGCCGCGATTTTCCCGTCCTGGATGGCGATATCAGTCAGGGTATCGTCGACGAGGCGCGCACGGCGCAGGAGTAAATCAAACATAGCTATCTCCTGATGAAAGAGTGAATCTGTTGCCGGATGGCGGCGTACCGCCTTATCCGGCCTACAAATCGCGCTGACTTGCAGGCCCGATAAGCGCGGCGCCATCGGGCGATTAGCTAATCGCAATCGGGAAGATGGAACCGAGGATCATCGCGCCGAGGATGGCGCCGCCGGTGATCGGTTTCTGCCAGATGTAGAACAGCAGTGCGCCAACCAAAGAACCAATTCCGATAGGAATAGACGCCGTCATCGCACTGAGGATGATCAAGGGGCCGAGGAAGCGGCCGGAGGCGTTACCGGCCCCCATCATCACGTCGGCGCCGTAGGTGGAGTCGCTCTGGTTGATGGTGAACTTACGCGCCAGAATGATGATGTAGCCGACTGCCAGGCCGAGGATCAGGCCGGTTGCCAGCGACGCGGCGAAGTTCGCCACCGGGAAGACAAAGCCCGCGCCGAGCAGCAGCGCCGGTACGCCGAGGCCGATACCGGTCTGAATGGCGCCGCCGATATCCAGAATCCCCACCAGCGAACCTTCGATGATGCGGGCGAACAGGAAGCTTGCGCCGAATGCCGCCACCGCGCCGTACGCGCCGGTATCAATCCCTGCCTTCAACATCGCCACGAAGGCCACTTCGTTAAAGGCGCCGATGCCGTACAGATAGTACATGTGCGTCCCGGCGAAGACGCCGGAGGAGAGCAGGCCAACAAAGATCGGGAACGACCAGTCGGCATACCAAAAACCTTTATTCTGTTCCATTATCAGGCTCCCGTTACTTGCCGCTGAGTGAGTTGTGGATCATGTCCAGCCAGTTCGGCACGGTCAGATGGAAGGATTCGAGCATCTTCATGTCGAAGCCGCGGAAGAAGCCGCTGAGGACGAACAACGCGACAATGGCGATCATCATCACTTTGGTTACCCGGTTCCAGCCGCTCTCTTCTACGCCTTTACCGATCAGGATCCCCAGTACCAGACCCGGTACGGCGTTCCCCATAATCAGCTGTGCCGCGCCGCCGAAAATCGTCGCCCAGAAGCCTGATTTCTTACCGGCATCGATAGCCGCCAGCCAGAAAATCACCGGCATCACGGTGTTCACCAGCAGGTTTGCCGCCGGAACCAATACCTTAACGGCGGTGACCTGCAGCGCTTCCGGTACGGAAGAGGCGGTCAGGTTAAGGAAGGCGACGACGATCATGCCGATGATGCCGCAGGCAATGGCCATTTTTTTCGGATCGTGTAGCGTTTCGCCAACGTTACGATTTTTCACCATCAACGCCGCCGCGCCCCAGTTCGGGATAATGCGGTGGTCAACGTCCTGAGTGAAGGAGCCTGCTGCAACGGAAGAGGCCCAGGCGTTAAAGAAGAAGCCGAGACCAAAAGAGAAGTGAGAAGCCGGATCGCCTTCGCAGGAATTCAGCTCGCCCAAGGTACGAAACGCCCCCATCCCTTGCGTGGTGGGCGCGTGAAACATGCGTGCCGCTCCGGCGCCCACGCCGACGCCGACCAGGCCGCCGATGATGAGCGATTTTATTAAAATTATCAGGAACATAGTCTGACCCTTTGGTAACAATCAGGTTTGCGTGACGAAATCCACTTTATCGAGATCGATGGCGGTCACGTTGACGGTGACGTCCAGCTCCACGCTGTAGGTCCGTCGTTCACGGCGCAAAAAGATGAACAGAAACGCCTCTTTTCGTACCGCTTCACGCGCATGAACAACCGTCACGTCCTGTGGCTCAATACGCAGTAGGATGCGCGATGATGATTTCATCACCGCAGCCTGCACATGGTTCAGGGCATCGGCGAAGGCCCGTGATTTGCTTTCGCCTTTGCCTGCAACCCTCACCGTGGTGGTGAATTGCTCTTTCATACTTATGCGCCGTATTTCTTTTTCCAGGCTTCAACCAGGCGCTCGCCCAGCTCTTCTTTATCCATGAAGCCGAAGCCCAGCACGTTGCAGCCTTCGTTGATGGCGGTGACGCCCTCTTCAATAGAACGCATGCCGTATTTTGCTTTGTAACCGTACTTGGTCTGCGCGGTGATGGCGCCTGCGCCGCCGCTACCGCAGAAGGAGATGCCGAAAGAGGCGTTTTCCGCTTTCATCATGTCGCCAAGTTTCATATCTGCAGCAACGCCAGGGACGACCACTGCATGTGCGCCGGCTTTTTCTGCGCCTGCCGCGACTTTTTGTCCTTTACCCAGACGGTCGCCAATAACTACGGTGATTTGTTCCATGTTTTGCTCCTTACAGGTTTTCTTTTGCGACTTCGAAGTGGACGGACAACAACCAGGCCTCTTCATCAGGCAGGTTGCCGAACTGTGCGACCACTTCGCGGGCCAGCATCATTGAATCTTCAGAAATTTCTTCGAACAGACTGGCATCCACTTCCGGTAGCGGTTCGCCGCTGATTGACCGGTGGGCCATGGCCCGCACGTGGGAAGTCAGCATTTGCTCCTGAACGTCGTTAGGGACGATGTCGTGACGGCTTAACAGGGCGAATACCTGCTGTAACATCTTGTCAGCCAGGCGTTCGGTCTGCGCCGCCTGCTCCCCTACGTCGTTTATTACCGCTCCGTTATTCACTTGTGTTACCCCGCTGATGTCTCTGGAATCCAAAGTAGCGCCGGGGGTCAGGAGTTTGTAGCGAGTTGTTTTCCACTTCGAAGTGGAAAGGGAGAAGGCTTAGGTGATCGACTCCACATATTCGCCGGATAAATGTAAAAACAGGCGATATGACGTGATGCACATCACAACAATGAGCGAGGTTTAGCGGAAAACGACCGCAGAAAGACCGGAAAAAGAAAAGGGAAAAATGTGATACAGGTAGGCTTTTAGGCGGGAGACATCGGCTGACGCCTCCCGAAAATGGCGATTAGCGATACTTCTTATGGTAAGTATTGCGGGTAGTTTTGAAGTCCTCCGCGGCAGCCTGCGCCTCTTTAAGCTTACCAGCGTCAGCTAACTTCAGCGCGCCGTCGATCTGGCCGACCAGCGTTTCCAGACCGTGGCGGAAATCTTTCATCTCCGGGCTATCGGCCGCTTTGCCTTCCAGTTTTGGCGGCGTCTCTTTCTGCGCGTCAACCGCAGCGGTGCGCATCTTATTCAGCGCCGCTTTCAGCTCGCCAATGTCAGAGGTTTTTTGTACCACCTGCAGGTTTTCCGCAAGGGTGTCCATGTCTTCGCCAAGATCGGCGAACGCCGATGCCGAACCGAGCGCAAAAGCAGAGACAGCCAGCATCGCTAACATTTTTTTACGCATTGCTCACTTCCTTTTTATTATGAAGATATCAAGCGGGCGCGGCAGGACGCGCCCGGCACACAGGTCATTGACCGGCGATTTTCATCTCCGGCAGCAGCACGGAACCACACTGAATATTGCTGCGCGTTTCGATATCGTCGCCGACGGTGACAATATTACGCCACATTTCTTTCAGATTTCCGGCGATGGTGATCTCACTGACCGGATACTGAATTTCGCCGTTTTCTACCCAGAAACCGGATGCGCCGCGCGAGTAGTCGCCGGTCACGCCACTGACACCCTGCCCCATCAATTCGGTGACCACAAGCCCGGTGCCCATCTCTTTAAGCATCTTTGCAAAACTCAGGCCGCGGCCGTTGATGCGCCAGTTATGGATACCGCCGGCGTGGCCGGTGCTTTTCATACCCAGCTTGCGCGCGGAGTAGTTAGTCAGCAGCCACTGGGTCAGCACGCCGTCTTTGATGATGTCGCGACGTTCGGTGCGCACGCCTTCGCTGTCGAACGGCGTGGAGGCCAGCCCCTTCAGCAGATGCGGGTGTTCTTCGATGGTCAGCCACTCCGGCAGGATCTGTTTGCCGAGGGAGTCGAGCAGGAAGGTCGATTTACGGTAGACCGCGCCGCCGGCAATCGCCCCGACCAGGTGGCCAAACAGCCCGGTGGCCACTTCGTTGGCGAAGATAACCGGCGCTTTCATCGTCGACAGCTTACGCGGCGCCAGGCGCGACAAAGTGCGACGGGCGCATTCGTTGCCGACCCACTCCGGGGTCTGTAAGTCGCCAAGAGCGCGGCCAATGGTGTAGGCATAGTCGCGTTCCATATCGCCGTTTTCTTCGGCAATCACGCAGCTGGAGAGCGAATGGCGGGTAGAGCAGTAGCTCTGGAGCATGCCGTAGCTATTACCAAAAACTTTAATCCCATAGTGGCTGTTGAAGCTGCCGCCTTCGGTATTGGTAATACGTTTGTCGGCCTGCAAGGCGGCCTGCTCGGCGCGGGCGGCCAGCTCGATGGCTTCATCCGGAGAGACCTCTGCCGGATGGAACAGGTCCAGATCCGGGGCGTCAAAGGCCAGCAGTTCTTTATCCGCCACGCCGGCAAACGGGTCCGGCGAGGTGTAACGCGCGATATCCAGCGCCGCCTGCACGGTACGGGCGATAGCGTCCGGGCTCAGGTCGGTCGACGAGGCGCTGCCTTTACGGTTTTGATGATAAACGGTGATGCCCAGCGCGCCGTCGCTATTGAATTCAACATTCTCCACCTCACCGTAGCGGGTGCTGACGCCGATGCCGGTGGTCTTGCTGACGGAGACTTCCGCACCGTCGGATTTGCCTGCCGCCAGTTCCAGTGCCGTACTAACGGCTTCTTCCAGCGTCTTACGCTGCTGTGCAACTTGAGAGATGACTTTCATTGCTAATGCCATAATGTAAGAAGGAGTTAACTGAAGTCTAACAGAGAACCGTTTTTCAGTGCGCGCCTTAACTGGTAACATTAGCCTCTTTTTTAAGGAGCCTGAGATGACAAAGCAGCCCGAAGACTGGCTCGACGACGTGCCCGGTGATGACGTTGAAGATGAAGATGATGAAATTATCTGGGTCAGCAAGAGTGAAATTAAGCGCGATGCGGAAGAACTGAAGCGTCTTGGCGCGGAAATGGTAGACCTTGGTAAGAACGCGCTGGATAAGCTGCCGCTCGATACCGACCTGCGCGACGCCATTGAACTCGCCCAGCGTATCAAGAAAGAAGGCCGCCGCCGCCAGCTGCAGCTGATTGGTAAAATGCTGCGTAACCGCGACGTCGATCCGATTCGCCAGGCGCTGGATAAGCTGAAGAACCGTCACAACCAGCAGGTTGCGCTGTTCCATAAGCTGGAACAAATCCGCGATCGCCTGATTGATAATGGCGATGATGCGGTCGTAGAGGTATTGAACCTGTGGCCAGACGCTGACCGTCAGCAGCTGCGCTCACTGATCCGTAATGCCAAAAAAGAGAAAGAAGGCAACAAGCCGCCGAAATCCGCGCGCCTGATCTTCCAGTATCTGCGCGAACTGGCCGAAAACGAAGGCTAGTCCCCACGCTAACCGCCATCTCCCGGATGGCGGCGCGTTGCGCCTTATCCGGGCTACCCCATCACCTCGCGCCCTAAATCGCGGGCAAACTGCTGATACTGCGCCGCATCGATCGGCTGCGGATAGCTCAGCACCAGCAGTTCATGATCGTCGATTCCTTGATGATAAGTCGGATGGCGGTGCGCCCAGGCATTGGCATGGAATCCCATCGACTGATAAAAGCGCAGCCGTTTATGGGCGATTTCGCTGGTGAGCGGATCGATTTCCAGAATGGTCAGCGGCGCGCGCGTCAGGATCTGCGCCAGCAACTGTTTGCCATAACCGCGCGAACGCAGGGTGTCGTCAATCGCCAGATGTTCGATATAGCTATAACCGGCAAACTGCCAGCAGCCGCTCAGGCCAATAAATCCCCCGTCATCAAACCACGCTTCCAACGCATAGTGCGGGTTGCTCAGCGCCTGAAGTTTGGCGTCGCTTTCGCGCTGTTCGTGCCACGGAAAGGCGCGGGCGTACAGCGCGTCAAGCGTGGCGAAATGGGGCGAGTCGGTAGAAAGTACTCTTTCACAGGTCAGCATCACACAATCCCTGATGGCAAAAACAAAACTGCCCTCACGCGGAGGGCAGTAACCGGAAGCGTTCGCGCTTATTCTGCCGCGGCCGCTTTTTGCGCCAGTTTATCCAGCAGCTTCTGATGAATACCGCCGAAGCCGCCGTTGCTCATCACCAGAATATGGTCACCCGGATGCGCGGTTTTCACGATCATGTCCACCAGCGTATCGACGTCGGCGCTCCAGTGCGCCGGCTGTACGCAGGCTTCCGCCACTTCCGCCACCTGCCACGGGATATGCTGCGGCTGTAGCAGGAAGACTTCATCGGCGCGGCCGAGAGACGGCGCCAGATCGTCTTTGCAGACGCCCATTTTCATGGTGTTGGAACGCGGCTCCAGCACCGCCAGAATACGCGCGGTGCCGCCGACTTTGCCGCGCAGCGCCTGCAGCGTCGCGAGAATGGCCGTCGGATGGTGGGCAAAATCGTCGTAGACGGTCACGCCGTTGGCTTCGCCGCGTAGCTCAAGGCGGCGGCGGGCGTTGATAAAGCTGCCCAGCGCGTTAGCGGCATCCGCCGGCACCACGCCGACATGACGCGCCGCGGCAATCGCCATCAGGCCGTTGTGCATATTATGTTCGCCGACCAGCGCCCAGTTCACTTCGCCGACTTTTTCGCCGTCGAGCAGGACTTCCCACTGCGAGGCATCGGCGTTGAGTTTCTTCGCCTGCCAGTGCCCCTGTTCGCCCACCAGCTCCTGTTCGCTCCAGCAGCCCATCGCCATCACCTGCTTCAGGTTGATGTCGCTCTCCGGCAGAATAATTTTGCCTTTGCCCGGCACGATGCGCACCAGGTGGTGGAACTGTTTCTGAATCGCTTTCAGGTCGTCAAAGATATCCGCATGGTCAAACTCAAGGTTATTGAGGATCAGCGTGCGCGGGCAGTAGTGAACGAACTTGGAACGCTTGTCGAAGAAGGCGCAGTCATATTCGTCGGCTTCAATCACGAAGAACGGGCTGTCGCCCAGGCGTGCGGAAACATCGAAGTTCCCCGGTACGCCGCCGATAACGAAGCCCGGCTTATAGCCGCAGGCTTCGAGGATCCACGTCGCCATGCCGGCGGTGGTGGTTTTACCGTGAGTACCGGCGACGGCCAGCACCCAGCGGTCGCGCAGAACGAAGTCGTGCAGCCACTGCGGGCCGGACATGTACGGAATGTTGTTTTCCAGTACCGCTTCGACGCACGGATTACCGCGGGTCATAGCGTTGCCGATAATCACCAGGTCCGGCTGCGGGTCCAGTTGGCTGGCGTCATAGCCCTGAATCAGATCGATGCCCTGGTTTTCCAGCAGGGTGCTCATTGGCGGATAAACGTTAGCATCCGAGCCGGTTACTTGATGCCCGAGGGAACGTGCCAGCATTGCCAGCCCCCCCATAAACGTGCCACAGATTCCTAAAATATGAATGCGCATTCGTTACTTCCCTCATTAATCTGACCCGCATTTTACCCATATGTAGGCCCCCTGAGAAATGCATTTCAGGCAAATCTGCATTTGCTGGCGCGATTCACCTGTGCGCAGTTTTTTTATTATTTGTTAAGATTGTTGCGTTCGTTTTACTCAACATAAAAATGCAGGGAACGAGTTATGAAAACGTTAGGTGAATTTATTGTCGAAAAGCAGCACGAGTTCTCCCACGCTACCGGTGAGCTGACTGCTTTGTTGTCGGCAATAAAATTGGGCGCCAAGATCATCCACCGCGATATCAATAAGGCCGGTCTGGTCGATATCCTGGGTGCCAGCGGTGCGGAAAACGTTCAGGGTGAAGTTCAGCAGAAGCTGGACCTGTTCGCGAATGAAAAATTAAAAGCTGCACTGCGCGCACGTGATATCGTCGCCGGTATCGCCTCGGAAGAAGAAGATGAAATCGTGGTCTTCGAAGGGTGCGAACACGCCAAATACGTTGTGCTGATGGATCCGCTGGATGGCTCCTCCAACATTGACGTTAACGTCTCCGTGGGGACTATCTTCTCTATCTACCGCCGCGTCACGCCGGTCGGTACGCCGGTCACCGAAGAAGACTTCCTGCAGCCGGGTAACAAACAGGTTGCCGCGGGTTATGTGGTTTACGGCTCCTCCACCATGCTGGTCTACACCACCGGCTGCGGCGTGCACGCCTTTACCTACGACCCGTCACTCGGCGTCTTCTGCCTGAGCCAGGAGCGGATGCGCTTCCCGGAGAAAGGCAAAACCTACTCCATCAACGAAGGTAACTACATCAAGTTCCCGATGGGCGTGAAGAAATACATCAAGTACTGTCAGGAAGAAGATAAAGAGACCCAGCGCCCGTACACCTCGCGCTATATCGGTTCTCTGGTGGCCGACTTCCACCGTAACCTGCTGAAAGGCGGCATCTACCTGTATCCGAGCACCGCCAGCCACCCGCAAGGGAAACTGCGTTTGCTGTACGAATGCAACCCGATGGCGATGCTGGCGGAACAGGCTGGCGGCAAAGCCAGCGATGGTAAAGAGCGTATTCTCGATATCATCCCGGAAAGCCTGCACCAGCGCCGTTCGTTCTTCGTCGGCAACGACCACATGGTAGAAGACGTCGAGAACTTCATTAAAGAGTTCCCGGACGCTTAATTTCTACCTTCCCTTCCCGCCCTGCGGGAAGGGAGTTCCCTGTTAGCGATTCATCGCCCCGCCCACGCGAGTCACCGCCGCATTCTGGCGATTTTCCCACAGCACCGTCAGCCCGCGCTGCAGCGCAATGAAGATAAACAGCAGGATGCCGATGGCAATCTTCGTCCACCATGAACTGAGCGTACCGTCAAAGTTGATGTAGGTCTGAATAAGCCCCTGAATCGCCACGCCGAACAGCGTCCCCAGAACCGTTCCCACGCCACCGCTAAGCAGCGTGCCGCCTATCACCACCGAAGCGATAGCATCCAGTTCCACGCCGACGCCCGCCAGCGCGTAGCCCGCCTGGGTATAGATAGAGAAGACGATGCCGGCAAGCGTCGCCAGCCCGGTCGACAACATATAGATGCGAATGGTGGTGCTACGCGTCGAAATGCCCATCAAATTGGCCGACGTGGCGTTGCCGCCGATAGCATAAACCTGGTTGCCAAAGCGGGTACGATGGGCGAGGAAAATTCCCAGCACCACCACCAGCAGCATCAGCAGCCCCATCGCGCTCAGGCGGCCGCCGCCGGGGATGGTCCACGCCAGCCCGGACAGAGTGTCATACAGCGGATGGTTAATAGGAATCGACTCTTCCGAGACCAGATAGCTCACGCCGCGCAGGAAAAACATACCGGCGAGGGTGATGATAAATGCCGGAATTTTCAGCGCATCGATCAGCAATCCCATAAACGCGCCGAAGGCGCAGCCCATGGCCAGTACCAGCGGAAAGGCCAGCAGCGGCGAGATCCCCCAAAAGCCGATCGCTTTGGCAAGAAACACGCCGGTGAAGGCAATCACCGACCCGACCGACAGATCGATACCGCCGCTGAGGATCACGAAGGTCATGCCGACGGCGATGATCCCAAGGAAAGCGTTATCGGTCAGGATATTGCAAATCACCCGCGTCGAAGCAAAACCCGGAAACTGGGTCAGGCAGTAGAGATAGCCCAGCACGAATACCGCGAGGGTGATCATCAAAGGTAAATTACGTTTTATCACGGCCGCGTACCCCTTTCAGTAGACCGATAAAGCGCGGCGACTGAACGATCAGTACGCACAGCACCACCACCGCTTTCACCACCTGGTTGAGCTCCGGCGGGAAACCGGAGAGTAAAATCCCGGTGTTCATTCCCTGGATAATCAACGCCCCCACCACCGACAGCAGCAGATTGAAGCGCCCGCCCATCAGCGAACCGCCGCCGATCACCACCGCCAGGATGGCGTCCAGTTCCAGCCACAATCCGGCGTTGTTGGCGTCGGCGCCGCGGATATCCGCCGCCACGATAATGCCGGCAATCGCCGCGCAAATACCGCTTAGTACATAGGCCAGCATCACCACGATGCGGGTATTCACCCCGGCATTCTTTGCCGCACGGATATTGATCCCCACCGCCTCAATAAACATGCCGAGCGCGGTCCGGCGGGTAAACAGCCAGAACAACAGTAGCGTTGCGACGGCAATAATCACCGGCGTCGGCAGCAGCAACAGGGAGCCGCTGCCGAGCCAGGAAAGCGCCGGTGAATCAAAGGTGACTATCTGCCCGGAGGTAATCAGCTGCGCGACGCCGCGCCCGGCGACCATCAGGATAAGCGTGGCCACAAAAGGCTGGATCTTCAGCACGGCCACCAGAATGCCGTTCCACAGGCCGGCCAGCGCGCCTGCGCCCAATGCGGCGAGCAGCACCACCGGCAGGCTGTGCCCGGCGACGGTCATTGAGGCGGCGGTCGCTCCGGCGATAGCCATTACCGCACCGACCGACAGATCGATGCCGCCGGTGGCGATGACCAGCGTCATGCCAATCGCCAGCAGCGCCACCGGCGCCGCGCGGTTGAGAATGTCAATCGGGCTGCCAAACAGCCGCCCATCCTGCAGCAGCACCTGGAAGAAATGCGGCGCCACCAGGCTATCCACCGCTAATACCAGCAGGAGAGCGATAATTTGCGGCATCCCTTTCGGCCAGCTAAAGCGCCGTTTTGGCTGTCCGCTTTGTGATACGGTTCTGGGCATCATGCTAGGCTCCTTATGCCGCAATCGCGTTCATGATCGCCGGGACCGATAGCTCGGCAAGCGGGATTTCCGCCACCTGCTGGCGATCGCGCATGATGATCACCCGGTCGGCGTAGCCCACCAGCTCTTCCAGTTCGGAGGAGATAACCAGCAGCGCCAGGCCATCGGCGCAGAGGGTTTCTATCAGGCGAATAATCTCGGCGTGGGCGCCGACGTCGATACCGCGCGTCGGCTCATCGAGGATCAGGAACTGGGGTTTGGTCAGCAGCCAGCGCGACAGCAATACCTTCTGTTGGTTGCCGCCGGAGAGAAATTCGATCGGTTGTTCAGCGCTGGGAGTGCGAATGCCTAGCTGGCGAATAAAGCGTTCGGCGATCTCATGCTGTTCACGGCGCGGGATCGGCCGCAGCCAGCCGCGCTGCGCCTGTAGCGCCAGCACAATATTTTCCCGTACCGAGGCGGCGGCGATGATGCCGTCGGTTTTACGATCTTCCGGACAGAAGCCAATGCCGAGGCAGGAAGCCTGATGCGGCGAGCGCAGCGTTTGCGGCTTGCCCTTGATCCACGCTTTACCGTTGTCGGCGGGCTTGATGCCAAAAATGACCTCCGCCGTTTCGGTGCGCCCGGATCCCAACAGCCCGGCCAGTCCGACGATCTCGCCCGGCCGCACCTGCAGAGTAAACGGCGCAATCGTGCCCTTCTTGCCAAAATCTTCAAACGCCGCCACCGGCTTATCGCTAAGCAGCGTGCGCCCGGCGCGCTGCAGCGCCTGATGGTCCAGCTCGCGCCCCAGCATCATTTTGACCAGGTCGATTTGCGGCAGCTCGCGGGTCTCCCGACAGCCGACGAAACTGCCATTGCGCAGCACGGTAATACGGTCGCTGACGGCATAGACCTGGTCGAGAAAGTGGGTCACGAAAATCAGGCTGACGCCGTTATCGCGCAGCTGACGCATCAGGGTGAACAGCATCTCCACTTCCTGAGTGTCCAGGCTGGCGGTCGGTTCATCGAGGATTAATACTTTCGCCGACAGGTCGATGGCCCGGCAGATGGCGACGATTTGCTGCATCGCCACCGAAAAACGGTTCAGCGGTTCGCGCACGTCGAGCGAGAAGCCGTAAGAGGCCATCAGCGCGGTAGCGCGTTTTTCCATCTCTTTGCGCCGCAGCAGACCAAAGCGCTTCGGCTCGCGGCCAATAAACAGGTTATCCGCCACCGACATATTCGGCAGCAGGTTAACTTCCTGGTAAACGGTGCCGATACCCAACTGCTGAGCGTGGGCGGTGTTTTTCGGCGATATTTGCTGCCCTTCCAGCCAAATCGCCCCGCGTTCGGCATGGTACACGCCGGTGAGCGCTTTAATCAGCGTCGATTTTCCCGCGCCGTTTTCGCCCAACAGGGCCATGATTTCGCCGCGCCGTAGGCTGAAATTAACGTTATCCAGCGCTTTGACGCCGGGAAAGAATTTGCTTAATCCTTCGGTGCGGAGGATTTCCTGATGTTGGTCGGTGGTCATGATTCCCCCTGCATCACGCCGGATGGCGCTACGCTTATCCGGCCTACAAAAGAGCGCAATGTAGGCCGGGCAAGCGTAAAGCCCCCGGCATTTTCATGAAGGCTTAGTAGCCCATATTTTTCTTCTTCTCTAACTCTTCTTTTGCCGTATCCGGCAGGTAGAGGGTCGATTTGGTGATGGTCAGCTTCTCAGGCAGGGTGCCGTCTTTTTTGTATTTTTCCAGCGCATCAAACGCCGGACCGGCCATATTCGGCGTCAGCTCGACGCTGGCATTCGCCTCGCCGGCAATCATCGCTTTATAAATATCCGGCACGCCGTCGATAGAACCGGTGAGGATATCTTTGCCCGGCTTCAGCCCGGCCTCTTTGATGGCCTGAATCGCGCCGATGACCATGTCATCGTTATGGGCGTAGACCATGCAGATGTTCTTGCCGTTATTCTCCGCTTTGATAAAGCTCTCCATCACCTCTTTCCCCTTACTGCGGGTGAAGTCGCCGGACTGCGAGCGGATAATCTTGATGTTGGACGCTTTGGCAATCGCCTCGGCGAAGCCTTTCTTACGATCGATAGCGACGCTGGCGCCCACGGTGCCCTGGAGCTCCACGACGTTACACGGCTTGCCATCAACGGTTTTCACCAACCAGTCGCCAATCAGTTGGCCTTCCAGCACGTTGTTGGCGGTGACGGTGGTCATATACAGCGACTTATCTTTAACGTCGATCGAACGGTCGAGGAGGAACACCGGGATATTGGCCTCTTTCGCTTCTTTTAGCACCGGCTCCCAGCCGGTCGCCACCACCGGCGCGATAAAGATCGCGTCCACGCCCTGGGCAATGAATGAGCGCACGGCTTTAATCTGGTTTTCCTGTTTTTGCTGACCATCGGCAATCTTCAGGGTGATGCCACGCTTCGCCGCTTCTTCCTTAGCAACATTCGTTTCGGCCGCGCGCCAGCCCGATTCAGAGCCGACCTGCGAAAATCCTACGGTCAGGTTGGCGGCCATCGCCATAGACGACATAGCTGCCGAAACCGCGGTGACGAGAAGTAAGCGCTTCCACATAAGATGTTCCTCGTAGGGTTATTGTTGGTTAAATGCTCACCTGCGAACAAACTATAGACAATCCGTTATGTAACTGAATGCGTTACATCACACTTCGAAAAAGTAAATAAAATGTTAATTAGTGCGATTTGTCTGAGCTGAGCGGCGATAAGGCTTCCCGCCCAACGGCATGCCCTGCGCTAATGACGAAAATTTGCCTTCTGGATAACCGCCGCTCGCAACATTGAAAACGGTTACACAAAATTATTCAGAATGTAGCTATCTTTATGGATTTTAGGGTTATCTGATGAGGAGAAATTCAGACGCTTCCCCCCATAGCCAGGCAAAAAGAAGCGAAGACATTCGATGTGAGTTGGCTATAATACCGGGCACTTGTTTGCCAAACATTTTTAAAGGAAACAGACATGAGCTTACTCAACGTACCTGCGGGCAAAGAGCTGCCGGAAGACATCTACGTCGTTATCGAAATCCCAGCTAACGCAGACCCAATCAAATACGAAGTTGACAAAGAGAGCGGCGCACTGTTCGTTGACCGTTTCATGTCCACTGCGATGTTCTATCCGTGCAACTACGGCTACATCAACCACACCCTGTCCCTGGACGGCGACCCGGTTGACGTGCTGGTCCCGACTCCGTACCCGCTGCAACCAGGCTCAGTTATCCGCTGCCGTCCGGTTGGCGTACTGAAAATGACCGACGAATCCGGTGAAGATGCCAAGCTGGTTGCGGTACCGCACACCAAGCTGAGCAAAGAATACGATCACATCAAAGATGTGAACGACCTGCCGGAACTGCTGAAAGCCCAGATCACTCACTTCTTCGAGCACTACAAAGATCTGGAAAAAGGCAAGTGGGTTAAAGTCGACGGTTGGGACAACGCTGAAGCGGCTAAAGCTGAAATCGTTGCTTCCTTCGAGCGCGCTAAACAGAAGTAATTCTGTTTATCCAGCATAAAAAACACCGCCTCCGGGCGGTGTTTTTGTATGGGCCTGTTCTGGTTTCAGACGGCCAAAAAACAACGCCACCCGAAGGTGGCGTTGCCGTTTTCAATTACTGGTCTCTGTCCAACCAGTTTCCGCTCTCAATCTGCGCAAACCCCTCGACGGAGCGCTGGTAGACATACATCCACGCGCTGCCGTAAGGCGTTTGGATCAGATGGCGCGCGTATTCACCGCCCTTGGTGCGCAGCGCATCCAGCTCGGCCAGCGTCGATGCGTCGATACGATACACTTCACCATGTACTGTGCCCTCGCCCGGCACCGCGCCTGGATAGTGGCCCAGGCTGTACAGCTGATAATCGTCGACACTATGAGCGCCCAGCAACTGGGCGTTGGTCATCCAGTGGCTGTTGCCTTGTTTGCGTCGTAAACTGCCGTAAACAAATATTCGCATTGCTAAAACTCAAACTGATAGAGCAAATCGAGAGCCTGGTCTACGCCAGACACCGCTTCCATATATAGCTTAGGCATCAGGCGATAACGCAGGGTAAGCGTCGCCAAAGAGTCGAAGATGCCGACGCCGTATTTTACCTGAAGACCTGGCAGCACATAGCCGCTGACTACCACCTGGGAGGAGTCGCCTACCCCCTGGGTATCCAGCGCCAAATTGCTTACGCCAAACGTCTCGCCGATTTTACCCACAACCTGACCACTTTGTGCAACCCCCATTCCAATAAGCATTGAGGTCATTGCCGCACTATCGCTCTGTTCGCTGCCTAAACCCTGACCGCGTAACAGATAAGAAAGCGCTTCCTGCTGCGACATTGCCGGGTCGGAGAAGATCTCGGCCTTCGGCTGATCGGCAGAACCGGTGACGCGAACGCCGGCGATCACGTCGTCTTCGGTGGCTTCCGGGTTACGAATCGCTTCGATATTGAGCAGCGGCTGATCCGGCGGCCCGGAGAACAGCAGCTCGCCTTTACGCACGATCAGATCCTGACCATAAGCGTGGAAACGACCTTCCGGAATATTGATCTGGCCATTGAGCCCCAGCCCCTGCTTATCCTGCGCCACTTTCAGATCGCCGGTCAGACGCGCTTTCAGGCCGAAAGCGTCCAGACGCACGTTGTTGCCGACGTGAATCGTCAGGTTGCTGTTGATCGGAATACCGGCGCTCTGCGGCTTAATCGGCTTCAGATCTTTATCCAGCATCACCTCATCGGAAGAGACGCCCACCGCGCTCTCCGGCACCTCGTTCACCACAATACGCGCCCAAGGTACGTCAACGCGGCCATCGAGGTTAAACAGGCTTGGCGTGGCGGTAAACACCACGTCCGGAGAAACATCCAGGCGGACCATCGGCGGCACGGTAATGCGCACCCGGCTGCCCTTCGCCGCAATCTGCGCGCGCCAGTTGTCGATTTGCGTCCAGTCGGCGTTACCGCTCAGCGCAATCTGCCCCTGTTTGGTATTCACCGTCCCCTGTAGGGTCGAACGCGTTCCGTTAAAGTTCATCGCCAGTTGGCTCGGTTGCATATCAAACGGCATAAAGTTGCCGTCGATATCAACGCCGCTGAGCTGCATCTGACCAAACAGCTGCGGGCTCTGTAAGTTGCCGCCCAGACGCAAACGAGCATTAAGCTTGCCTTCCGCTTTCTCGCCGCGAGCGAAGATCGGGTTAATCATCGCCAGCGAGAAGTTGCTGATGTTGACGTTGCCGCCCAGGTTACGCCGCCCCTGCGGGTCGGTCACCTCCACCTGGCCATCAAGCTGGCCGTTGTTGGTCAGGCGTATCAGCCAGCCCAACTGCGCCCGGTTGTTATGCAGGTCGGCGCTGAGGTTAAGCGTATCGAAAGCCACCGGCAGCGGTGCGTCGTTGACCGTCTGGGTGACTTTGACGTTGCGCCCGCTGAGGGTGACTTTGCCCTGCGGCAGCCCCTCTTTGGTGGTGTCCCAGCTCACATCGGCGTTACCGCTAAACACGCCGCTTGCCTGGGTCGCCTCCGGCATAAACGGCTTCAGCATCGCCAGATCGAAACGGTTGAGATTGACCACCGCGCGCCCGCTGGCGCCGGCATCGATGGTCTGCGGTACGCACAGCTCGGCATTCGGGTTGCTCCAGCAGTGCGGCCCGATGCTGATTTTCTGTTCTTGATTACGGTAATCCAGCGCAATGTTGCGCGTCAGCGCCACCGGCCCTACCGGCGTCTGGAAACGGGTATTGCTCAGGGTGCCCTTCCAGCGCTCCTCTTTACGATCGAAGCTGCCCGCCAGCGTCAACTGGCCCGACACCGGCTCGCCCTGTACGCGCAGCTGTAAATCGTGCTGCTTCTCGGTACCTTTGGCATTCAGCTGCACCAGGCTGATGTTAACGCCCGGCTGGCTGATACGATCGACGCGTACGTCAAGATTGCCGCCAATCTGGTCGCTGGATTTGACGTCGCCTTTGACGTTGACCTGGGCTACCGTCAGTTCCTGCCAGCGTAAAGCGCGAGCGGTGATATCCGCCAGCAGCTGCGGCGCATCGATGGTGCCGCGCACCTTCAGCAGACCTTTCGCCGTACCCCCCAGCCCCGGCAACGCATTGTCGAGATGCGGCGCATCGATGGTGGCGTCGAGATTGAGGTCTTTCACCCCCAGCTCGCCTTTCACATCGGCGCTGTTTGGGCCAAGCGCCAGATGCAGTCCCGGCACTTTCCACTGCATATAGCTGTTACCCTGCAGCGAACCGTGGACATCCACTTTATTCTGTTTCACGTTGCCGGTAATTTTCAGCTCAGGAACCGCCATCTGCCAACTGCTGCCATACAGGCTACCCTGGGTTTTGATAATCCCGTTCAGCTTCGACGGCCAGTCCGGCACCTCTTTGGCGGTATTAATGCCATCGAGGGTCAATTCGCCGCGCCAGCTGATCGCCTGCTGCCAGTCGAGCAACGCTTTCAGTTCGGTTTTCCCCTCCAGCGCCGCTACGGTCAGCTTATCCAGGTTCACCTGCTGTTCATTGCCTTTAGCATTAAGGGTAATTTTAGCCGGCGGCAGCGACTGCCCTTTCACCGCGGTACTAAACGCCATGGTGTAGTCGGTCATTTTGCCGCTGAATTTCAGATGCAGATCATCCGCCTGGAACTGTTTCTCGCCGGTAAACGGCCAGTACAGCTGCTTACTTTTCACTTCCATATTCAGCGGCAGACCGGCTTCCGCCAGCTGCGCTTCGGCGCGCAGGGTCATGGCCACCGAGCCGGCTAAATCAACGCCGACCTGCAGTTTTTTACGCAGTTCGCCGCCAACTTTCAGCTTTACCTTCTCGCCTTTCAGCGGGTCGATGTTCAGCGTACTGTCGAGGGTGATGTCGACCGGCCAGTTATCCTGCAGTTGCGCGGTGCCGGAAGCGGTAACCTTGCCCTGGTCGGAATCGACGTCCAGCGCATCAAGTTTCATCTGCCCGTCGATGCTGCTCACCTTCAGCAGCAGGTTGTAGACGGTCATATCGGTGTCGCCGGTCAGGCGCAGCTGTTCGCCGCGGAACTCCTGAATATTAAGGTTCAGCGGCAGATGCACATCGACCATCTCCGGTAGCACCGGCTGCGAGAACAGATCTTTCATCGTCTCGCCAAGCGGCTTCTCTTCCGGTTTCGGATGGTCAATTTTCGGCTCCACCACCTGCTCCTGCGCCACTTTTGCTACCTTCGGCAGGGCGATGAGCAAGCCCTGGAGCGAAGTCGGCGTCAGGGTCAGGTTTTTCTCCTGCCAGTTCAGGCCGGTGGAGAAATCGCGCAGCGAAACGGCGGTGTCGTCGATTTTGACATTGACGTTATGCAGCGCCACGCGGCTGAGGGTAATGGGGTATGGCGTCGACAGGTTCAGCGGGCCGGAATCTTCTTCCTCTACCGGCGTCGAAGGAGGCATCTTTTTGGTATCGATAGCGACGTAGATATCACGCAGCGAGATATCGTTAACGCACAGGCTGCTATCCCACAGGCAGCGCAGCTTGACGCCGAGATGGAACTGGCCGGCCGTCACCGCTACGCCCGGCTGTTCGAAGCGCACGTTCTGTAAGGTCAGGTCACGCCAGCCGCCGGTAACCTTGCCGATCTCCAGCCCCGGCACCCAGCGGTCCGCCGCTTTCAGTACCAGATGCAAACCGGTAGTAGTGCCGACTAAAAAGCCAACCGCACCAATCAGCAACACTAAAAAGAGTAATACGCCGAGGCTTATCTTCTTCCATAAACTCATAATTCAGGCCCCAGACCGATATAAAACTGTAAACCGTGTTCTTCTTTGTCGCCGATAGGTCTGGCGATATCCAGCTTGATCGGCCCGACCGGCGATTGCCAGCGCACGCCGACGCCCGCGCCGGTTTTAAAATCGCTTTTACGGATGTCGCTCACCGCTTCGCCGCTGTCAATAAACATCGCCCCCCACCATTTTCCGGTGACGTTGTATTGATACTCCAGCGAGCCTGTCGCCAGCTTTGACGCACCGATCAGCTTGCCGTCGTCGTCTTTCGGCGAGATCGACTTGTATTTATAACCACGAATGCTGCGGTCGCCACCGGCGAAGAAACGCAGATCCGGCGGAACTTTGCTGAAGTCATCGGCTTCAATCCAGCCGAGGTTGCCGCGCACCACGAAGCGGTGGCGGTCATAGAGGGTGCGGATCCACACGTCCTGCGCCTGCATGACGATAAAGTTAATGTCCGAGCCCCACATGGTGTTGGAGTAGTCCACCGAATAGCGCTGGGAATCGCCCCAGGTTGGCATCAGGCCGCCGCGGGAGCGGGTCCGGTTCACCGAGACGCCGGGATAAAGCAGCATGGTGGTATTGGTGACGTTAGCCTGGGTAAAGTGGTCCAGACTCCAGCGCAGATTAATCGCGCGCTGCCAGCCACTCGACATCTCCCAATAGCGCGACAGCGCCAGGGTGGTGGAGTCGGCCTTGGTATCGTTAAGGTCGGTACGCTTAAAACCGCCCTGCATCAGGTAATACTGCTCAAGCGGGCTTTTTAACAGCGGGACTTTGTAGCTGAAATCGAACTGCTGCTCCGGCGCGGAGAGGCTGATGCTGGAGCTCAGGCTGTGGCCGTAGGAGTTCATCCACGGCTTTTTCCACGTCGCTTTCACGCGCGGCCCGACGTCTGTCGAATAGCCGACCCCGGTTTCCACGGTGTTCTCTTTGCGTGGCGAAACGACGCCCTGCAGAGGCAGCACCTTGGTTTTGCGTGATTTATCAAACTGCGGCGCGACGACCACCGAGTTAAACCAGCCGGTCGCCGCCAGGCGGCGGTTCAGCTCCGCCAAATCCTGCGAGGTGTAATAATCCCCCTGTTTAAAGGGCACCAGACTTTGCAGGTACTCTTCGCGGATCTGCGAACCGGTAAAACTTACCGGACCAAAGCGGTAGCGCTCGCCGCTGTTGTAATCGATATCCCAGAAAGCCTGATGGCGGTCGAGCGACACGCCGAGCTGGCTTTTATTGAACTCGCTATCGAAATAGCCTTTACGCAGCGCCACCTTGGTGAGCGAGCTTTTGAAGCCGTCATAATCGCTGTGATTAAGTACCGTGCCAATTGCCGGACGCGTTTTCAGCAGGTCCAGATAATCGTGGTCGGTGCGCGCGCCGCCGCGCAGGATCACCTCGGTACCGCCAATGCGCACCGGCTCGCCGGGAGTTACTTTGGCAATCAGTACCTGGCGCCCTTTTTTGGGCGGCGGACGTAGATCGAAATCGATGGTGGGTTCATAGTAACCCAGCGCTTTCAGCCCCTCGCGGATGGCGTCATCGACGCGCGCGCGAAAACGACGGTCCGGCGTGACTTCATCGCTCTGGATCGTGGATAGTTGGGCGCGGACGTTTTTTTCCAGTTCCCCGGATAACCCCTCAACCTGCAAACGCACATTCGCTGCGCTGGCGACCCCGCTGACCAGCAAAAGGCTGGTAACGCATATCTGGCGGATTTGTTGCACGTGTTCTCCTGAATATCCTTGTTTCCCCCCGAAGGAAACGCAAGTGCCGCTCCACGGCTTAACAAAACCCTAACAACTAAGGGTTGAAAAAGTGACGGTAACCCAAATAATTCTTATGTTTAAATTTAGACGTATTGAGCGTGTTTATTGTCTAAAAAGATACGCGACGTTACAACCTTAACCACAAATTGCGAGGCCAACCGTGAGTCTATTTGATAAAACGCATCTTGTCGCCCAGGCGGATGCACTACCGGGGCGCAACACGCCGATGCCGGTAGCAACGCTCCACGCCGTTAACGGCCACTCAATGACCAATGTTCCTGAAGGAATGGAGGTCGCGCTGTTCGCGATGGGCTGCTTCTGGGGCGTCGAGCGTCTGTTCTGGCAATTGCCGGGGGTCTACAGCACCGCGGCGGGCTATACCGGCGGCTACACGCCAAATCCAACCTATCGCGAAGTCTGCAGCGGCGACACCGGGCACGCGGAAGCGGTGCGTGTGGTGTATGACCCGCAGGTCATCAGCTATGAACAACTGCTGCAGGTTTTCTGGGAGAACCACGATCCGGCGCAAGGGATGCAGCAGGGTAACGACCACGGCACGCAGTACCGTTCGGCTATCTACCCGCTGACGCCAGAGCAGCTTGAAGCGGCGCAGGCCAGCATGCTGCGTTACCAGGCAGCGATGCGCGACGCCAACGACACCCGCGAGATCACCACCGAAATCGCCACGGCGAAACCGTTCTACTATGCCGAGGACGATCATCAGCAGTATCTGCACAAAAATCCGTACGGCTACTGCGGTATCGGCGGGATTGGCGTTTGCCTCCCCCCGCAGGCGTAATCCTGAAGAGTAAGGCCGCTGGCGAGAATAATTATCGCTCTGGTGGCTTTACAGACATTTACGCTATACTACGCTGTGTCATAGCCGGTCCAGCGCCTTCGGACCGGTTTTTTATGTATTCCACATTAAAAGAGTTATCCACTTCCCTTCCGAGGATCTGGCCTCAACGGTCAGAAAAGATATGTTAAACAGTATTTTAGTAATACTTTTCCTTATTGCCGTCAGTGCATTTTTTTCGATCTCTGAAATCTCACTGGCCGCATCACGTAAAATCAAACTCAAATTGCTGGCTGATGAAGGCAATGTGAACGCGCAGCGCGTTCTCAAAATGCAGGAAAATCCTGGCACCTTCTTCACCGTCGTGCAGATCGGCCTTAACGCCGTGGCCATTCTCGGTGGTATCGTCGGCGATGCCGCCTTTTCGCCTGCTTTCCACAGCGTACTGAGCCGCTACATGTCGCCGGAGCTTTCCGAGCAGCTGAGCTTTATTTTCTCCTTCACCCTGGTCACCAGCCTGTTCATCCTGTTTGCTGACCTGACGCCGAAACGCATCGGTATGATTGCGCCAGAAGCCGTGGCTTTGCGCATCATCAACCCGATGCGCTTCTGTTTACTGGTCTTCCGCCCGCTGGTGTGGCTGTTTAACGGCATGGCGAACAACATCTTCCGCCTGTTTAAAATCCCAATGGTGCGTAAAGACGACATCACCTCTGATGATATTTACGCGGTGGTGGAAGCCGGTGCGCTGGCCGGGGTACTGCGTAAACAGGAACACGAATTAATTGAAAACGTCTTTGAGCTGGAGTCCCGTACCGTCCCCTCTTCGATGACTCCGCGTGAAAACGTGATTTGGTTCGATCTGCACGAAGACGAGCAGAGCCTGAAGAATAAAGTGGCGGAACATCCGCACTCCAAGTTCCTGGTATGTAACGAGGATATCGATCACATCATCGGCTACGTCGATTCCAAAGACCTGCTGAACCGCGTACTGGCAAACCAGAGTCTGGTGTTAACCGGCGGCGTGCAGATCCGCAATACGCTGATCGTGCCGGATACCCTGACCCTCTCTGAAGCGCTGGAAAGCTTTAAAACCGCCGGCGAAGACTTCGCGGTGATCATGAACGAATACGCGCTGGTGGTGGGGATTATCACCCTCAACGACGTCATGACTACCCTGATGGGCGACCTGGTCGGCCAGGGGCTGGAAGAACAAATCGTCGCCCGCGATGAGAACTCCTGGCTGATTGACGGCGGGACGCCGATCGACGACGTGATGCGCGTGCTGGATATCGATGAATTCCCGCAGTCCGATAATTACGAGACCATCGGCGGCTTTATGATGTTCATGCTGCGTAAGATCCCGAAACGCACCGATGCGGTGAAGTTCTCCGGTTACAAGTTTGAAGTGGTGGATATCGATAACTACCGTATCGACCAGCTGCTGGTCACCCGTATCGATAACAAACCAACGGTGCTGGTACCGAAACTGCCTGATATCGAAGAAGCGGCGAAAAAAGAGAAAGGTGCGGCGTAAGCGGCCCTGAAAACATCAACGGCTCCCATCGGGAGCCGTTTTTTTTCGTGCCGTCATACCACGTTATGCGGTCTCTGTTTGCAGACGCATAACCTGACGATTGACCTCGGACATCACTGAGAAGTGCAGCTTGTCCTTAACCTTCGGGATAAGGATTTTGCCCTTATCAAATTCAAAAGCGCCAACGTCCTTGATGTACAACCGTCCACGAAACAGGATCTTCACGTACTTCGCCACTTGCAGCGGATTGTAGCGTTGGAAAATTTTCATTGTTGTCTCCTGCCAGGGTTACGCTCCTGCGGTGCCACAGTTAGCCCGCGTATCGGGAGCGCAAATTTTAATGCCCTAAAACTATAGTCCAGATTTCCGAAGTCACCCAGTCTGTAGAAGTTTTTTTACCCTTTGATGACAATAATTCAGAATTTTCGTTTCAGGCATACGTAGTTGTTAGTATAAGTTTCCGTTTTTTATTGAATGTGTGCGTTGGCACGCAAACTGGCATCACGCTTGCGGGTAATGGCGACAATTCGCACTTATCATTAAACAAGACCAAGTGGTCGGATCACCTGCATATAAAAAAGGATATCTCATGACCCTACGTAAGTTGCTGGCGGTTTCCGCCCTCCTGTTGCCGTTAATGGCTTCGGCACATAATTTTGTCGACGGTCAACGCGTCGCGCCGGTAGGCATCGCCGACCGCGGAGAACTGGTACTGAGTAACGATAAGTTTAGCTACAAAAACTGGAATAGCTCGCAGCTGGCGGGAAAAGTGCGCGTCATCCAGCATATTGCCGGGCGCACCTCGGCAAAAGAGAAAAATGCCAATCTGATTGAGGCGATTAAGGCGGCTGGCCTGCCGCACGACCGCTACCAGACCACCACCATCGTCAATACCGATGACGCGATCCCCGGTTCCGGGATGTTCGTGCGCAGCAGCATTGAGAGCAATAAACAGCTCTATCCGTGGTCGCAGTTTATCGTCGACAGCAACGGTCTCGCACGCAAAGCCTGGCAGCTCGATGAAGGCAGTTCGGCGATTGTGGTGTTAGACAAAGACGGACGCGTTCAGTGGGCAAAAGACGGCGCGCTGACCCAGCAAGAGGTACAGCAGGTTGTCGGCCTGCTGCATAAGCTGCTTAATAAATAGAGACGCGGAAGCCGGGGTTGAGGAAGGATTCACGCGGCGTGTAGTCGAGGGTTTTACCCTGCCAGTCGTGAACGTGCGCCCCGGCGGCTACCGCGACCGCATGACCGGCGGCAGTGTCCCAGGTGCTGGTCGGCCCGAAGCGCGGATAGAGCTGCGCCTGGCCTTCCGCCACCAGGCAGAATTTCAGCGACGAACCGATTGAGGTGGTCTGGTGCTCGCCCAGTTGCTCCAGATACTCCTGCAGCTCCGGATCGTTACCATGGGAGCGGCTAATCACCACCAGCGGCGGGCGAGCATCGCGAACCTGAATCTGCTTGCGCACGCCGCACTCTTCTTTCCACGCCTTGCCATTTTGCGCGCTGTACATCACTTTCATCACCGGCGCGTACACCACGCCCAGCGTCGGTTTGCCGTTTTCAATCAGCGCGATATTAACGGTGAATTCGCCGTTGCGCTTGATAAACTCTTTGGTGCCGTCCAGCGGATCGACCAGCCAGTAGCGCTGCCAGTGCTGCCGCACTTCCCACGCCGGCGGATCCTCTTCGGAGAGGATCGGGATTGCTGCATCCAGCGCCTGCAGGCCGCTGACAATGACTTTATGCGCGGCGATATCCGCCGCGGTAACCGGAGAATCATCCTTTTTGCTGCTCACATCCATCGGCTGGTTCCCATCGTAGACATCCATGATGGCATCGCCCGCGGTCCGTGCAAGCTGACATACTTGTTCTAACATTCTCCACCTCTTCTGGTTACAGTGGCGTTAACTCGTTGTTTTATTTATATCGCATCATCACCAGTTCCGCTATCTGTGATAACACTAGCGGTTTCCATTCACGCTTTTCTGGCAGAATTCACAATTCTGTAAGCAACAGAATGTAAATACATTTTCTTTTGTGCCATTGCTCATAAAAAAGGACGCCTCTGATGATTAAGTTTAGCGCAACGCTGCTGGCCACGCTGGTGGCGGCCAGCGTCAACGCGGCGACGGTCGACCTGCGGATCATGGAAACCACCGATCTGCACAGCAATATGATGGATTTCGATTACTACAAAGATGCCGCGACGGAAAAATTCGGCCTGGTCAGAACCGCCAGCCTGATTGAAAAAGCCCGCGCGGAAGCGAAAAACAGCGTGCTGGTGGATAACGGCGATGTTATTCAGGGTAGCCCACTGGGCGACTATATGGCGGCAAAAGGACTTAAAGAGGGGGATGTGCATCCGGTTTATAAGGCGATGAACACCCTGAATTACGCCGTCGGCAATCTGGGAAACCATGAATTCAACTACGGTCTCGACTTCCTGCACAAGGCGCTGGCCGGGGCGAAATTCCCCTACGTTAACGCCAACATTATCGATCTCAAAACCGGCAAACCGATGTTTACGCCCTACCTGATTCAGGATACCGAGGTTCAGGATAGCGATGGTCAACCCCATACCCTGCGCATCGGCTATATCGGTTTTGTGCCGCCGCAGATCATGACCTGGGATAAAGCTAACCTCAGCGGCAAGGTGAAGGTCAACGACATCACTGAAACCGCGCGTAAGTATGTACCGGAGATGCGCGCGAAAGGCGCTGATGTGGTAGTCGTGGTTGCGCATTCCGGCCTCTCCGCCGACCCCTATCAGGCAATGGCGGAAAACTCGGTCTACTACTTAAGCCAGGTGCCGGGCGTTGACGCCATTATGTTCGGCCACGCCCACGCGGTGTTCCCCGGTAAAGACTTCGCCAGTATTAAAGGCGCGGATATCGCCAAAGGTACGCTGAATGGTATTCCGGCGGTAATGCCGGGAATGTGGGGCGATCATCTCGGGGTGGTCGATTTGGTGCTGAATAACGACAGCGGTAAATGGCAAGTGACGCAGGCTAAAGCCGAAGCGCGACCTATTTACGACGCGGTAGCGAAAAAATCGCTGGCGGCGGAAGATAGTAAAATGGTGGCGGTGCTGAAAGCCGATCACGACGCCACTCGCGAATTCGTCAGCAAGCCTATCGGCAAGTCCGCCGACAACATGTACAGCTACCTGGCGCTGGTGCAGGACGACCCGACGGTGCAGGTGGTCAACATGGCGCAAAAGGCCTATGTCGAACACTACATTCAGGGCGATCCGGATCTGGCGAAGTTGCCGGTGCTTTCCGCCGCCGCGCCGTTTAAAGTCGGTGGGCGTAAAAACGATCCGGCAAGCTTTGTCGAAGTGGAAAAAGGCCAGCTCACCTTCCGTAACGCCGCCGACCTCTATCTCTACCCGAACACGCTGGTGGTGATGAAGGTAAGCGGTAAAGAGGTCAAGGAGTGGCTCGAATGCTCCGCCGGGCAGTTTAACCAGATTGACCCCGCCAGCAGCAAACCACAGTCGCTGATTAACTGGGACGGGTTCCGCACCTATAACTTCGACGTGATTGACGGCGTCAATTACCAGATCGACGTCAGACAACCGGCGCGCTACGACGGCGAGTGCCAGATGATTCACCCGCAGTCAGAACGCATCAAAGACCTGACCTTTAACGGTAAGCCTATCGATCCGCAGGCCACCTTCCTCGTCGCCACCAATAACTATCGCGCCTACGGCGGCAAATTCGCCGGTACCGGCGACAGCCATATCGCTTTTGCCTCCCCGGACGAAAACCGTTCGGTGCTGGCGGCGTGGATTGGCGCACAGTCGAAGAAAGATGGCGCGATCCATCCGGCGGCGGATAACAACTGGCGACTGGCGCCGATCCACAGCAAAACGCCGTTGGATATTCGCTTTGAGACCTCGCCTGGCGACAAAGCCGCGGCGTTTATCAAAGAGAAAGCACAGTATCCGATGCGGCAGGTGGCGACTGATGATATCGGTTTCGCTATTTATCAGCTGGATTTGAGTCAGTAATGCCTGTTCCCCGGTGGCGCTGCGCTTACCGGGGCTACAAAACGAAGCTGGCCTGTAGCCCGGATAAGGCGCCAGCCGCTATCCGGGTACATCTCCC
>NZ_JBEAIL010000021.1:0-141510 GCF_040064495.1 Klebsiella sp. CN_Kp097 | reverse complement strand
TTCTGCCCTACGGGGAAGGATGAGAAGCTTCGACTAAGGTTCGACTCGAGCGTCAGCGAGAGAACGTTGCCGCAGGCAACGGCCCGAAGGGCGAGGCGCTTTAGCGCCGAGTAATCCTTCCCCCACCACCATCTCCTCATGTCATGTTCAGCTTAATCTACCTGCGATATTCTATGTTCTGCCCTACGGGGAAGGATGAGAAGCTTCGACTAAGGTTCGACTCGAGCGTCAGTGAGAGAACGTTGCCGCAGGCAACGGCCCGAAGGGCGAGGCGCTTTAGCGCCGAGTAATCCTTCCCCCACTACTGTTGCATTCTCTTTAGCCACCTGCACTGCTATCTCCTCGCTCGCGCTTCGCTTAGCGAGGCTACACACTCTCGCACTCTCTCAGCCACTTGCACTGCTATCTCCTCGCTCGCGCTTCGCTTAGCGAGGCTACAGGTGGTGCCGTTTGGTAGCCCGGACAGGTGCGCAGCACCGCCTCCGGGAAAACTCACAGCGGGGGCAATCGTCTTTTTACCGGTGAACTCTTCACCACCGACGTATTGCACTGCGCATACTCTGCGAGACCATCCAGTATCGTATCCAGCTGCGCAATATCACGGACCACAAGACGCATAACAAAACAATCCTCTCCGGTGACCTTGTCACTTTCAATACACTCCGGCATAGCCTGGATATATTTATCCACTTTTTGCAGCAATCCCGGTAGCGGTCTCACTCGTACTAATGCCTGCAGACTATATCCCAGCGCCGCCAGATTCACCCGCGCGCCATAACCCTCAATAACCCCTTTTTCCTCAAGGCGTTTTACCCGCTCGGCGGTACTCGGCGAGGTCAATCCCACCTGCGCGCTCAATACCTTGAGCGAAACTCTGGCATCTTGTGTCAGGCAGGTCAGAATAGCCCGGTCTATTTCATCAATTACGTATTCCATTTATTTCACCTAATTAATAAAGGCATTCATCTGTTTTTACCTTATTTCAGATATATCAAGCTGTCAGGCTTTTCACGACAATAATGGAAAACTTCTGGAGGTGAAATATGCAGCTTTCTCGTGGTGTCTGGCAGATGAGCCTGGCGATGATCATTTCCGGCTCGATTGGCGCATTCGTGCTGCTCTCAGGGTTGCCGGTAATCGACGTGGTTTTCTGGCGCTGTCTTATCGGCGCGGTCACATTATTGCTGTTTATTTTGTTAAGCCGGCAACCCTTCAGCCGCCTGACGCGCCTCACTCTGGCGCTGGCAGTCCTTGGCGGCGTCGCGCTGGTGATCAACTGGCTGCTGCTGTTTGCCGCCTACTCACGCGTTTCTATCGGGATGGCCACCGTGGTCTACAACACCCAGCCCTTTATGCTGGTATTACTGAGCATGATACTAGGTGAAAGGGTAAGCGCGGTAAAATGGGGATGGTTACTGCTGGCCTTCGGCGGCGTGGTGATTCTGCTATCGAGCGAACTAACTCCCACCCACGGAGACAATCTCGTTACTGGCATTGCACTGGCGTTATGCGCGGCGTTTTTTTATGCCCTGACCGCCATTATCGCCCGCAAGCTGCAGCCGCTACCGGCGCAGCATATCGCTTTTATTCAGGTTATCGTCGGTACGGTAATGCTTTTGCCGCTGGTTCATGCCCCCGAGTTTAACGGCCATTTTCCCTGGCGCTATTTGCTGATCCTCGGCATCGTCCATACCGGGATTATGTATCAACTTTTATATAGTGCAATTCAAAAGCTGCCGACGCCGGTCACTGGTTCGCTCTCGTTTATCTATCCGCTGATGGCTATCGTGGTTGACTATCTGGTTTTCCATCATGCGCTCACGCCGCTGCAGTTGGCTGGAGGGGTGCTGATTTTGTTTGCTGCGGCGGGCAACAACCTTGGCTGGGGCGAAAAAAAACCCCGCCATGGCGGGGTAAGTCAGCCGTCGCGAATGAACTAGCGACGCGCGCGCACAATCTGGTATTTGCGCGTCAGGTACTCGACCGGCGCGCTCCAGATGTGAACCAGGCGCGAGAACGGGAACAGCAGGAACAGCGTCATCCCCAGCACCAGGTGAACTCGGAAGACAAAAGCTACGCCATCGAGATGCTGCGAAGCTCCGCCGTGGAAGGTCACCACCGACTGCGCCCAGCCGACCAGTTTCATCATTTCGCTACCGTCCATATGCTGGGCGGAGAATGGAATGGTCAGCAGACCCAGCGCGCATTGCACCATCAGCAACGAGAGGATCAGGATATCCGCTGTGGTGGTGGTAGCACGAACGCGCGGGCTCAGCAGACGGCGCTTGAGCAGCAGTAAACCGCCGACCAACGTCATCACGCCGCACGCCCCGCCGGCAAACATCGCCATTTTCTGCTTCACGTCGATCGGCAGGAAGGACTCATACATCCAGTGCGGGGTCAGCATGCCGAGGAAGTGACCGGCAAAAATACCCAGGATCCCGATATGGAACAGGTTTGACGCCAGGTTCATCCCTTTACGATCCAGCATCTGACTGGAGGCGGCGCGCCAGGTGTACTGGCCGTAGTCGTAGCGCAGCCAGCTGCCAATAAGGAACACTGAACCCGCAATGTACGGATAGATGTCAAAGAAGAACATATTCAGGAAGTGCATTAGTGCTGTCCTCCGTTAGAGATATTCAAATATTGCGGGGCCACGGCTCCGGCAAAACGGCGCTGGTGAGCGGAGATGTCCGACTCGCCGCAGCCCTGGTCGGCAAAGAATTTGACCTGCTCTTCTTCCCAGACGGCATCCAGCGCCTGCGGTGTATCGTCGCGGGCCTCGTCGGCAATCTTCTCCGCCACTTTCTGGCTATCGACCTGAGTATTGGCAAGCTTCAACAGCAGCTCGAACAACACCGCATAGCGGCTCTCGCGCTGTTGCAGACGCGCGCTGAGCAGGCCAAGGATTGGCGCAACGTCCCGCAGGCCGCCAAGCGCTTCCTCTTCCGGCAACTGCGCCAGATACTCAAGGTACAGCGGCAGGTGATCCGGCAGCTCATGGCTATCCAGCAGCAGACCGTGGCGCTCGTACTGCGCCATCAGGTCGACCATCGCCTGCCCGCGATCGCGGGACTCGCCGTGAACATGTTCAAACAGCAGCAGCGAGGTGGCGCGGCCGCGGTCAAACAGCTCGCTATACGCCGATTGGGCGTCCAGCGGATCCTGAGCCACTAAATCGCGCAGGAAAACGCCCAGCGCCTGGGCATCTTCTTTGGCGAGTTTTTCCGATGACGCGAGAGCCTCGAACATCTCCTGCTGATGCTGCCATAAGGCAGCGTCAGGGTATTCGAGCAGACGCGACACAATCACGAGTTCAATCATGCGTGCGGCTCCGTTTTGCTGGTAACGTCAATGGCGTCAATGCGACGGCTGTTAAACAGGTTGAATTCGCTGTCAGAACCGTGGCAACCATCGCCGAAGGTAAAGCCGCAACCGCTCTTCTCCGGGAAAGCATCGCGGGCCTGTTCGCGATGGCTGCTCGGCACCACGAAACGATCTTCGTAGTTGGCGATGGCCAGATAACGGTACATCTCCTGCGCCTGCGCTTCGCTCAGCCCAACCTCTTCCAGCGCGCGGGTATCGACGACGCCGTCGACGGTTTCCGCACGTTTGAAGTGGCGCATCGCCAGCATACGTTTCAGCGCCAGCAGTACCGGCTGGGTATCGCCCGCGGTCAGCAGGTTCGCCAGATACTGGACTGGAATACGCAGGCTTTCTACATCCGGCAGGATCCCGTTGCTACCCAGTTCGCCCGCATCGGCGGCGGACTGAATCGGCGACAGCGGCGGCACGTACCAGACCATTGGCAAGGTGCGATATTCCGGGTGCAGCGGCAGCGCCAGCTTCCAGTCCATCGCCATTTTGTAAACCGGCGACTGCTGCGCGGCTTCAATTACGCCCTGCGGTACGCCATCTTTTAACGCCTGTTCAATCACTTTTGGATCGTTAGGATCGAGGAAGACGTCCAGTTGACGCTGATACAGATCTTTCTCATTCTCGGTGCTGGCTGCGTTTTCAATCGCGTCCGCGTCGTAGAGCAGGACACCGAGATAGCGAATACGTCCCACACAGGTTTCGGAACACACCGTCGGCATCCCGGATTCAATACGCGGGTAGCAGAAGATGCATTTCTCGGATTTCCCGCTCTTCCAGTTGAAATAGATCTTCTTGTACGGGCAGCCGGTGATGCACATACGCCAGCCGCGGCACTTATCCTGGTCGATCAGGACAATACCGTCTTCTTCACGCTTATAGATGGCACCGCTCGGGCAGGTCGCGACGCACGCCGGGTTCAGGCAGTGCTCGCATAAGCGCGGCAGATACATCATGAAGGTGTTTTCGAACTGGCCGTACATCGCCTTCTGCATGTTTTCGAAGTTCTGGTCTTTGGCGCGTTTTTCAAACTCGCCGCCGAGGATCTCTTCCCAGTTCGGGCCGCTGGTAATTTTGTCCATCCGCTGGCCGGTAATCAGCGAACGCGGACGAGCGATCGGCTGATGTTTGCTTTCCGGCGCGTTATGCAGATTCTGGTAGTCAAAATCAAACGGCTCGTAGTAATCATCGATTCCCGGCAGATGCGGGTTGGCGAAGATTTTACCCAGCAGCATCGCGCGGTTGCCCATGCGCGGCTGCAGTTTACCGTTGATTTTACGGATCCAGCCGCCTTTCCATTTTTCCTGGTTTTCCCAGTCGTTCGGGAAACCGACGCCCGGCTTACTTTCTACGTTGTTAAACCAGGCGTACTCCATCCCTTCACGACTGGTCCAGACGTTTTTGCAGGTTACGGAGCAGGTGTGGCAGCCGATGCATTTATCGAGATTCAGCACCATGCCGACTTGTGAACGAATTTTCATTTTACGCTCTCCTGTACCTGGTCATTACCTTCGCCGTCTAACCAGTTAATGTTCTTCATCTTACGTACCACAACAAACTCATCGCGGTTGGAACCGACGGTGCCATAGTAGTTAAAGCCGTACGCCAGGTGGCCGTAGCCGCCGATCATATGGGTCGGTTTTGGCGTAATACGGGTAACCGAGTTGTGGATCCCCCCGCGCTGACCGGTAACTTCAGAACCCGGCAGGTTAACGATACGTTCCTGCGCGTGGTACATCATGGTCATTCCTGCCGGTACGCGCTGGCTCACTACCGCACGCGCCGTCAGGGCGCCGTTGGCGTTGAAGACTTCGATCCAGTCGTTATCCTCGATACCCAGATCTTTCGCATCCGCTTCGCTCATCCAGACGATCGGCCCGCCGCGCGACAGAGTCAGCATCAGCAGGTTATCGCTATAAGTAGAGTGAATCCCCCACTTCTGGTGCGGCGTCAGGAAGTTCAGCGCCTTCTCCTTATTGCCGTTGGACTTCTCGCCCATCACCGCTTTCACCGAACGGGTGTCAATCGGCGGACGATAGACCAGCAGGCTTTCGCCAAAGTCGCGCATCCACTGGTGATCCTGATACAGCGACTGACGGCCGGACAGCGTACGCCACGGTATCAGCTCGTGGACGTTGGTGTAGCCAGCGTTATAGGAGACATGTTCGTCTTCCAGGCCAGACCAGGTCGGGCTGGAGATGATCTTACGCGGCTGCGCCTGAATATCGCGGAAGCGGATCTTCTCGTCTTCTTTGTTCAGCGCCAGATGCGCATGGTCGCGGCCGGTAAATTCGCTCAGCGCTTTCCACGCCTTCACAGCTACCTGACCGTTAGTTTCCGGCGCGAGAGTGAGGATCATCTCAGCGGCGTCAATAGCGGTCTCCAGCTTCGGCTGGCCTTTCGCCGGGCCTTCCGCCTTGGTGTAGTTGAGCTTACGCAGCAGGTCCATCTCGCTCTGGGTATTCCAGGCGATACCTTTACCGCCGTTGCCGATGGTTTCCAGCAGCGGGCCGATAGAGGTGAAACGCTCGTAGGTCGCCGGATAATCACGCTCGACCGGAATAATATGCGGCGCGGTTTTACCTGGGATCAGGTCACATTCGCCTTTTTTCCAGTCTTTAACGTCAAACGGCTGCGCCATTTCCGCGGCGGAATCGTGCTGAATCGGCAGCGTCACGACGTCGGTTTCTTTGCCGAGGTGGCCTACGCAGACTTCAGAGAATTTCTTAGCGATACCTTTATAGATGTCCCAGTCGCTTTTGGATTCCCAGGCCGGGTCAACGGCGGCAGACAGCGGGTGAATAAACGGATGCATATCCGAGGTATTCATATCGTCTTTTTCGTACCAGGTTGCGGTCGGCAGTACGATGTCGGAGTACAGACAGGTGCTCGACAGACGGAAGTCGAGCGTGACGACCAGATCCAGTTTGCCGTCGAGACCGTTATCCCGCCATTCGACTTCTTCCGGCTTCACGCCGCCCTGCTTGCCAAGGTCTTTGCCCTGAATACCGTTCTCGGTACCCAGCAGGTACTTGAGCATATATTCATGGCCTTTACCGGAGGAGCCCAGCAGGTTGGAACGCCAGATAAACAGGTTACGGGGATGGTTTTTACCGTTCTCCGGCTGCTCGGCCGCAAAGCGAATAGACCCCTCTTTCAGCGATTTCACGGTGTAATCGACCGGCGTCATGCCGGCTTTCTTCGCTTCGTCAGCAATACGCAGCGGGTTCACGCCCAGCTGCGGCGCCGACGGCAGCCAGCCCATACGCTCAGCGCGCACGTTGAAGTCGATCAGATGTCCGCTGTAGCGGGATTTATCCGCCATCGGCGACAGCAGTTCCTGCGCGGTGACGGTTTCATAGCGCCACTGGCTGGAGTGGTTATAGAAGTACGATGTACTGTTCATGTGGCGTGCCGGACGCTGCCAGTCAAGGCCGAACGCCAGCGGCTGCCAGCCGGTCTGCGGACGCAGTTTTTCCTGACCAACGTAGTGCGCCCAACCGCCGCCGCTCTGGCCAACGCAGCCGCAGAAGATCAGCATGTTGATCAGCCCGCGGTAGTTCATGTCCAGATGGAACCAGTGGTTCAGGCCCGCACCGACGATAATCATCGAGCGGCCATGGGTCTTATCGGCGTTATCGGCAAATTCGCGCGCGGTACGGATGATGTGCGCGCGGGATACGCCGGTGATTTTTTCTGCCCAGGCCGGAGTGTACGCCTTGACGTCATCGTAGCTGGTCGCGCAGTTTTCATCGTTCAGACCGCGTTCCAGGCCGTAGTTCGCCATGGTCAGGTCATAAACGGTAGTCACCAGCGCGGTGGAACCATCGGCCATCTGCAGGCGTTTTACCGGCAGTTTGTGCAGCAGAATGTTTTCGAGGTCGACTTTGTTGAAATGCTCGGAACCTTCGCCGCCAAAGTATGGGAAACCGACGTTGGCGATATCATCATGGCTGCCAAGCAGGCTCAGGCGCAGCTCAATTTCTTCGCCGGTTTTACCATCGCGCTGTTCGAGGTTCCACTTGCCTTTGTCGCCCCAGCGGAAACCCAGAGAACCGTTAGGTACGGTCATTTCGCCCTTCTCGTCAAAGGCGACGGTTTTCCATTCCGGATTCTGCTCCTGGCCCAGGGAGTCAACCAGGTCGGCAGCGCGCAGCATACGGCCAGCGGCATAGTAGCCGTCGCGCTCTTCGAGCATGACCAGCATCGGCATGTCGGTGTAGCGACGTACGTAATCGGTGAAGTACTGGCTCGGTTTATCGAGGTGGAACTCACGCAGCATGACGTGGCCCATCGCCAGCGCCATCGCGGCATCGGTACCCTGCTTCGGCGCCAGCCACAGATCGCAGAGCTTGGCGATTTCGGCATAGTCCGGAGTAATCGCCACGGTTTTGGTCCCTTTGTAGCGAACTTCGGTAAAGAAATGCGCGTCCGGGGTACGGGTCTGCGGGACGTTGGAGCCCCAGGCGATGATGTAGCTGGAGTTATACCAGTCGGCAGATTCCGGCACATCGGTCTGTTCGCCCCAGGTCATCGGCGAGGCTGGCGGCAGGTCGCAGTACCAGTCGTAGAAGCTCAGACAGGTACCGCCAATCAGCGACAGGTAACGGGCGCCGGACGCATAGGAAACCATCGACATCGCCGGGATCGGCGAAAAGCCTGCCACGCGGTCTGGACCGTAAGTTTTGACGGTATAGACGTTTGAAGCGGCAATCAGTTCGTTCACTTCTTTCCATGAAGAACGAACAAAACCGCCGCGACCGCGGGCCTGTTTAAAGCTTTTCGCTTTATCGGCATCTTCAATAATTGAAGCCCATGCCTCAACCGGATCGCTATGCTGAACTTTCGCTTCACGCCACATCTTCATCAGACGCTTACGCATCAGCGGATATTTCAGGCGGTTAGCGCTGTACAGATACCAGGAGTAGCTGGCGCCGCGCGGGCAGCCGCGTGGTTCATGGTTCGGCAGATCGGGGCGGGTACGCGGGTAATCAGTTTGCTGGGTTTCCCAGGTGACCAGGCCATTTTTGACATAAATTTTCCAGCTGCATGAGCCGGTGCAGTTCACACCGTGAGTGGAACGCACGATTTTGTCATGCTGCCAACGCTGGCGGTATCCATCCTCCCAATCCCGGTTGGTTTTAAGAAGCTGGCCGTGCCCATCGGCAAAGGTTTCACCCTTCTGTTTGAAGTAGCGAAACCGGTCCAGAAATTTACTCATCGGGTTTCTCCTGATATGGAGCCTGACGGCTCTCTGATAAATCGACATTGCTGGATTTGCAGCGAAAATAGCGCCATGCCGGAAGAGGAGAATTGATGGCGATCAATGCGAAATAGCTTATAAATCCGCACCCAACCCGCAGATACCACCAAAGTAGTAACGATATTTATTAAATATCCAATTGTTTTATAAGGATTATTTTAAATATGACAGAATGTTAACCGGGATTTATGCCACGCTTAGGTATTAAGTGGTAGATGACGTACCGATAGTTATTTCCCTGAATTCAACAGCTTTGCACAAGTAAAAGTATGTTGTAACTAACAACAAATAATAAAAAGGGCGCACCCTGTGGCGCGCCCTGTCACTTCACATTAAGAAAAGACTTATTTCTGTTTACGGCCGTATACCGCCCAGGTGATTACTACGCAGGCAATATAAAAAACGAGGAAGACTTTCATTGCCCCGGCCGGCGAGCCGGTCAGATCAAGCGAAATACCGAACGCTTTCGGAATAAAGAAACCACCGATCGCGCCAATCGCCGAAATAAAGCCCAACGCCGCGGCGGTATCCGTCGCCGCTTCACGCATCGCTTGCGCTTCGCTGCCACCCTGCGCTTTCACACGGTCCATCGTAAGCTTACGGAAGATCACGGAAATCATCTGGAAGGTAGAGGCGCTGCCCAGCCCGGCGGTCAGGAACAGCACCATAAATACCGCGAAGAAGGCGATGAAGTTGCCGCCCTGACCATTTGTCGGCAGAGTCAGGAACAGTAACGCGCAGAAAATAGCCATCACCACGAAGTTCACCAGCGTTACGCGGGTCCCGCCGAGACGGTCGGAAATCGCCCCGCCCATCGAGCGCGCCAGCGCGCCAATAAACGGACCGAAGAAGGCGTAGTGCAGAATCTGCACGTCCGGGAACTGGGTTTTTGACAGCATCGCAAACCCGGCGGAGAAACCGATAAAGGAACCAAAGGTCGCCAGATACAGCAGCGCCATAATCCACAGATGCAGGCGTTTAAGTACCGGCAACTGTTCGCTCAGCGATGCTTTTGAGGCCGACAGATCGTTCATAAAGAACCACGCGGCCAGGGTAAAGATGATCAGGAATGGAACCCAGATCCACGCGGCGTTTTCCAGATACAGCATTGAGCCATCCGGCTGCTCGCTACCGCTACCGCCAAAAACGGCAAAAATAGAAATCGAGACTACCAGCGGCGCAACCAGCTGCATCACGCTGACGCCCATGTTACCCAGACCGCCGTTAACCCCCAGCGCGCCGCCCTGCTTTTCTTTCGGGAAGAAGAAGCTGATGTTCGCCATACTGGAAGCAAAGTTAGCGCCGGCAAAGCCGCACAGCAGAGAGATAATCACGAACACGCTAAACGGTGTGGAAGTATCCTGTACCGCAAAGCCAAGCCAAACGCACGGAATAATCATGATACCGGTACTGAACGCCGTCCAGCGGCGGCCGCCGAACAGCGGGACCATAAAGGCATAAGGTACGCGCAGCAGCGCGCCGGAAAGCGCTGGCAATGCGGTTAACATAAACAGCTGATCGGTAGTGAACTGAAAACCCACTTTATTGAGGTTTACCGCGACGGCGCTAAACAACATCCAGACGCAGAACGCCAGTAAAAGACAGGGAACGGAGATCCATAAATTGCGGCTCGCCACACGGTGGCCGCGCTGTTGCCAAAACTCAGGATCTTCAGGACGCCAGTCGGTGATGACTGAGCTGCTAGCCTTCTCCGGGATTGAAGATTGACTCATAGATACCTCTGATTATTCATATTTCCTGATGCTACCTTAGGGGTTGCTCAAGGCTGTAAGTTGATATAAATCAAAGGAAAAGCGCGAGCCATTTTGTACAAAAATAAATCATGCTCCGAAGTGAGTAGATAATTATGAGAAAAAAAGTGTGGTTTTTCACGCGACTGCTGGGTTCGTGGTTATCCCTCCCACCACGCCACCTACCACCGACAATTAAGGGGTAATCCCTTAGGGGTATGGGTATACTCCAGGGGATAGCCGAGAATAAGCGCCACTCCCGGAGAGATGACCCATCAGGAGCCACCCATTCCATGTTAAAACGTTTGTTTACGCCGCTCACATTGGTTAATCAGTTGGCGTTAATCGTACTGCTCGCCACCATTATTGGCGTGGCCGGTATGGCGATATCCGCCCGCCTGGTGCATGGAGTGCAGGGCAGCGCCCACGCCATTAACAAGGCAGGCTCGTTGCGTATGCAGAGTTACCGCCTGCTGGCGGCTATTCCGCTGACGGCCAACGATCAAAAGCTGTTTAACGATATGACCGCTACCGTATTTAGCCCGGAGTTGCAATACTCCGCGCGTCGTGACGGCCAGGAAGTACAGCTGAAAGCGCTGCAGCAATATTGGCAGTTGTCGCTGGGACCGGGCATGAAACAGGCCGTCAGGCAAAGCGACGTGGCACAGGATGTCGCCGACTTTGTCGACCGTATTGACCAGTTGGTTACCGCTTTCGACCACACCACCGAACAGCGTATCGAGCGCGTGGTCTGGATCCACCGCATCCTCGCCATCGGCATGGCGCTGCTGCTGATCTTTACCATTATCTGGCTGCGCGCCCGCCTGCTGCGGCCATGGAAACAGTTACTGGGTATGGCGCGGGCGGTCAGCCAGCGCGATTTTACCCAGCGCGCGCACATCAGCGGTCGCAACGAAATGGCGACCCTCGGCATGGCGTTGAATAACATGTCGGAAGAGCTGGCGGAAAGCTACGCCGTGCTTGAACGGCGGGTACAGGAAAAGACCGCCGGCCTCGAGCAGAAAAACGAGATCCTGGCCTTTTTATGGCAGGCCAACCGTCGGTTACACTCCAGCGCCCCGCTGTGCGAGCGCATCTCACCGGTGCTGAACGGTCTGCAGGGGCTGACGCTGTTACGAGATATTGAAGTGCGGGTGTATGACCTCGAGGATGAAGACAATCATCAGGAGTTTGCCTGCCACTCCGATATCGAATGCGATGATAAAGGCTGCTATCTATGTCCGCGCGATCTTCCCCCGCTGCCGGATGGCGGCACAACGCTGAAATGGCGACTATCAGACGCGCATAACCAGTATGGCATCCTGCTGGCAACGCTGCCGGTTGGCCGCCACCTGAGCCACGACCAACAGCAACTGGTCGACACGCTGGTGGAGCAGTTGACCAGCACCCTGGCGCTGGATCGCCATCAGGAAAAACAGCAGCAGCTCATCGTGATGGAAGAGCGTGCCACCATCGCCCGCGAGCTTCACGACTCTATCGCCCAGTCGCTCTCGTGCATGAAGATGCAGGTAAGCTGTCTGCAGATGCAGGGCGATAGCCTGCCGGATGAAAGCCGGCTGCTGTTGGGGCAGATCCGCAACGAACTCAATACCTCCTGGGCGCAGCTAAGGGAGCTGTTAACCACCTTCCGCCTGCAGCTTACCGAGGCGGGTCTGCGCCCGGCGCTGGAGGCCAGTTGTCAGGAGTACAGCGCGCACTTTGGTTTCACGGTACAACTGGATTACCAGTTGCCGCCGCGCTTTGTCCCGTCGCATCAGGCGATTCACCTGCTGCAGATCGCCCGCGAGGCGTTAAGCAATGCGTTGAAGCATGCTAACGCGACGGAAGTCATCGTGACCGTGTCACAACGCGATAATCAGGTACGTTTAGTCGTTGCCGATAACGGCCGCGGCGTACCGGAAAACGCGGAGCGAAGTAACCATTACGGTTTAATTATTATGCGGGATCGCGCGCAAAGCTTGCGCGGCGACTGTCAGGTGCGCCGCCGGGAGACCGGCGGTACCGAAGTCGTGGTGACATTTATCCCGGAAAAATCGTTTTCAATCCAATAAGGAGAACCCTATGAGTCAACAGGAACGGGCAACCATCCTTCTCATTGATGATCATCCCATGCTGCGCACTGGCGTAAAGCAACTGGTTAGCATGGCGCCGGACATTCAGGTTATCGGCGAAGCCAGTAATGGCGAACAAGGTATCGAACTGGCGGAATCGCTGGATCCGGACCTGATTCTACTGGACCTTAATATGCCAGGGATGAACGGCCTCGAAACGCTCGACAAGCTGCGGGAAAAATCGCTCTCCGGCCGCGTGGTGGTATTCAGCGTCTCCAATCATGAAGAGGACGTAGTGACCGCCCTGAAACGCGGCGCCGACGGCTACCTGCTGAAAGATATGGAACCAGAAGATCTGCTGAAAGCGCTGCAGCAGGCCGCTGCAGGCGAAATGGTATTAAGCGAAGCGTTAACCCCGGTACTGGCCGCCAGCCTGCGCGCTAATCGTGCAACGTCCGACCGCGACATCAGCCAGTTGACCCCGCGCGAGCGTGATATTCTGAAGCTGATTGCCCAGGGCCTGCCGAACAAAATGATTGCCCGCCGCCTGGATATCACCGAAAGCACCGTTAAAGTGCATGTGAAACACATGCTGAAGAAAATGAAGCTGAAATCACGGGTTGAAGCCGCCGTCTGGGTTCACCAGGAACGGATCTTCTAAGGCGATTCCGTCCAGGAAACGTCGGGAGCCGTAAACGTCACCAGCGGCTCGGTCAGCGCCAGTGCGATCTCATTGGAAGAGACGCGCTGACCCGATTTATCTTCAACCACCACCGACAGACGCCAGCGATTCACCGCGCCCGGCTCGCTGTTCCACACCGGCATAATGATGCTCCAGCCATCCGCACTGTTGGCATTAACCGGCGGCGTCAGGCTTAGCGCCTGAGTGTCCCCCTGCCAATGCAGCGATTTAATGCCGTGCAGGCTATTAATTTGCAACTTCAGCTGTACCGTTTCGCCGGAGTGCAGATCCCACGGCGGAGTCGCCAGATAGACCGTCAGATTCTTACGCTGTCGATACTCCACTACCGGCAGATTATCGCGTTCCGGGCTATCGTAGCGGCTGCCGCGTAGCGAGTTGCTGATAGCCACTTCATCCGCCGCCAGTTGCTGTTTCAGCGGAACCCCAAAACGATAATTCAGCTTCAGGCCGACATTATTCTGGCTGACGCCATTTTCACCCTGTTTGTGTTTAGCGGTGACCGTCACCAACGGTACCGGGGTGTAATTCAGTCCCACCGAAACCGCCACCGGATTATGGTATCCGGTACCGGAATGAAACAGATCGACACTATCGCCGAAGTACTGTTCGACGCTGACGCTGGTATTGATGTGCTGATAAAACGGCAATCGCGCCTGGGCAGTTACGTCATAGCCAACGGCCATCCGCTGCTCCTGGGTCTGATTTTCGCGTAACTGCCAGTCGCCGAGTGGGTGGTAATAGTTGGCCGATAAGCGCAAATACTCGCCCCAGGCTTCCGCGCCGATGCTGCCGCGCGCCAGGCTCTCGCTGAGCACTTTGTCGTAAAACGAGTTATAACCCAGCAGCCAGCTACCGACACGCCAGCGCTGGCCGAGCCCAACATTGCCAACCAGATCGTTCTCGCGCCGGGTAACCGAATATTGATTCCAGGTGAGGTAACGCTCATTGTCCTGCAGCGGCACAAACCAGCTACCCTTGCTGCCGGTGAAGTTACCCTCTTTATCCACCAACAGGTCGATATTGGCATTACCCCACGGCGACAGCCAGTTTTCCAGTTGATGGCTGAACTCATTGCCGATTTTGCTGATGGCGAACATCCGCGCCTGCTCGCCGGTGGTGAGTCCGTTATCGCTCATGCTGGCTTCGCCGAATTTCTTGGCCATCTCGGCGAAATGTTTGGCATCGTCGTCGACCTGCGGCGCTATTCCTAAATCGGGCAGCGTCGTTTGCGGCGGCATACTGTTATCGTTAGCAATCAGCGCCCAGGCGGGAGCGCCTGTCAGCAGCAGGAGAAGCGTCAGTGATGGGGTTAAGCGGTACGGCAAAGGCATCAAACGAATTAACGTAAGCTCACGGGGAATAACAACATCACGTTAGTTTATCGTTTTTTACCCTTCCCCGCAGCCCTGTGGGCCATTCCAGGAATAAACTGAAACCGGTTGGCGTTTGCTTTCCCCGATCATCAAACCGGCGTTCGGGTTTGATTAGCCGCCAGCAGCGCTTTGAGTTCCGGAATACAGGAACCACAGTTGGTGCCACACTTGAGCTTCGCGCCAAGCGCCTCTACGCTGACGCAGCCGCCGGCAATAGCCTCGCCGATCTGCCGCTCGCCGATACTAAAGCAACTACAGATAGTCTGCCCACGCGGCGCGCTGTCGCCGCCCTTACGGCCGCTGAGCAACGCATGGCGTAGCCCGGCGGTCTGCGGCGGCGTCCGAAACGCCGTATACAGCCATTCAGCATCGATTTGCGGCGGCTTAATATCGCTCCAGCAGCCGAGCATCAATTGCCCGTCGTGCCAGGCCAGTAGGTTCCACAGCCCGCCGCCCTCGGCAATTTGCAACTGCCATCCCTGCTTGCGACACCACTCGGTCAGCCAGCTTTGCGGGCCGGTATCCGCGGCCAGCGACAAATGGCTAAGCCCTACCGCCGCCCGTCGCCGCCAGTGCAGCGAGGATGGCAACGGTAAGGGCTCGCGAGATAATAGCTCCCCTTGCCACGCCGGCCGCCACGGCGCTATCGCCACCGCCGACTGCTTGCTCTCCGGCTGGCCGGAATGCGGATCGGTGACCGCCGCCAGTAAATTATTGACCCGTCCCTGACGGGCAAACTGATTATTCCAATGCATGGGCACAAAGAGCGAACCGGCGCGCTGCCCTTCGCTGACTATCACCTTCGCAATCATCACGCCGTGGCGCGACCAGACGCGAGCCAGTTCTCCCTCACGTAATTGAAAGCGACGCGCATCGGCAGGCGCCACCTCGACGACCGGTTCGGCAATGTGCTGCATCAACCGCGGTATTTCGCCGGTGCGGGTCATGGTATGCCACTGATCGCGAATACGTCCGCTATTGAGGATTAATGGATAAAATGCCTCGGTCTGCGCCCGGGTCGGCTGCGGCGACACCGGCACCATCCGCAACCTGCCGTCGCCGTGCCAGCCCTCCGTTAACCGCCAGGGCGCGGCGCTGCGGCTCACCGGCCAGCGCACCGGCGCCAGGGCATCCCACGCCTCCCGGCTGAGGTCCGCCAGCCCGCCAATATCAAACGCCCGCTGACCGTCATTTTCAAACCCTGAGAGCGCCGCGTGTTCACAAAATACCTCATGCGGATGTTGCCATGAAAAAGCCCGGGCATAACCTAATTCGGCGGCGAGACGGGAAATGATCCACCAGTCGGCTTTCGCCTCCCCCGGCGGCGGCAAAAAAGCCCGCTGACGCGAAATTCGCCGCTCCGAGTTGGTCACGGTACCGTTTTTTTCGCCCCATGCCAGCGCCGGAAAGCGGATATGGGCAAAGCGCCCCGTATCAGTATTGGCGGCGACATCGGAGACCATCACCAGCGGACACCTGGACAGCGCCTGACTCACCGCGTGGCTATCGGGCAGTGAGACCACCGGATTGGTCCCCATAATCCACACCGCTTTAACCTCGCCGCGTCCAATCGCGGCGAAGAGTTCGACGGCGGTTAGCCCCGGCGTCTGCGCCAGTCGCTCGCTGCCCCAAAAGCGCGCTAATCGCTGCAGGTCCTGCGGCTCAAAATTCATATGCGCCGCCAGCATCGTCGCTAGCCCCCCCACTTCACGCCCGCCCATAGCGTTGGGTTGACCGGTCAGCGAAAACGGCCCGCAGCCGCGGCGGGCAAATTTCCCGCTGGCAAGATGGACATTGATAATCGCGTTGCACTTATCGCTGCCGCTGGCGGACTGATTAATTCCCATGGTGTACAGCGTGATGGCGCGCGGCGCAGCGATAAAATCACGATAAAAGCGAGCCACTTGCTCCGGCGCCAGGCCGCAGAAAGCGGCCGCTTTTTCCACGCTCCATTGCGCGGCGATGGTCAGCGCCTGCCGCTGGTCGCGAAAACCCGCCGCCATTTCACCGCTGGCGGCAATGGCATTTAGCAGGCCGACAAATAGCCCGCCATCGCTACCGGGCGCCAACGCCAGATGATCGTCGGCAATATCACAGGTCGCGGTGCGTCGCGGATCCACCACCACGATCCGCAACCGCGGATTATCGCGTTTCGCCTGCGCCAACCGCTGATAGAGAACCGGATGCGCCCAGGCGGCGTTGGAGCCCACCAGCACCACCAGATCGCTCTGCTCGACATCTTCATAGCTGCACGGCACGACGTCCGCGCCGAGCGCCCGCTTATAGCCGGTGACCGCCGATGACATACATAACCGCGAATTCGTATCGATATTGGCGGCGCCGATAAAGCCCTTCATCAGCTTGTTGGCGGCGTAATAATCCTCAGTTAACAGCTGACCGGAAGCGTAAAACGCCACCGCCTGCGGGCCGTAGCGCTCAATAATGTCGCGCAGACGTGAACCCGCCTCCGCCAGCGCCTGCGGCCAGCCGACCGCCCGGCCATCGACTTCAGGGTGTAATAACCGCCCGCTAAGCGAGGTCGTTTCCCCAAGCGCTGCCCCTTTTACGCACAAGCGGCCAAAGTTAGCGGGATGGTTTTCATCGCCGCGAACCGTGACGGTTCCACTGGGTTCAACGCGGGCGATAACTCCGCAGCCGACGCCGCAGTATGGACAGGTGGTTCGGGTTTCGCTCATCAGCTCGCCTCCGCGCGCAGCAGCAATGCCTGGTTGCCGACCCACACTTTGCCCTGTTCGATCTTCACCGGCCACGCGCGCACCGACGGCTCGCCGCTGTCGTACAAGCGACCATCTCGCAAGCGAATCCGCTGTTTATACAGCGGCGAAATAACGATCGGCTCGCCGCCCGCGTCGCCTAAAATGCCGCGCGATAACACGTTGGCCTCGCTGCCGGGTTCCTGGTTATCCAGTGCATAAACTTGCTCGCCGAAGCGGAACAGCGCAATCTGCCGCTCGCCGAGGCGCGCGCCGATCCCCGCCTGCGGCGGAATCGCATCCAGATCGCAGATCGCCTGCCACGGCCGCGACGGCAGGGCCGGTTGCCCAAGCCCTTGCGGCGCCACCAGCTGCGGCTGACCGCGCAGGATTTGCCGCTGCACCGCCTCATCGGCCTCATCGCTGTTAACGTAGGAACGGAATAGCGCCAGCCGCTGTGGATCGTTCAGGGTGGTCTGCCATTCGCACTGGTAGCTATCCACCACCCGCGCCATCTCCTGCTCCAGCTCATCGCCGATACCGAGACTATCGTGCAAGATCACCTCGCGTAGATACGCCACGCCGCCTTCAAGGTTATCCATCCAGCTACTGGTGCGCTGCAGGCGGTCGGCGGTGCGAATATAAAACATCAACAACCGATCGACGGTACGGATTAGGCTGGCGTCATCAAGGTCACTCGCAAAGAGGTCCGCATGGCGCGGTTTCATCCCGCCGTTGCCGCAGACGTAAAGATTCCAGCCCTTTTCAGTCGCAATAACCCCAATGTCTTTACCTTGCGCTTCGGCACATTCGCGGGTACAGCCCGAGACCGCCATTTTGATTTTATGCGGCGCGCGCAGCCCCTTGTAACGATGTTCAAGCCTTACCGCCAGCCCCGTTGAATCCTGAACCCCATAGCGGCACCAGGTCGAGCCGACGCAGGATTTTACCGTGCGTAATGATTTGCCGTAGGCGTGTCCGGTTTCAAATCCCGCCGCCGCCAGCTCGCGCCAGATGTCCGGCAGTTGCTCCAGCCGCGCGCCAAACAGGTCGATACGCTGTCCTCCGGTCACTTTACTGTACAGCTGGTAACGTTTGGCGATCTGGCCGATAGCGATAAGCCCGTCCGGCGTAACTTCGCCTGCGGCCATCCGCGGCACCACCGAGTAAGTACCGTCTTTCTGAATATTGGCGAAGTAGCGATCGTTGGTGTCCTGCAGCGGCAGATGCGCCGGTTTCAGCAGATACTCATTCCAGCAGGAGGCCAGTACCGACGCCACCAGCGGTTTACACACTTCACAGCCGTGGCCCTGCCCGTAACGGCTAATGAGCTGATCGAAGGTATGGATGTGGTTGACTCGTACCAGATGATAGATCTCCTGCCGCGACCACGGAAAATGCTCGCAGATATCTTTTTTAACCTCGACGCCCTGCCCGGCAAGCTGGTGTTCCATCACCTGTTTGACCAGCGCACTACAGCCGCCGCAGCCGGTCGCCGCTTTAGTGCAGCTTTTGATTGCCGCCATATCACCCGCTCCGGCGCTGACCGCCTGACAAATGTCCCCCTTACTGACGTTATGGCAAGAGCAAATCTGCGCGCTATCCGGCAGTGCCGCCACGCCCAGCGCTTTCGTCGTGGCCCCATCCATGGCAGGGAGGATCAGACTTTCCGGACGAGACGGTAGCGCCATGCCGTTCAGCATCATCTGCAACAGCGTCGCGTAGTCACCGGCATCGCCCACCAATACGCCGCCCAGCAGCGTTTTGCCATCAGCGCTGACAACGATCTTTTTGTAGATCTGCCGCGGACCATCGGTCCATTGATAGCTCTGGCAACCAGCTGTACGTCCGTGAGCATCGCCAAACGACGCTACATCCACGCCGAGCAGTTTGAGTTTGGTGCTCATATCGGCACCGCTAAAGCGGGCGGTTTCGCCGGCCAACTGCGCCGCCGCGGTGCGCGCCATGTGGTAGCCCGGCGCCACCAGGCCATAAATTTTGTTGTCCCACAGCGCGCATTCGCCAATCGCCAATATATCTGCGTCCGAGGTCCGGCAGTGGTCATCGATACCGATACCGCCGCGTTCGCCGATTGCCAGGCCTGCGCCGCGCGCCAGCGCATCCTGCGGGCGGATCCCGGCGGAAAAGACCACCATATCGGTCTGCAGCGTGCCGCCATCGGCGAAGTTAAGCTGCAGCCCGTCGGCGGTGCGCACTATCGCCGTCGTCGCTTTGCTGGTGTGCACGCCAACCTCCAGATCGAGAATTTTCTCCCGCAGCATCGCCGCGCCGCCGTTATCCAGCTGCACCGCCATCAGGTTGGCGGCGAACTCCACCACATGGGTCTTAAGCCCCAACTGTTTTAACGCGTTGGCGGCTTCCAGCCCCAACAGCCCGCCTCCAATGACCACCCCGCTCTGCGCAGTGGCGGCGCGGGCGGCAATGCGGTCAAGATCGTCAAGCGTACGATAGACGAAGCAGCCTTCTTCATCGTTACCGGGGATTGGCGGCACGAAGGGATAGGAGCCGGTCGCCAGCACCAGCTTATCCCAATGGGTTTCATGGCCGTGGGCATCGCGCACGATTCGCGCCGGACGATCGATTTCCGCGATCGTCTCTCCTAGCCGCAGCTCAATGCCGTACTGGCTAAAAAAGTTTCCCTCTACCAGCGATAGCGACTCTGCGCTGCGCCCGGCGAAATATTCCGAGAGATGAACCCGGTCATAGGCGGCATAGCGCTCTTCGCCAAAAACCACGATACGGTACTGCTGGTGCAGGTTCCGGCTCACGCATTGCTCAAGAAAATGGTGGCCGACCATGCCGTGTCCGACCAGCACTAATACAGGTTTAGTCATCGTCATTTTTCCTGCAGCCCGCGGCTGCGTTATAGAAGGGTCAAAAAGCCACTCCGCTGAAGGGGACCTATCGCTGCCGAGCAGCGCGGTAAGCGGCGCCGCCTGCTGGCAGTCGCCCAGCAGCAGCACGCCGTGCAACCGGCCATCGCGGATCAGCAGGCGACGGTAGTGGCGATCGATGGGGTCCCAACTGCTGTAGATCTGGTCCTGCTCGCCGGCCCGCTGTTCGCCGGCGCTAAAAAACTCGATACCGGTGACCTTCAGCCGGGTGCCGCCGTCCTGCCAGCTGAATTCTTCGCCGGGAGCCCCGCACAGGCGTTCAACTAACACATCGGCCTGGCGCAAGCAGGGAGCCACCAGCCCCCAGGTTTGGCCGTCAATCTCACAACACTCGCCGATAGCGCTGATCCCCGGCAGCGAGGTCGCCATCCGTCGGTCGACGATAATCCCCCGCTGGCAGGCTACGCCGCTGCGCGCCGCCAGACGGATATCCGGCCGCACTCCGGTGGCCAACACCACCCGGCTGGCGGCAAAAGCGCGCCCGTCCTCCAGCCGCACATGCTGCTCGTCAATAGCGGCAATTCGGCTCTCCAGCTCGCAGCGGATGCCGCGTGCCTCAAGCTGTTGTTTTAACTGTTCCGCGGCAAAAGCATCGGTAAGCGGCTCCATCAAACCGCTACCGCGATGGAGTAGCGTCACTTCCCCACCGTGACGGCGCAGCGCCGCCGCGACCTCCACGCCCAATACGCCACCGCCGATTACCACCGCCGGGCCGGGGATTGCCAGGATGTCTTTAACATCCGCCAGGGTGCGAAAGGCGAATACCTGCGGGCGCTCAATACCCGGCAGCGACGGGATAAACGGCTGCGACCCGGTGGCGAACACCAGTTCATCCCATTCCAGCCAGTCGCCGCCGACGCGCAGCCTCCGCCCCGCGACATCCACTTCGCTGACCGCCTCGCCAAGCCGCACGCGGACACCATGCTGTGCGTACCACTCCGTCGGCAGCAGTTGGATTTGCGCCGCCGTTTTTTCCCCGCCGAGTACCGGCGAGAGCTGAATGCGGTTGTAGGCCGGCTGCGGTTCATCGCCGATAAGCGTGATGATGAAACGCCCCTGCGCGCGCGCCGCCAGCTTCTCTGCCAGCCGGGTTGCCGCCATACCGTTGCCGATAATTACCAGTCGCCGCATCATTCCGCCTTAGGCCGCTTTCGGCTGCTTTTCGTAGAGGAAATGGAGGATCTGCTGACGCAGGTGGTGGTAGTGGTTATCTTCCGCCAGCTGGACCCGGTTACGCGGACGCGGCAGATTAACGTCAAGGATCTCGCCGATCGTCGCGGCCGGTCCATTGGTCATCATTAACACCCGGTCGGAAAGCAGCACCGCTTCATCGACGTCGTGGGTGATCACGACAATGGTGGTGTTCAGTTCCTGCTGGATGTGCATTACCGCGTCCTGCAGATGGGCTCGGGTGAGCGCGTCCAGCGCGCCAAAAGGCTCATCAAGCAGTAACACTTTTGGCTTCATCGCCAGCGCGCGCGCGATGCCAACCCGCTGTTTCATACCGCCGGAGATCTCCCCCGGCCGTTTGTGCAGCGCGTGCCCCATCTGTACTCGCTGTAAATTGTGTTCGATCCACTCCCGGCGCTCTGCCTTGCTCATGGTACGGCGAAACACCTGATCCACCGCCAGCGCCACGTTGTCAAAACAGCTCAGCCATGGCAGCAGCGAATGGTTCTGGAACACCACCGCCCGCTCCGGTCCCGGGCCGGAAATTTCACGGTTATCGCATAGCAGCCCGCCCTCAGTGGGCTGGGTAATCCCGGCGATCAGATTCAACAGCGTGGATTTGCCGCATCCGGAGTGGCCAATCAGACTGATGGTTTCCCCTTCGTGAATATCAAAAGAGACGTTTTGCAGCGCCAGGAACTCGCCGCTGGCGGTGTTAAAGCATTGACTGACGGCCTGTACCTGAATTAATGGTTTCATAGCGACTCCTTATTTTTCCTGCCAGCTGAAGCGGCGGGCGAGCAATATGAGCCCCTGTTCTAGCAGCAGGCCGACAACGCCGATAATGACGATGGCGATGATGATGTTTTCCACATTGAGGTTGTTCCATTCATTCCAGATCCAAAACCCGATACCCAACCCGCCGGTCAGCATCTCGGCGGCGACGATCACCAGCCAGGCAATGCCTATCGACAGCCGCACGCCGGTTAATACCGCGGGCAGCACTGCCGGAAAGAGGATTTTGCGCATCACCGTCCATTCCGACAGCTGCAGCACGCGAGCCACATTGAGATAGTCCTGCGGGATACGCCTGACGCCTTCCGCGGTGTTAATGACCATCGGCCAGATAGAGCAGATAAAAATGGTCCAGCTGGAAGCCGGTTCCGCCTTCTGGAACAGCAGCAGGCCAATCGGTAACCACGCCAGCGGACTCACCGGGCGCAGCAGCGCGATGAACGGGTTAAACATTCGCGCAAAGAACAGCGAGCGGCCGATAAGAAAGCCCAGCGGAATACCGGCCAGCGCCGCTAAACCAAAGCCCACCGCGACCCGCTGTAGCGAAGCCAACACGTTCCAGCCGATGCCCATATCGTTCGGTCCGTCGCGGTAGAAGGGGTCGGAAAACAGCGTCAGCGCCGAATCCAGAGTGCTCAACGGCGTCGGGAAGCCTTTCGCGCCAATCGCCGCCAGCTGCCAGCCGAGCAGCAGTAGAGCCAGGCCCAGCAGCGGCGGCAGTAGACGCTGCAGCGCGGCGTTCAGCCAGCACCTGGCGGACGGCGTAGCTTTGCGCACCTGCAGCGGCGGCAGGACAATGATTTCGCCCGGCGCGGTTGAGGTCTGCGCGCGCGGCTGCGTGTTAATGGCTGGTTTCATCTCATGCCCCCTTATGTTGAATGGCGAAACTGGCGGCATACCCTTCCGGGTCGACGCCGTTCCACACTTTGCCGTCCAGCAGCGTGCTGCTGCGTAAAGTTTGCGTTGGCGCAGTGATGCCGCCCACGGCCTGCGCCGCCTCTTTCCACAGGTCGATGCGGTTGATACGCTGCGCTACCGCCTGATAATCCGGCGCGCTTTTCAGCAGGCCCCAGCGGCGGAATTGGGTTAAGAACCACATGCCGTCGGAGAGCCACGGATAGCTGGCTTCCCCCTGCTGGAAGAAGCGCATGGGATGAGCGTCGCGCCAGCGTTTGCCGATGCCATTGTCGTATTCGCCAAGCATGCGCCCGCTAAGGTACTGTTCTTTGGTGTTGAGCCACGCCCGTCTGGCGAGGATCCGCGCGGTTTCGCGGGTGTTGTCGGCAGACGCTTCAATCCAGCGCTGGGCCTCCAGCAGCGCCGCCACCAGCGCCCTTGCGGTATTTGGGTAGCGCGCCACCCAATCGCTGCGCGCGCCGAGGATTTTTTCCGGATGATCCGCCCAGATTTGCTGGCTGGTTGCTGCCGTAAAACCAATGCGATCGTTGATCGCCCGCGCGTTCCACGGTTCGCCGACGCAGAAGCCGACCATATTGCCGATGCGCATGTTCATCACCATTTGCGGCGGCGGCACGACCACCATGCGCACATCGGCGAAGGGGTCGATACCGGCGTTCGCCAGCCAGTAATAGAGCCACATCGCATGGGTGCCGGTAGGAAAGGTGTGGGCGAAGGTGTAGCTGCCCGGCGCTTTTTGGTCGATCAGCCGCTTGAGCCCATGACCATCGCTCACGCCTTGCGCCTGCAGGTCACTTGAAAGGGTGATTGCCTGACCGTTGCGGTTCAGGGTCATCAGGTTGGCCATCTGCTGCGGTTTGCCGGCAATACCAAGCTCAAGGCCATACAGCATGCCGTAGAGGATATGCGCCGCATCGAGTTCGCCGGCGACCAGCTTATCGCGCACCGCCGCCCAGCTGGCCTCCTTACTTGGCTGCAGGCTAATGCCATACTTTTTATCGAATCCTTTCAATGCCGCAATCGCCAGCGGCGCGCAGTCGGTTAGCGGGATGAATCCGACCCGCACGGTGGCCAACTCCGGCTTATCGGAACCCGCCGCCCACGCCGCCTGCATCACTCCGGGCAGCAGCATAGCGCCGCCCAGCGCCGCCCCGGCCTGCAAAAAGCGCCGTCGTGAAATGAAAACTTTATCGCCCATAGCCGCTCCAGAACGCGCAAAAAAAAGCGCCCGGCAGTGCTTTCGCACCGCAGGACGCCTTTATCCAGAGACCTTCAGACCGCCGTTGGTCCGTTGTCTCAAATTGTTGATTCACTCAAGTTCAGTAATGCAAAGCGGATGCCAATTTGTGTTATTGCCCGCCAGACGTTGTTTTACCGCTCTCCGCGTCAACTATTGCACCATCGTCAGGCAATGCCTGCCCGCTGATTGTGCATTCAATTTGACGATGAGTCCGGCAGCAGAGCTTTCACCGTCAGCAGCGCGCGGGCGATTTCGACCATCCGCTGGTTCTTATCCATCGCCATTTTACGCAACGCCTGCCAGGCCTGTTCTTCCTGCATTCCCTGATGGCTCATCAGCAGCGCTTTCGCTTTATCTATAATCTTGCGCTCCTCAAACGCGGCTTGCAGCGAGGCCAGTTGGCCGGAGAGTTGCTCAAGTTCCCACGCCTGCTGGCGGACCAGCGGCAGCAGCTGCTTATCCAGGCGCAAAGTCAGGCTATCGCCGCACTCTTCTTCAGGCCATTGCAGCGGCGGCATATCGTCTTCTCCACGTTCGAGCAGTTGCCGGGTCGCGCTGAGCAGGTCGGCAATCAACGCCTCCTCCAGACTGCGCATCTGCTCAAGCCGTTCAGTTTGCAGGCTAAACCAGCGCTGCGCCGCGGCCCCTTCGTCCGCCGAGGGCTGGCGGGTACAGGCGATGCGCCGCAGTTGCTCAATCTCGCGCCCGGCTTCGCAACCCTGCAGCAGCTCAAGCGCCCGCGGCAGACCGGAGAGCGCCTGAAAGCTGTCAAAACAGGGCTGCTGACCGTCAATGCGGTCAACCAACTGCTGACGGAGCTCGCCGTTAAATTGGCCGCGCGCGAAGCCCAACGCTCCCAGCGCGCGCTCCTGGCCCGCCAGCTCTTTACCCTGCATAAAGCTGTACAGGGCGACCATGCGCCCGGCGATCTGCGGATCGTCTATGGTGTCATTCAACTGCGGCACAATATTCAATAAATGGCGAATAATACGGCTAAAGCGCTGAGTGGCCTCCTGAGCGTCCACCGCGCGGCCTTGCACCGCCGCTCGCAGCGCCGGAAGCTGCGCCAGATACCATACCGCGCTGGCTATACGCCAACACAGCGCGCTGCTGGCGGATTCCCGCGCCGGTTGTAGCGCGGCATAAAAAGCGCTTAAGCGCGCGTCCACCAGCGCCCCGCCAGCCCGACGCTCGGCGTCATACAAGCGGCCCTCGGAAGAGAGCCACATATTGGAGGCGCCGCGCTCGCACTGCAGCATATGGACCAACCCACTTATTTCGCTCGCCAGCGTCCCTTGCTGCGTTAGCTTGCGGAGCTGCTGTTTTTGTAGCTGGCGCGCATAATGAAACCAGCCGATTGCTTCAGGCGTCATGCCGGTCGTATTATTCATACCCCCTCCCGAATTACGTCTTTAGATAAAGCTAAGCAATAACCATGCCTGATAAAAGGAGTCTTTATGCAACGTATTGTGATTGTCGCCAACGGAGCCGCTTACGGCAGTGAATCCTTGTTTAATAGCCTGCGCCTGGCTATCGCCCTGCGTGAGCAGGAGTCAGACCTCGATCTGAAGCTGTTTTTAATGTCCGATGCGGTGACCGCCGGGCTACGCGGGCAGAAACCGGCGGAAGGCTATAACATCCAGCAGATGCTGGAGATCCTCACCGCGCAGAATGTGCCGGTAAAACTCTGCAAGACCTGTACGGACGGACGCGGGATCACCCATTTGCCATTAGTAGATGGCGTGGAAGTGGGAACGCTGGTCGAGCTGGCGCAGTGGACGCTGGCGGCGGATAAAGTGCTGACCTTCTGAATTAACCGCCATTAACAGGATTAAATGTCAGGCTGGTGGGCATTGCTGATGCAAAAGTACGCCAGCTGAACGCTTTCAGGAAGATTGTCATTTTTGTTTAATCGTTATCCATTTTGTTGATCGAAATCATCATCCACACGCTCCCCCTTTGGTGTTATGCAACGAGCAAAGTGTGAACGATATCACGCGCGGGTTGATGAATTCAGAGACAGAAACGGGGTATGAAAATGGCAATGGTAAAAGCAAGTTTAACGTTATTCGGCGGTGATACGCTGGTGGTGCGCTGTTCAGAGCGCTGTCATATTCACTTAATGAGCGCCAAGGCCGCCGGCGACAGCCACGCCGATATTTTTAGCGTGCAGGACAGGGACAGCGCTTATCTCACCGTGCCCTACAGCGGCACCTGGAACGTGCTGATCGACAGCCATAGTCAGTCCCTCGAGCACTCCATTAGCTACGTTCCCGCCTGAATCTCCACGCCCGGTAAACCGGGCGTTTTATGCGAGCCCGGGTTGGCTCGCCTCGCCGACCAGATGTCGCACCTGGATAATCAGATCGTCAAGACTGGCGTCGCGCATGCCAAGCTTGCGTAATTCCTGATCCAACGAAAAGAGATACTGGGCATTGGTGCCGAGCGGCCCGCTGGCGCGGGCTATCAGCGGCGCGATGGTTTGTGCGCTGGTATCAGATTCATACAGTGGGTGGCGCGGATCCATAATAAACACCAGCGCATTCACCGTACGCCCATCGTCCAACTCAAGACGGCACCAGGTTGGCAAATAGCAGCCGGTGATCATTTCCCGCTTCCACAGAAGCGTCAGCTCTTGCTCCAGCGTCTCATCCGGCAGACGATAGGCCACGCCGGTGGTACGCCCGCCTTCCTTCAACGCCAACATCCTGCCCGGCTGATGTGCGCTGCCGCGACCGGCGGTCAGGCGCAGGCAAAACGCGCGATGCCAACCCGGCAGCGTACCGGTGCAGGATTCGCTGTATTCCAGCGCCGGGTTCCACATCAACGAACCGTAGCCGAAAATCCACACCGAACCGTTATCCGGACGACAGGCCAGAGTCGCCGCCAACGAGGCCGCCCGCTGCTCCGCCGACCACAGCAGCGATTCCTCAATCGCGCCAAACGCCGTTTTACAATCCGCATTCATTAAGAAATCACGAGTTAACACTTTCTACTACCTCCGCCACTGCCTGCTTCCCGGCGATAATCTGTGCCATCCGTGAATATTGCTGAATTATTATCCAGCTTTATTACTCAATAAGCAATTAACGGAGCGTTGACAAGGGGGCTGACAAAAAATTAGATCGCAAAAGTGATTACTTTTTCTTATGCCATTTGTCGTCATCGCCTTTTTGGTAATCATTTTTCACCGCCGCCCAGGCGACTTTATGCGCCGTCTCCTCACGGCTGGCATCATCGCGACGGTCGGCTTTATCTTTATATTGATCCCACGCGCTATTGAAAGCTTCTTTATAAATTTCCTGCGCGTGTTCCGGCAAGACGTGCTGAACGCTATCGGGAAGTTCTTGTTTACTACGGTAAGGCATAATGACCTCCAGAATCAGGGTAAAAGCTAAGTCTGGAACACAATTCCCGGGTTGGCAAATGAAAGGAATATTGAGAAATGATTTTTAGTAATCATCTGAAAAGTATGTATAAAACATACGTAATAGCCTTTTTTAGCAGACCAACGCATTTCTTATGCAAGAGTGGTAAATTTAAGTAAAAATACAAATTAAACCTATCAATGTCTGTTATTTTATCAACTTACGTTATCTATAATTATAACACCTGCATAAATGGAGATGGTTCATGACACATGCACATGAGGCGGTTAAGACCCGCCACAAGGAGACCTCCCTCGTTTTTCCGGTTTTAGCACTGGTGGTGCTGTTTCTCTGGGGAAGCAGTCAATCACTACCAGTGGTCGTTGCGATTAATATTCTGGCGCTGGTCGGGATTCTGAGTAGCGCATTTAGCGTGGTTCGCCATGCCGACGTTCTTGCTCACCGCCTCGGCGAGCCCTATGGTTCATTAATTTTGAGCCTGTCAGTGGTCATTCTTGAAGTGAGCCTCATTTCCGCATTAATGGCGACCGGCGACGCCGCGCCAACGCTAATGCGCGATACGTTATATTCAATCATTATGATCGTCACCGGCGGTCTGGTCGGCTTCTCTTTACTGCTGGGCGGACGTAAATTCGCCACGCAGTATATGAATTTGTTTGGTATCAAGCAGTATCTGATCGCCCTCTTCCCGCTGGCGATTATCGTACTGGTATTCCCGATGGCGTTACCGGGCGCCAATTTCAGCACCGGCCAGGCGCTACTGGTGGCGCTGATTTCCGCCGCCATGTATGGCGTATTCCTGCTCATTCAGACCAAAACACACCAGAGCCTGTTTGTGTACGAGCATGAAGATGACAGCGACGATGACGACCCGCATCACGGTAAGCCCTCGGCGCATAGCAGCGGCTGGCACACGGCCTGGTTACTGGTACACCTGGTTGCGGTTATCGCCGTTACCAAAATGAACGCTAATCCGCTGGAAACGCTGTTGACCAGCATGAACGCGCCGGTGGCCTTTACCGGTTTCCTGGTGGCGCTATTGATTCTCTCGCCGGAAGGACTCGGCGCCTTGAAAGCGGTGCTGAACAACCAGGTACAGCGCGCGATGAATTTGTTCTTCGGTTCGGTGCTGGCGACGATTTCCCTGACGGTGCCTGTCGTCACGCTTATCGCCTTCCTTACCGGCAATGAACTCCGCTTCGGTTTGGGAGCGCCGGAAATGGTGGTGATGGTGGCGTCGCTGGTGCTGTGCCACATTTCGTTCTCAACCGGGCGCACCAATGTCCTTAACGGCGCGGCGCATCTGGCGCTGTTCGCCGCCTACCTGATGACGATATTTGCCTGACCGGGTAATCAGTAATAAAGCCCAAAAAAAAGCCTGTCGGTGGCGAAACCGGCAGGCTTTTTTACAGCTCAGCGAAACTTAGTTGCTGGTATCCAGCTCGTCGAAGCTTTTCACCAGATCGTCGATCGCTTTCATTTGCTTCAGGAACGGTTCCAGTTTAGCCAGCGGCAGCGCGGACGGGCCGTCACATTTCGCGTGATCCGGATCCGGATGCGCTTCAATGAACAGACCGGCGATACCCACCGCCATCCCGGCGCGAGCCAGTTCCGTCACCTGAGCGCGGCGACCGCCTGAAGCAGCGCCAAACGGGTCGCGGCACTGCAGGGCGTGGGTCACGTCAAAGATGACCGGCGAGTTGTTGGACGCTTTCTTCATTACGCCGAAGCCGAGCATATCAACGACCAGGTTGTCGTAGCCGAAATTAGCGCCGCGATCGCACAGGATCACTTTGTCGTTCCCGCCTTCAATAAATTTATCAACGATGTTGCCCATCTGGCCCGGGCTGACGAATTGCGGTTTCTTGACGTTGATGACAGCGCCGGTTTTAGCCATCGCTTCCACCAGGTCAGTCTGACGCGCGAGGAACGCTGGCAGCTGAATCACGTCAACCACATCGGCCACCGGCTGCGCCTGGCTGGCTTCGTGGACGTCGGTGATGATTTTCACGCCGAAGGTCTGCTTCAGCTCCTGGAAAATCTTCATCCCTTCTTCCAGACCCGGCCCACGATAGGAGTGAATGGAAGAACGGTTGGCTTTATCAAAAGAGGCTTTGAACACATACGGAATGCCCAGCTTTTGCGTGACGGTCACATAGTGTTCGCAGATACGCATCGCAAGATCGCGGGACTCCAGCACGTTCATTCCGCCAAACAGCACGAACGGCAGGTCGTTTGCTACGTTGATATCACCAATGCTAACCACTTTTTGTTTCATAAGATCGCCTTATCAGGGTGTAACCGGAATGGTTCCAGACTAATGCAATGTAATTTGTTTATGTGAAATCGTGTTGATCTGCGCACGGATCATCTCGCTAATCGGATCCTCCGGACACTGCTCAACGAAATAATTGAGATCCAACAGCGCCACGTGATCGCACTCCAGTTGGGCATAGATAAGCCCGCGGTCGCGAATTTCATACGGGTCTTCGGGATTGAACTGCAGCAGCGCTTCGCTGGCGCGTAGGGCCAGCTCCATCTGCCGCTCTTCCATCAACGCCGATTTCAGCGTATCGAGCAGTTTGCGGATCACTTCGGCGTTATCGGCCTCATCGAGATCTTCATTGAACAGTTCTGCCACCGGGCTGATATTCCCCTTCAGCCACACCTCAAGCGTGTGTTCATCAAGCGTCTCGCCGTTGAATGGGTTAATCAGCCACATCTCTTCGCTGGCTTCCGGGTCGGCGCGCAGCAGCATCTGCGTGGGGAAAATAACCGGTACCACCGGTAAATCCAGACGCTGGGCAATCCATAATAGAATCGCCCCCAGCGACACGGCGCTCCCCTGGCGATTCACCAGCACTTTATCCAGCCATAACGCATCGGACAGACGATAAATGCCCTGCGACGCGCCGAAGCCCCACTCGTGATAGAACAATTCCAGCAGCCGGTCGAGCTGACGCTCCTGATCCCAGGAGGTGGCAATCTCTTCCTGCGCCAGTGTTAACAACCGCTGCAACTCATCCTGCACAAAGTGCGTCGGAAAGTCGTCGCGGATCAATTCAGAAATGAGGACCATGCCTTCGCATAATGGCGCTTTGTTAAATTCGAAATCAGCTAATGACCTCATGCCTTACCCCAGTAACGGTATTCTTGTGATGGCGAGTTGAACGATGAAGAACAACACCACCAGCGCCAGCAGAAAGGCGATGAACCGGGTCTGCTGGCGGCGCGGGCGACGTCGGCCCAACGCAATAAATCCTAATGCGATGTAAATGATAACGCCAAACAGCTTTTCAGTCAGCCATGCGCCATCTTCGGTAAACGGCAGATAGTGCGTAATCGCCATTAATCCCGCGCCGCTGAGAAACAGCAGCGTATCGCTACAATGCGGCGCGATACGCACCCAGCGCTGGTTGAGCATCGCGCTGCCGCTGTAGGTCCACCAGTAACGCAGCACGAAAAGCCCGACGGATGTCACCACGCAGGCAATATGCAAATAGAGTACTGCAGTAAATAAATTCATTCGCCGGCTTGCTCCTTGTGCGGCCAACGCCCGAGAGTCAGACGTTCGTTATCGCCATAATCGCGGCAGGTCTCGACATCGAGATAACCTGCTTCATTAAACAATGCGCGTACCGCCTCGCCCTGCTTCCAGCCATGCTCCAGTAGCATATAAGCGTTGGGTAACAAGTACTGACGCCCTTCACGGATGATATGCGCTAAATCGGCCAGCCCCTGGTCGGCGGCGACCAATGCCGTTCTCGGCTCAAAGCGGACATCGCCCTCGGCAAGATGCGGATCGGTTTCATCGATATAGGGGGGATTACTGACAATCATCGCGAACCTCTGCCCCTTGAGCGCGCTAAACCAGTCGCTCTGCAGCACGGTCACGTTGTTGAGAGCGAGATGGGCGGCATTGCGCGCGGCGAGCGCCGCGGCGTCAGGCATAAAATCAACGGCAGTGACCTTGCAGTCCGCCCGCTCGCTGGCCAACGCCAGGGCGATAGCGCCGGTGCCGGTGCCAAGATCCAGGATACGGCAGGCCGTCTGCGGCAAGCGTACCAGCGCCTGCTCGACCAGGCATTCGGTGTCGGGCCGCGGGATCAGCGTCGCCGGCGAGACAAACAGCGGCAGCGACCAGAACTCGCGCTGACCAACCAGATGAGCCACCGGCTCGCCGTTGAGGCGGCGCGCCAGCAATGCTTCCAGCTCCGCCAACTGTTCCGCCGTCAATACGGTTTCGTCAAAAGCGAGGATCCAGGTCCGCGCTTTGCCGGTGACGTGCCCCAGTAAGATCTCGGCGTCGCGACGCGGGCTGTCGCTCGCGCCGAGCCGGGCTATTGCCTGAGTAAGCCACTGTCGAAAGGTCATCATTCCTGCTCGGAAAGCGCCGCCAGCTGGTCAGCCTGGAATTCCTGCACAATCGGTTCGATCAGCATATCCAGTTTGCCTTCCATGGTTTCATCCAGACGGTAAAGAGTCAGGTTGATACGGTGGTCGGTCACGCGCCCCTGTGGGAAGTTGTAGGTACGATTGCGGTCGCTGCGGTCGCCGCTGCCCAGCAGGTTACGGCGGGTAGACGCTTCCGCCTGCTGACGCTTGGCGACTTCGGCGGCGCGAATACGCGCACCCAGCACCGACAGCGCCTTGGCTTTGTTTTTATGCTGTGAACGTTCGTCCTGACACTCAACGACGATACCGGTCGGCAAGTGGGTAATACGGATAGCGGAGTCGGTGGTGTTGACGTGCTGACCGCCCGCGCCCGAGGAGCGGAAGGTATCAATACGCAGGTCCGCCGGATTGATATCCGGCATTTCGGCTTCCGGCAGCTCCGGCATCACCGCCACGGTACAGGCGGAGGTGTGGATACGCCCCTGGGATTCGGTCGCCGGAACGCGCTGGACGCGATGGCCGCCGGATTCAAATTTCAGCCGCCCATAGACGCCGTCGCCGCTGATCTTGGCAATCACTTCTTTAAATCCGCCATGTTCGCCTTCGTTGGCGCTCATGATTTCGACCCGCCAGCGGCGGGCTTCGGCGTAGCGGGTGTACATGCGGAAGAGATCCCCGGCGAACAGCGCCGCTTCATCGCCGCCGGTACCGGCGCGAACTTCGACAAAAGCGTTACGTTCATCGTCCGGATCTTTCGGCAGCAGCAGCACCTGCAGCTGTTGTTCCAGCGCTTCGCTTTTTTCTTTGGCATCGCGCAGCTCTTCCTGCGCCATTTCGCGCATTTCCGGATCGTCGAGCATCATCTGCGCGGTTTCGATATCGTCCTGCACCTGGCGCCAGTCGGTATAGCAGCGGGCAACATCGCCAAGCTGCGCATATTCGCGCGACAGCGCGCGGAAACGGTCCTGGTCGGCAATGGTGGCGGCGTCGCCAAGCAGCGCCTGAACTTCTTCATGGCGTTCGTACAGAGCTTCCAGTTTAGCAACAATAGAAGGCTTCATAGGCGTGAATTCACCCTGTCTTTAAATAGAGAAATGTGCGCTATTCCAGCCCGAGGCTGTTGCGCAGAATATGCAGGCGTTCATCATCCCCGTCACGGGCAGCCTGCTGAAGAGATTTGGTTGGAGCGTGGATCAGGCGGTTGGTCAGCTTACGGGCCAGATCTTGCATAATTTCCTGCGCATCGCCGCCCTGTTCCAGCGCGGCAAGCGCTTTCGCCGTCAGCTCCTCGCGAACCTGCTCGGATTGGGAACGATATTCGCGGATAGTCTCGCTGGCGCTTTGGGCGCGCAGCCAGGCCATAAATTCGCTGGTTTCCTGCTCGACGATCGATTCCGCCTGCACCGCCGCGGCCTTACGCTGCGCCAGATTGTGCTGAATGATATTTTGCAGGTCATCAACGCTGTACAGATAGGCGTTGGCCAGCTTGCCGACTTCCGGCTCGACGTCGCGGGGCACCGCGATATCCACCAGCAGCATCGGCTGATTGCGGCGCGCCTTCAGCGCGCGCTCGACCATCCCTTTGCCGATGATCGGCAGCGGGCTGGCGGTAGAACTGATAATAATATCGGCGTCTTTTAAACGCTCGTCGATATCGCTGAGGGCGATAACTTCCGCGCCGACTTCATCCGCCAGCGCCTGGGCGCGTTCACGGGTGCGGTTGGCAATCACCATTTTGCGAACGTTATGTTCGCGCAGATGGCGGGCGACCAGTTCGATAGTTTCCCCCGCGCCAACCAGTAACACCGTGACGCTGGAGAGCGATTCAAAAATTTGTCGCGCCAGCGTACAGGCGGCGAAGGCAACGGAAACGGCGCTGGCGCCGATATCGGTTTCGGTCCGTACGCGTTTAGCCACCGAAAACGATTTCTGGAACATACGCTCCAGTTCGCTGACGTTCAGATGGCCGCGGCTGGAATCCGCAAACGCTTTTTTCACCTGCCCGAGGATTTGCGGCTCGCCAAGCACCAGCGAATCCAGGCCGCTGGCGACACGCATCAGATGGCTGACGGCGTCGTTATCCTGATGCCAATAAAGACTTTTACGTAGGTCTTCTTCATTCAGGCCGTGGAAGTCACATAGCCAGCGGATCAGCGCTTCCTGCAGGTTGTCCTGCTCTTCAACGCTGAGATACAGCTCCGTGCGATTACAGGTTGATAACACCACCCCGCCCTGCACCATCGGCTGAGCCAATAAGCTCTCCAGCGCCTTGTCGAGCGTATCCGGCGAAAACGTTACGCGTTCTCGCAGCGCTACCGGAGCTGTTTTGTGGTTGATGCCAAGAGCTAAAAGGGTCATGGTGAGGGAATAGTACCAGCGTTGCTAAGGTTAGTCTGAGCGCATCATACAGGATGCGCGTACTCAATAAAAGAGACGCCCCCCTTTTGGAGTAATAGTCAGGGCTTAATAGCCACTAACGGTAATTTTTTGATTTCAGACAACTTGAACGTAGACGCTATCGGCCAGCGACGCTAGCATTAAGGGTTATTATTGCAACCCGCTACACAAATCGGTGTGCGAACCATCAGTCGCCGCATTTCACTGTAGACATCAAGGATTTGTCATCATTATGAATCGACTGTTCCGCCTGCTGCCGTTGGCAAGCCTCGTTCTGACCGCCTGTGCAATCAATACTCCGCCGCAAGGGCCCGGCAAAAGCCCGGACTCCCCGCAATGGCGCCAGCACCAGCAGGATGTCCGCAACCTTAACCAGTTCCAGACCCGCGGGGCGTTTGCCTATCTTTCCGATGAGCAGAAAGTGTATGCCCGTTTCTTCTGGCAACAAACCGGCCAGGACCGCTACCGCCTGCTGCTGACCAACCCGCTTGGCAGCACCGAACTGTCATTAACCGCGCAGCCGGGCGGCGTCCAATTGATTGACAACAAAGGCCAGACCTACAACGCCACCGATGCCGAAGAGATGATTGGCCGCCTGACCGGCATGCCGATCCCGCTTAACAGCCTGCGTCAGTGGATTATCGGCCTGCCGGGCGATGCCACCGACTATTCGCTGGATGACCAGTACCGCCTGCGCGAACTCAACTACACGCAGAATGGTAAAACCTGGCACGTGACCTACAGCGGCTACTCCAGCGACACCAAACCCACCCTGCCGTCTAATATGGAACTCAACAACGGCAGCCAGCGCATCAAGCTGAAAATGGATAACTGGATTGTGAAATGATGAGTCGCTGGCCCGCCCCCGCAAAATTGAATCTGTTTTTGTATATCACCGGTCAACGCGCCGATGGTTATCACACGCTGCAGACGTTGTTTCAGTTTCTCGACTATGGCGACACGCTGACCATTGAACCGCGCCGCGACGGCAAACTGCGGTTGTTAACGCCGGTCGCCGGCGTGCCGGATGAAGAGAACCTGATTATCCGCGCCGCCAGGCTACTGATGGCGGCGGCGGAGTCTCACGGTCAACTCCCCGCAGGCAGCGGCGCGGATATCAGCATCGACAAACGCCTGCCTATGGGCGGCGGCTTAGGCGGCGGCTCTTCTAACGCCGCGACGGTGCTGGTAGCCCTCAATCATCTGTGGGGCTGCGGGCTTAGCGAAGACCAGCTGGCGACGCTTGGGCTACAGCTCGGCGCCGATGTCCCGGTTTTCGTTCGCGGTCACGCGGCGTTTGCCGAAGGGGTTGGCGAGATTCTCACCCCGGTCGATCCGCCGGAAAAATGGTATCTGGTCGCCCACCCGGGCGTAAGTATCCCGACGCCGATCATTTTTCGCGATCCGGAGTTACCACGAAATACCCCGAGCAGGTCAATTAATACCTTACTAAACTGTGAATTCGGCAACGATTGCGAGGTTATCGCAAGAAAACGTTTTCGTGAGGTTGATGCAACGCTTTCCTGGCTGTTAGAATACGCGCCGTCGCGCCTGACTGGCACAGGAGCCTGTGTGTTTGCTGAATTTGACACCGAATCCGCCGCTCGTCAGGTGCTGGAAAAAGCCCCGGAATGGCTGCAAGGCTTTGTTGCGCGAGGAATAAATGTCTCGCCGCTGAAGCAAGCCCTACTGAAGTAATTCTGCTTTTTGCATGAATAACGGCAAGTTTGCCGGGCAAACAGAGTATCGGTGACAACGTCACCCTGTTCCAGACGTTGCATCGTGCTCTTTAATACACCGCCTGGATGAGATGGCGCCGGCCCGCACAGTTTAATGGCCCGTTTCATCCACCACTGGACGCATGCCTGAGGTTCTTCTCGTGCCTGATATGAAGCTTTTTGCTGGTAACGCCACCCCGGAACTAGCACAACGTATTGCCAACCGCCTGTACACTTCTCTTGGCGACGCCGCTGTAGGTCGTTTTAGCGACGGCGAAGTCAGCGTACAAATCAACGAAAACGTACGCGGTGGTGATATTTTCATCATCCAGTCCACTTGTGCTCCCACCAATGACAACCTGATGGAATTGGTTGTTATGGTTGATGCCCTGCGTCGCGCTTCTGCAGGTCGTATCACCGCTGTTATCCCTTACTTCGGCTATGCCCGCCAGGACCGTCGCGTACGTTCCGCTCGTGTGCCAATCACCGCTAAAGTCGTCGCTGACTTCCTGTCCAGTGTCGGCGTTGACCGCGTACTAACCGTTGACCTGCACGCTGAACAGATTCAGGGCTTCTTTGATGTTCCTGTTGATAACGTATTCGGTAGCCCAATTCTGCTCGAAGATATGCTGCAGCTGAATCTGGACAACCCGATCGTGGTTTCTCCGGACATCGGCGGCGTGGTTCGCGCTCGCGCTATCGCGAAGCTGCTGAACGATACCGACATGGCGATCATCGATAAACGCCGCCCGCGCGCTAACGTTTCTCAGGTGATGCATATCATCGGCGACGTCGCTGGCCGTGACTGCGTGATGGTTGATGACATGATCGATACCGGCGGTACCCTGTGTAAAGCAGCGGAAGCGCTGAAAGAGCGCGGTGCGAAACGTGTCTTCGCCTACGCGACTCACCCGATCTTCTCCGGCAATGCTATCCAGAACATTAAAAACTCTGTGATTGATGAATTCGTCGTCTGCGATACCATTCCGCTGACGCCGGAAATCAAAGCGCTGGACAAAGTCCGCACCCTGACCCTGTCAGGTATGCTGGCCGAAGCGATTCGTCGTATCAGCAACGAAGAATCCATTTCCGCTATGTTCGAGCACTAATCGAGCCCAGCCGAAAAACCCGCTGCGGCGGGTTTTTTTGTCTCTGGTTCATATTTGTATGACTAATGCCTCCTTCACCTGCCATTCAGTTGACAGATGATGCGCTCATGGATGAAACATTATTGTGAATAGATTATTTTCCTCACATGTGATGCCTTTCCGCGCCCTCATCGACGCTTGCTGGAAAGAAAAATACACTGCATCGCGCTTTACCCGCGATCTCATCGCCGGGATAACCGTCGGGATCATCGCTATCCCGCTGGCGATGGCGTTAGCAATTGGCAGCGGCGTAGCGCCTCAATATGGACTCTACACCTCGGCGGTGGCGGGGATTGTCATCGCCCTGACCGGCGGTTCGCGCTTTAGCGTTTCCGGCCCCACCGCGGCCTTCGTGGTGATCCTCTATCCGGTGTCACAACAGTTTGGCCTGGCCGGCTTGCTGGTGGCGACGCTAATGTCGGGTATCTTCTTAATCCTTTTCGGCCTCGCCCGCTTTGGCCGTCTGATTGAATATATCCCGCTTTCAGTCACCCTTGGCTTTACCTCCGGTATCGGCATCACCATCGGTACCATGCAAATTAAAGACTTCCTTGGTCTGCAGATGGCGCATGTCCCAGAGCACTATCTGCAGAAAGTCGGCGCGCTGGTGATGGCGCTGCCGACAATTAACGTTGGCGATGCCGCCATCGGTATCGTGACGCTGGGTATTCTGATTTTCTGGCCGCGTTTGGGCATCCGCTTGCCGGGGCACCTGCCGGCGCTGCTGGCGGGCTGTGCGGTGATGGGCATCGTTAATTTGCTCGGCGGACATGTGGCGACCATCGGCTCGCAGTTCCACTATGTCCTCGCCGACGGCAGCCAGGGCAACGGTATCCCGCAATTGCTGCCGCAGCTGGTGTTGCCGTGGGATATGCCGGGCTCGGAGTTCACCCTGAGCTGGTCGTCGCTGCGCGCGCTGCTGCCTGCCGCCTTCTCTATGGCGATGCTGGGCGCCATTGAATCACTGCTCTGCGCGGTGGTGCTCGACGGTATGACCGGCACCAAACACAAAGCGAATAGTGAGCTGGTCGGCCAGGGCCTGGGCAATATCATCGCGCCATTCTTTGGCGGCATTACCGCCACCGCGGCGATTGCTCGCTCCGCGGCTAACGTGCGCGCCGGCGCGACCTCGCCGATTTCCGCGGTGATCCATGCCCTGCTGGTGATCCTCGCGCTGCTAATCCTCGCCCCGCTGCTCTCGTGGCTGCCGCTGTCGGCCATGGCTGCCCTGCTGCTGATGGTAGCGTGGAATATGAGCGAGGCGCATAAGGTGATTAACCTGCTACGCCACGGGCCAAAAGACGACATCGTTGTGCTGCTGATGTGCATGTCGCTGACCGTGCTGTTCGATATGGTCATCGCCATTAGCGTCGGTATCGTGCTGGCTTCGCTGCTGTTTATGCGCCGCATCGCGCGCATGACGCGACTGGCGCCGGTCAACGTTGAAGTGCCGGACGATGTACTGGTGCTACGGGTGATCGGCCCGCTGTTCTTCGCCGCGGCGGAAGGATTGTTCACCGATTTGGAAAGCCGGATTGCAGGCAAGCGCGTGGTGGTGCTGAAGTGGGATGCGGTGCCGGTGCTGGACGCCGGCGGTCTTGACGCTTTCTTGCGCTTTGTGAAGCGCCTGCCGGAAGGCTGCGAGCTGCGGGTGTCTAACCTTGAATTCCAGCCGCTGCGTACTTTGGCGCGCGCAGGCGTCCAGCCGATTCCGGGACGCCTGAGCTTCTACCCTGACCGTACCGCGGCGCTGGCGGACATTGAATTAGCGCAATAAAAGAGAGCTCGCCGGAAAACATATCCGGCGAGCTGAATTCAGTTAGCTGTGACGATGCTGGTCGCGACGGCAGCGTTTATCGTAGTGGCGTACCCACCAATAGCGGTCGGAGACTCTTTCATGACCACCAACGCGAGCGCCCGCCAGCCACAAAACGGCGCCGACGAAAATACTCAACACCGCGCCATGAGCAAAGAATTGCGGCAGGTTAAATTGTGGAAGCTGGTTTAAAATAGAGTAACCAACGCCGACCACCATCACAACCAACCCTAAACCCATCAGTATGTTACCGAGTAACGAAGCGTTTCTGCGTTTCATATGTCACCTCCGGACCTTGGGCTACATGGGAATATCCCCAAAATTTATAGGTTAAGTATAGACAATAGGGATATGAGTGATTGCGTGAGTGATCACATTCGGGAACATCTGATCAACAAAAGTTTACAAATAAGCCACTGAACAACATCAAATTCTAATGGTTCAAAGTGGAAATTATCAGTAACGGTAGCGTTTCGCTGGCAGAATTTTGTCAAGCGCCGACGCAGGCAGTACACTACGCGGCAAAGAAAGACCCATGCAGGAATAAAAAGTGACGATAAAACTGATTGTCGGCCTGGCTAACCCCGGAGCGGAATACGCGGCAACGCGCCATAACGCCGGCGCCTGGTACGTAGATTTACTGGCGGAGCGCCACCGCGCGCCGCTGCGAGAAGAGAGCAAATTCTTCGGCTATACCTCGCGCCTGAACCTGGCTGGGGAAGACGTGCGCCTGCTGGTGCCGACCACCTTTATGAATCTCAGCGGCAAAGCCGTGGCCGCGATGGCTACCTTTTACCGTATTAATCCGGATGAAATTCTGGTCGCCCACGACGAGCTCGATTTACCCCCCGGCGTCGCTAAATTCAAACTTGGCGGCGGACACGGCGGTCATAATGGCCTGAAGGACATTATCAGCAAGCTGGGTAATAACCCAAACTTTCACCGCTTACGCGTCGGAATTGGCCATCCGGGCGATAAAAATAAAGTTGTCGGCTTTGTGCTGGGTAAACCACCGGCCAGCGAACAGAAGCTAATTGACGAAGCGGTTGATGAAGCGGCGCGCTGTACCGAGGTGTGGCTGAAAGACGGTTTAACCAAAGCAACCAACCGTTTACACGCCTTTAAAGCGCAATAAGCGTCCGACGTGCGGAATTTTTGCCGCACACCGTGTATAATAGGCGAAGCTATTTACTTTTCTACAGTCTGTTATTCATAACAGACTGATTATCCAAAGATTAAGGTGATTTAAATCATGGGATTCAAATGCGGTATCGTCGGTTTGCCCAACGTCGGCAAATCCACCCTGTTCAATGCGCTCACCAAAGCAGGTATTGAAGCGGCCAACTTCCCGTTCTGTACCATTGAGCCGAACACCGGTGTCGTACCGATGCCCGATCCGCGTCTGGACAAACTGGCTGAGATCGTCAAGCCGCAGCGTATCCTGCCGACGACCATGGAATTCGTTGATATTGCCGGTCTGGTTAAAGGCGCGTCCAAAGGCGAAGGCCTGGGTAACCAGTTCCTGACCAATATTCGTGAAACCGAAGCCATCGGCCACGTAGTGCGTTGCTTTGAAAATGACAACATTATCCACGTCGCGGGTAAAGTCGATCCGGCGGAAGATATTGACGTTATCAACACCGAGCTGGCGCTGTCCGACCTCGACACCTGCGAACGCGCCATTCACCGCGTGTCCAAGAAGGCCAAAGGCGGCGATAAAGACGCTAAGGTTGAACTGGCCGCGCTGGAAAAATGCCTGCCGCAGCTGGAAAAAGCAGGCATGCTGCGCGCGCTGGATCTGAGCAAAGAAGAGAAAGAAGCGATCCGCTATCTGAGCTTCCTGACCCTGAAGCCGACCATGTACATCGCCAACGTTAACGAAGACGGTTTTGAAAACAACCCGTATCTCGACCAGGTTCGCGCTATCGCTGAGCAAGAAGGTTCCGTGGTGGTTCCGGTTTGCGCCGCCGTTGAATCCGACATTGCCGAGCTGGACGACGAAGAGCGTGACGAGTTCATGGCCGAGCTGGGCCTTGAAGAGCCGGGCCTGAACCGCGTGATCCGCGCAGGTTACGCTCTGCTGAACCTGCAGACTTACTTCACCGCTGGCGTCAAAGAAGTTCGCGCATGGACTATTCCGGTTGGCGCTACCGCGCCACAGGCTGCCGGTAAAATCCACACCGACTTCGAAAAAGGCTTTATCCGCGCCCAGACCATCGCCTATGAAGATTTCATTGCTTATAAAGGTGAACAAGGCGCGAAAGAAGCCGGTAAAATGCGTGCGGAAGGGAAAGACTACATCGTTAAAGATGGCGACGTAATGAACTTCTTGTTCAACGTCTAATCCCGGACGATAAAATCCGCGCTCCGGCGCGGATTTTTCATTTCAAAGCCTCGCAGGTTTTATGACTCGCGAGGCTTTAAATTATCTGAATGGCGCATCTAACGGAATTTCTGCGTCAGGCTCGTGGGTAATTCGGTTACGCAGATCGCGACGAATCATTTCAATTGCCCAGAACCAAAAAATATGGCCAAGCAGTTCAGAAATATATTCATCAGCCGGAATGTTTAATAACGACGGCGTAAGTCCTAATAGCGGAAATGAAATCCAGTGTACCGCAATGGTGGCGACAATCCCGGCCCATACTCCCTGCCATAATTTAACTTTTGGGAATATCTCCGCCACCACGCAATAGCCAATCGCGAACACCAGCGAAAAGATGATATGCGTGACCATTACCGGATTGATGATATGCTCAGAGAAGGTGTACACGGTATGTGTAGGGTCAATGCCAAGATAGTCGCGTAAAAAGAGATAAGGAGGATTAAATTCATCACGCCCACCGGAAAATGTTCGCGGCGGCAGAGGTACTTCCGCCCCCCACTTAACGAATGCCGACATAATTCCGGCAATAACCCCAACTAATAATGCGACGCCATAGCGACGCCGACCTGGTGCAGTTTGTACAAAAAAGTCCTTAATTGCCATAAAATCCCTCGCCATGAATAATATTGTTACAGCATTGCAATATTCTTTAAGTCCGCGCGGGTATGGCTTGATCAAGATCACACTTTTTGTTCAAAAGATAAACAAAGCTAATATTTTTATGTCATCGCGGAGCATCAATTAATGCCCCGCGTGGCATTCTTTTAATCACGCCACCCCATTGCCGGTGCAACGTGCTTCAGAATAGACTCAATCACGTGAGCGTTATAATCCACGCCCAGCTGATTCGGCACCGTCAGCAATAAAGTATCCGCTTCTGCGATCGCCTCATCCTGTTTCAGTTGCTCGATGAGCTTATCGGGTTCAGCGGCATAGCTGCGGCCGAAAATGGCGCGGGTTTTCTCATCAAGAAAACCAATACTGTCGCTGTTATCCCGGCTGGAGCCAAAATACATCCGGTCGCGATCGTCCATCAGGGCAAAAATACTCCGACTGACCGATACCCGCGGCGTACGCGTGTGCCCCGCCTCCGTCCAGGCCTGACGATAAGCGCGGATCTGTTTCGCCTGTTGAATATGAAATGGTTCGCCCGTCTCATCATCTTTCAGCGTCGAGCTCTGCAGGTTCATACCGAGCTTCGCCGCCCACATCGCCGTGGCATTAGAGCCCGCGCCCCACCAGATACGCTCGCGTAGTCCGGCGGAATACGGCTCAAGGCGCAGCAATCCCGGCGGGTTGGGGAACATCGGTTGCGGGTTAGGTTTAGCGAAACCTTCGCCGCGCAGCACGTCCAACAGTACCTCAGTGTGGCGCCGCGCCATATCAGCGTCGGACTCGCCATCCTGCGGTTGAAAACCGAAATGACGCCAGCCATCAATCACCTGTTCCGGCGAGCCCCGGCTGATGCCAAGCTGTAAACGCCCACCGGCTATCAAATCTGCAGCGCCGGCATCCTCCGCCATATATAGCGGGTTTTCGTAGCGCATATCGATAACGCCGGTGCCAATCTCAATCTTTTTAGTTTTCGCGCCGATAGCGGCCAGCAGCGGGAACGGTGAACTGAGCTGGCGGGCGAAATGGTGCACCCGAAAATAGGCGCCGTCCGCGCCTAACTCTTCGGCGGCAACGGCCAGATCGATGGATTGTAAAAGCGTGTCGGCAGCGGAACGGGTCGCCGACTGCGACGATGGCGTCCAGTGGCCAAATGACAAAAATCCAATCTTTTTCATGAGGATAGCCCCTGATTTCGGCAAAACATTCAGCAGACGCGGAGATAACGTTCCGCGTCTGCTTGTGGTTCTCCTACTCTACCCCTTAGCCAAAATGTATAAATGGCGTTTATTTAACAGAATGGTTCAAATAAATTGACCAAATATAACGACGGTTATTTCTGCATCAGCGCAAAAACGCCCCAACCGAAATATTCCCGGGTATAAGTGACGTGGCGAAGCGGTGCGGCATTGAGCTCCGCACGGACCTCAGCCGCAAATTCATCATCCGGATGCGCCTGCAGCCAACGGCGCATCGTCAGCCATTTAGCAGCTTCATAACGGTCCCACCCCTCGCGGTCAGCCAGCACCATCTCAACGATGTCATAGCCCAGTTCGCCAAAAGAGGCGACCAGCGCTGGAAGCGGCAACAAATCGGCCACCGCAGAAACGCCGCAGGCGCGCGCTTCTTCTTCTGTGGCGGGTACCTTACGCCACCAGGGTTCCCCGATAAGTAGCATACCGCCAGGCTTAAGGCTGCGGGCTAACTGCGCCACGGTTCCAGCGACGCCGCCGGCAATCCACGTCGCGCCGATACAGGCCGCTACATCGTATTGCCGTTCGGCAACGTAACCTGCCGCATCGCTATGGAGAAAAGTGACGCGATCGCTAACGCCAAGCGCTGCGGCGCGTTGTTTAGCCTGCGCGGTAAACAATGGGCTCATATCAATGCCCAGACCGCCGATAGCATGGTCCCGCGCCCAGGTGCAGAGCATTTCACCAGAACCGCTGCCAAGGTCGAGGATCTGCGCCCCCGCCTGCAGGCGAAGTACGCGGCCAAGCGTGGCATATTTTTCCACCGTGAAGGGGTTATGGATACGATGTTCACTTTCGCTGATGGTAAAGATACGTGGGATATCGATAGTTGTGGTCATGTCACTCTCCTTAGCGGTTATCCGGCTGGGCGCGAACGTTATTCAGCCCGCTGGTGTTGATGCGGTATGGTTGGCCGTTAACGGATTTAATCAGTTTTTTAGTGCGGAGTTTTTTGAAGACGGCGAGCGTACAGTCGCTGAGCAGTAGGCCTTCGCGGCTATAGCACTCCACGGCGATGACGCGGCCTGAGGTATCGCGAATGTGCGCAATACGTCCGCCTTTCGCGAGAACGTGTAAGGTACGTTGTTCCTGACGGGATAAATTCATACTGGAAAACCTGTTTAATCATCATGTGCAAAACGTGCAAACACGCAGCGGTGTCCGCATTCGATTTCAGCGCAGTGATAACCAGCCCGGCCTGAAAGGTCGGTAAACTGATTATCAGATGATTACATTCTCCAGCATCAAAGCCTCGGTAGAGTTGAAAGGTATTTACCGGCTGGATGATAACATCCAGTGACAGAAAGGATATTTATAAACGGGAAAATTGTGATCGGTATCTGAAATTGCGCCCCCGCCCCATGACGAAAGGCGCACAATGAATGGCAGCAACGCATTGCTCCTGATTACCACATCAAATCATCAGGTACTTTAAAGTCAGCGTACGGATCGTCTTCGTCCTCTGCTTCCTGGCTCAGGGCGCTGTTCAACACAATACTCTCGGCGTCGCGCTGGGCGATTTTATCCGCCACGCTGGCAGGGATAATCGCGTATTCATATTTACCGTTATTATCAACAGCAAGGCGGGCAATCGCCAGACGGCCGCTAATGAGCTGCGCCTGGGTGGTTTTATCCACATCAATGTTTTTGATGAGATTATTATCCGTAAAGTTAAAAGCGATATGGCCTTTCGCAATCGTGATTCGGTTCATTTCGATCAGCTGCTTAACCTGCGCTTTATACTCTTTTGCTAAAGCCGCTTGCTTTTGCTGCTCGCTGAGCTGCTTGTCGCGCTCAAGCTGGGCTTTTTTGTTTTCCTCAACGGCCTCGCGGGCTTCACGCGCCTGAACACGTGACTTTTTCGCCGTTCTCTGAACCTTAGCCATCTTTTTACTGGTGACCAGACCCGCTTTCAGCATCTGCTCTTGTAAGGTAAGTTTTGTCATCGTCGTTTCTACAATCGTTTGAATGATGTTTTGGATACGGTAAATCAGGGTCAGACTTTCAGGAGCTTCACCGTGGCGTCGATGTCGATTTCATCTTCAGAGAAGATGAGCGTGGTGCCCTGAAAGGTAGTGATCGCCAGCTTTTTCAGCGTACGCATTTCGCCCGGCTTCACGCTCGCTTTGGGCTTGATGCTGTTCATCAGCAGCCCCACGGAGAGCACCGCATTTTCCTTGTCGATATGCGTATCTGCTGGCACTTCCTCACTGTAGACCAGGTAAGACTTAATCGATGTCAGCTTCAGGCGCTCACCGGCAATATACAGATGTTTGCTTTCCGGGATGACCTTCACCGCGTAAGCCGATAGGCCTTTATTATTGGTCGTAGGTTCAAACGTGACCGCCGCATCTTTCTTAATCAGCTCCGGATTGGCGACCTTAATCACGTGAAAATAGCGGTTATCACCATTTTCATCTTTGATAAATCCGAAACCTTTATCTTTAAACCACGTTGTGATCGTACCGTTCATCGCCATTACCGCCTGATTAATCGTTTATCTACTCAATTTTGCAGCGCGCAGTTTAAAGCACAATGCCAGCGTAGACCATGCCTTTGCTCTAAGTGTTGCCTGATATCGGCAATTGATCCTGGCTTTTGCCGAAAATTTGATTCATTAATGAGTACGGTTCATTCAGGAGAATGCATGATGCCTAATCTACCCTCCATTGCGTTGCTAGGTCCTGGCGCTATCGGCACGACCATCGCCGCCGTACTGCATGAAGCGGGCCGCAAACCGCTGCTCTGCGGGCGCACCGCGCATCAGCGGTTGATTTTACGCCACGATGACGGCGAAACGATTATTCCAGGACCAGTATTGACCGATCCACATACGCTGGAACACCCGATTGAGCTGCTGTTTGTGGCGGTGAAAACCACCCAGGTAGCGGATTGCGCGCTCTGGCTTAACGCGCTGTGCGATGAAAACACGGTGGTCTGCGCACTACAGAACGGTGTCGAACAAGAAAGCCTGCTTGACCCTTATGTTAACGGCGCAAAGGTGTTGCCTTCGGTTGTCTGGTTTCCGGCACAACGGGAGGCGGATGCTTCGGTATGGTTACGCGCCAAACCGCGTCTGACGCTACCCGATACGCCGCATGGGAAGAAGATAGCCGAGGTTCTCGACGGTACCCGCTGCGCGGTTGAGTTGACGGCAGATTTCGCATCGGTCGCCTGGCGGAAACTGCTGCAAAATGCCGTCGCTGGCCTGATGGTGCTGGCGAATCGCCGCGCCGGGATGTTTTCGCGCCAGGACATCACCGGGCTGGCGCTGGCCTATCTACACGAGTGTCTGGCGGTGGCCCGCGCCGCAGGGGCGGTACTCGCCGATAGCGTGCCGCAGGAAATTGTTGATGGGTTTCATCAGGCGCCGGCGGATTTAAGCACCTCGATACTTGCCGACCGTCAGGCCAATCGTCCGCTGGAATGGGACATTCGCAACGGAGTTGTACAGCGCTATGGCCGAACGCTGGGCGTTGCCACCCCCATCAGCGATGTCGTCGTGCCGCTGCTGGCGGCTGGAAGCGAGGGGCCTGGCTAAGATTGCTTCAAAAAAATTACCGTATTTGTTATAGTGTTACTCACTGATTATTTACCTCTGCGGTGCCAAAAAGAACAAGATTCACCGCAACCCAGGACAAGAAAATGCTAGATTACCGCTTCCCGACAGCTTTGCAGATGGTTCTCAGCGTAGCGATGGCGGAGCAATTGGGTGAACGTTCGACGAGTGCGATCCTGGCCTACGGCCTGGAAGCCAACCCGAGCTTTATCCGTAAACTCATGGTTCCGCTCACCCGCGACGGCATCATCGTCTCCACGCTTGGCCGCAACGGCTCTATTCATCTTGGCCGTCCTGCCGATCAAATCACGCTGCGTGATATCTATCTTTCCGTTATTGAAGATAAAAAACTGTGGGCGTCCCGCCCTGATGTCCCGGCTCGCTGCGTGATCAGCGCCAACGCCTGCTGGTACTTTAAGTCCGTAGCCGATGAAGCCGAGCAGGCGTCGCTCGCGGTGTTAGCTCGCCATACCGTGGCAAGCGCCCTGGAAGAGGTCAAAAAAGCCGATACCAGCGGCTGCGATCCGCTGCCTGAGCTGACTGCCCGCTATAAAGAAGCGCATTAACTTTTCTTGTTGCGAAAAAAAACCGCCTTAAACGAAAAGGCGTTTTTTTGTTATTAGCAGCGACCTACTCAGGCAGGACGTCCCTAACCGGTTCGCCGCGCGTCACCAGTTTTCGCAGCGTCACGTAAAACACCGGCGTCAGGAACAGCCCAAACAGCGTCACGCCGAGCATACCGGAGAACACCGTGATCCCGGTGACGCCGCGCACTTCCGCCCCCGCGCCGTGGCCAAGAATCAGCGGAATCGTCCCGGCAATAAAGGCAATCGAGGTCATGATAATCGGGCGTAAACGCAGACGACAGGCTTCCAGCGCCGCTTCCATAATCCCTTTGCCCTGAATTTCCAGTTCGCGGGCAAACTCGACAATCAGAATCGCGTTTTTACAGGCCAGCCCCATCAGCACCACCAGCCCCACCTGCACAAATACGTTATTGTCGCCGCCGGTCAGCCAGACGCCAAACAGCGCGGAGAGCATGGTCATCGGGACGATAAGGATCACCGCCAGCGGTAGCGTCCAGCTTTCATATAGCGCCGCCAGCACCAGGAACGCCAACAATACCGCGACCGGGAAGACGATCAGCGCCGTATTGCCCTGCGTGGCCTGCTGGAAGCTGAGATCCGTCCACTCAATATTCATCCCATTCGGCAGTATCTGCTTAGACATGCCTGCCAGCAGCGTCATCGCCTGCGTGGACGAGAGCACGCGGGGATCGGCATCGCCAATCAAATCCGCCGCCGGATAACCATTGTAGCGAATCACCGGATCCGGTCCGTAGGTGGTATTAATATTCACCATACTGCCAATCGGCACCATTTCGCCCTGATTATTGCGGGTGCGTAAATTAGCAATATCTTCCACGCTGTCGCGGAACGGCCCGTCAGCCTGCGCCATTACGCGCCAGGTACGCCCAAACTGGTTAAAGTCATTCACATACGATGACCCCAGATAAGTTTGCAGCGTCCCGAAAAGGTCGGTCAACGACACGCCCTGCGCTTTCGCTTTATCTCGATCGACCTGCACATCCAGCTGCGGCACGTTCGCCTGATAGGTCGAGATCGGGAAATGCATCCCCGGCGTCTGCATAATCGAACCCGACATCGCGTTCACTGCGTTTTGCAACGCGCCATAACCCAGACCGGCGCGATCCTGAATATACAGTGAATAGCCGGAACCCTGACCCAGCCCTAAAATCGGCGGCGGCAGAATCGAGAAACCAAAGCCCTGCTGAATTTGCGCGATTTTGGCATTAATCTCGGCATTAATTTCCGCTGCGGTGTGTTTTCGCTGATCGAACGGTTTCAGACCAAAAAAGACCGTCCCGGTATTCGGCGTATTGGTGAACTGCAGCGCATTAAGCCCCGGAAAAGCCACCGCATAATCCACGCCTTCGGTATTCATACCGATTTCGCTCATTTTGCGGATCACGGCGTCGGTGCGCGCCAGTGAAGAGCCTTCGGGCATTTTCACGCCGCCAATTAAATACAGTTTATCCTGCGTCGGAATAAACCCGCCGGGTACGACTTTAAACATCACGCCAGCGGCGCAGAGCAGCAGAACGTAGACCACAAACACCGCGCCGCGTCGCCCGAGCGTTTTGCCTACCAGCCCCTGATAGCCGTTTGAGCTACGATGGAAAAAACGGTTAAACGGACGGAAAATCCAGCCGAACAAGCGATCGATAAGCCGGGTCGGGAAGTCTTTCGCCGCGCCGTGCGGTTTTAACAGCAGCGCAGCCAGCGCTGGCGAGAGCGTCAGGGAGTTGATGGCGGAGATCACCGTCGATATCGCAATCGTCACCGCAAACTGCTTATAAAACTGCCCCGTTACCCCGGAGAGGAACGCCATCGGCACAAACACCGCGCACAACACCAGCGCGATAGCGATAATCGGCCCGGAGACTTCGCGCATCGCCTGATGCGCCGCCGCTAGTGGCGCCAGCCCCTCTTCGATGTTTCGTTCGACGTTTTCCACCACCACGATGGCATCATCCACGACGATACCGATCGCCAGTACCAACCCGAACAGACTCAGGGTATTCAGCGAAAAGCCCAGCAGATAAAGAATGCTGAAGGTACCCACCACCGATACCGGCACCGCGATCAGCGGAATAATCGACGCGCGCCACGTCTGCAGGAACAAAATCACCACCAGCACCACCAACACTACCGCTTCCAGCAGCGTTTGCACCACCGCGCGAATCGAATCGCGCACAAACACGGTCGGATCGTACGGCGCCGCCCATTTCATATCTTCCGGGAAACGGGTGGAGAGTTCGTTCATTTTCGCGCGTACGGCGTTAGACAAATCGATAGCATTCGCCCCCGGCGACTGGAAAATACCAATCCCGACCGCGTCTTTATTGTTAAGCTGGGAACGTAACGCATAGCTACCCGAGCCCATTTCGATACGCGCCACGTCGCGCAGGCGCACCAGCGAACCGTCTTGCGCCGTTTTCAGAATAATATTGCCAAACTCTTCTTCCGTATGCAGACGCCCCTGGGCGTTAATAGAGATCAAAAAATCGCTCTCTTTCGGCAGCGGCTCGGCGCCCAGTTGTCCGGCGGAAACCTGAACGTTTTGCTCCTGCATCGCCGTCACCACATCCGATGCTGTTAACCCGCGCGCCGCAACCTTATTGGGATCCAGCCAGATGCGCATCGCATATTCACCCGAGCCAAAAATCTGGATCTGCCCGACGCCTGGCAAACGCGCGAGTTCATCTTTTACTTTCAACGTGGCGTAGTTACGCATATACAGTGAATCGTACTTACCGCCGGGTGAAAACAGATGCACCACCAGCGTCAGCGTTGGCGATTGCTTCTGGGTGGTGATGCCTAAACGGCGCACATCTTCCGGGAGACGCGCCTCGGCCTGCGAGACCCGGTTTTGCACCTGAACCTGCGCCTGATCGGGGTCGGTTCCCGGACGGAAAGTGACGGTAGTGACCAATACGCCGTCAGAGCCTGCGACGGACTTCATGTACATCATATTTTCGACGCCGTTGATGGCTTCTTCCAATGGCGTCGCCACGGTTTCGGCGATCACTTTCGGGTTGGCGCCGGGATATTCCGCCCGCACCTGCACGCTAGGCGGTACGACATCAGGATATTCGCTGACCGGCAACAGCGGAATGGCGATCAAGCCGGTGATAAAAATCAGAATCGACAGCACGGCGGCAAAAATCGGCCTGTCGATAAAAAAGCGGGAAAAGTCCATATGGCGGATTCTCAGATAAGGGATCAGTTGAGGGCGGCGCTGGTGGTCATGGCAACGGTCTTCGCGTTAACCGGCATTCCCGGCATAAACACTTTTTGCAAACCATCGACGATGACTTTATCCCCAGGGTTCAGCCCCTGCTTGACGATACGTAAACCGGCAGCCAACCGCCCCGGCGCAATATCGCGACGCTGGGCTTTACCCTCTTTATCAACGATATAGACATATTTACGGTCCTGATCGGTCAGTACCGCTTTGTCGTCGATAAGCGTGGCTTTGAATTCAGCGCTGCCCGGCAAGCGGACACGGGCAAAGAGCCCTGGCGTGAACAGACGCTGCGAATTGTCCAGCAGCGCGCGCATGCGGATCGTACCAGTGCTCGGCGTTAACTGATTATCCAGAAAATCCACTTTACCCTGATGAGGGTAGCCCTCTTCGCCCACAAGGCCGATCTCAACCGGTAATGCCTGGTGACTGCTGGAGGCCCCTTGCCCGCTACGGGCAAGATTTTGGTAGTGAAGATAGGTCGACTCATCCACGTCAAAGTAGACATAAACCGTTTTTTGCGACACCAGCGTGGTGAGCACGCTGGCGGTATCGCCAGCGGTGACCAGATTACCGCTGGTGATCAACGCGCGGCTGGCGCGGCCGTCGATGGGCGCGGTCACTTTGGTGAAATCCAGATTAAGCTGCGCGGCATCAACCGCCGCCTGGGCGGCGCGAATATCCGCTTGCGCCTGGACCGCAGCGGAGCGGCGCTGCTCCCACTCTTCACGGGAAACCAGATTGGTATTGATTAATTTATCGGTACGGTTTGCTTCACTTCGCGCCAGGCTGGCTTGCGTTTTCGCTCTCGCCAGGGTTGCCTGCGCCTGTTCCAGCGCCGCGCGATAGGTTCGATCGTCAATGGTGAATAACACCTCCCCCTTCTTCACCTCCTGACCGTCGGTGTAATTCACTTTATCAATATAACCAGAAACGCGGGGACGTAGCTGCACGCTTTCCACCGCCTCAATCCGGCCATTAAAGCTATCCCACTGGCTAATGGATTTCACCACCACCTCAGCGGCGCTGACGGCAGGCGCTTGCGGCGCGGCGTTTTGCGCGACGCCTTCATCGCAGCCGGTGAGCAGCGCCGAGAGTAGCACCATACCTACTGCAGTCAGATGACGTTTTCCCCAGGTTTTTTGCAGGCTCATTATTTTTATTCCGGTAATTGTCGCCGCCGGGCAAGACGCTGCGGGAGACGCTGCGCCACTTCCTTTGTCCGGGCAGGCTTGAGGCCATTTGTGTCGTTCATCGCCACAAAACTGTAACAGTTGCGAATACACTATCGCGGCGATTGTAGGAAGGCGCTAAACTAAGTGCAAGAATAATTGTTGCACTTTATGTGCTATTCTTCTGGATCGAAAAAAGCCCATTTCAGGCAGGGGATTAATTGCAACAATAAAACTTGCAATTAATGCTAAAACGGGCCACCTTAAATGCAACAATTAAAGATGCTTTTATTATCTGCGTGGAGCAACAAGATGAACACTGCTGCGGTTATTCACGATCTACTCGATTGGATCGACAACAATCTCGAGAGCCGTCTGGATATTGAGACCGTTGCCAGGCGTGCGGGCTATTCGAAATGGCACCTGCAGCGGATCTTCAAGGAGCACACCGGTTACCCTCTCGCTGAATATATTCGCATGCATAAGCTACAAAGATCGGTCGAACGCTTAGCCAACAGCGACGAGCCTATTTTAAACGTGGCGATCGCACTGGGTTTCGACTCCCAGCAATCCTTTAACCGCAGCTTCAAGCGCCAGTATGGTCAGGCGCCCGGCGCCTGGCGACGCAGTATCTGCGGCGCAGAAACACAGCATTTACGCTAACAGTCGTAATAACCGTCGTGATAATCGTCCTCAGGGAATCGGCGAGCGAACAGTAGAAGCACCTATGTTTAGCAGCTATCAGGGCGTAGCGCCTACCGTTATGATTGGCCCATACCAAACAAACAAGGACGCGTTACCATGCTGAACAAATCGCCGTTGGTGTTGTTATTGTTCCCTTTACTGCTGGCAGGTTGTCACCATCATCAGCCCACGCCGCGCGCGGCGGCGAGCGCCACTGAAGTAGACGATCTGTTCGCCAGCCTCCCTTCGTCGAAACCATCAAGTCGGGCTACCTACGCCCGACAGATAATGACCGCCATCAGGGCAAAAATGCCTGATTCCGTGGAGTATCCCGGGCAAACCTGTCGGATTCGTTTGTCGCTGCAGCGTGATGGCACCGTAAATTCCGCTACCGTGGAAAAGGGTGATGAAGAACTATGCAACACTGTTGTAGCCGCATTTATGCAAGCAGACATTCCCGCCGCGCCGGATGATGACGCTTATCAGACGTTTAAAAATACCAGTATTGATTTTAAAGCATAAGACTAGCGCTTTATTACCAGCAGCATGGCATTCAACCGACCGTAATTCGTAGTATATTAAAAACAATCTCTGTTATCAGGTATACGGAATGTCCTACTCCATCGGCGAATTTTCCCGTCTTTGCGGCATCAATGCGACCACGCTGCGGGCCTGGCAACGCCGGTACGGCCTGCTAAAACCCGAACGTACCGATGGAGGCCACCGCCTCTATAACGATGATGATGTCCAACTGGCGCTAAAAATTCTCGACTGGGTAAAAAAAGGCGTGCCTGTAAGCCAGGTTAAACCGCTGTTGACCCGTCCTGACGCCGGCCCTGGTGATAACTGGCTTGTCCTGCAGGACAATATGCTGCAGCGGCTGAAAGAGGGAAAAATCGAATCCCTGCGCCAGCTGATCTACGATGCCGGTCGGGAAAATCCCCGCCCTGAGCTGGTTTCCAACGTATTGCGCCCGTTACGCAGTAAAGTATCGGCTAATGTGCCGGCGATGCAGACCCTACGTGAGATCCTCGACGGCATCATTATCTCCTACACCTCTTTTTGTCTTGAAGGCGATAAACGCGCGCCGGGCGATAACTCTCTGATTACCGGCTGGCACCTGAGCGACCCATGTGAAATCTGGCTGGAAGCGCTCATGCGTACCGGACAAGGTCATCGCATCGATGTGCTACCGATGCCGTCCACCGCGCTGGCCCCGGAAATATTTCCTCAACGCCACTGGTTGCTGGTGACCACGGGCCAGCTCACCGCCGCACGCCAGAGACAGATAGATCTCTGGCGTCAATTGGTTATTTCTCTGGACGTTATCTTCTTGTAAAAAAGCTTTGCTCCCCTACGCCATGTTCTCCGCTAAAAAAGCACGCCAAAAACTTGGACAAAAATACGTGATTGTGTAAGTTTAATGTATCGGGCTAAACGTTTTTGCGCGATGGCCCATCCAGTGAGAACAAAGCGAGGAGTACGCCATGAATAAGCAACCTGTCATTGGCATCAGCGGCTGTTTAACCGGCTCGTCCGTGCGCTTTGATGGCGGACATAAACGATTGCCATTTGCGATGGATGAACTGGCGCCGTGGGTAACCTTCAAACCCATTTGTCCGGAAATGGCCATCGGTCTCAGCTCTCCTCGTCCGGCTCTGCGCCTGGTGCGGACCGACGAAGGTGAGATTCAGATGCGTTTTAGCAGCGAGCCGCATGACGATGTCACGGGCAAAATGGCGGACTTTACCGCCGGTTACCTGCCTGGGCTTGGCGAATTAGCAGGTTTTATCGTCTGCGCCAAATCACCGAGCTGCGGCATGGAACGCGTGCGCCTGTATGATGAAAAAGGCAACCGCGGGCGCAAAGAAGGAACCGGCCTGTTTACCCACGCGTTGATGGAAGCCTATCCGTGGTTGCCGGTAGAAGAGGATGGACGACTGCACGACCCGCAGTTAAGAGAGAATTTTGTCGAGCGTCTTTTCGCCCTGCATGAACTGAATACGCTGCGGGCCAATGGCCTGACCCGTCGGGCGTTAATGGATTTTCATAGCCGCTATAAACTGCAGCTACTGGCGCATCATCAGGCCGGCTATCGCGAAATTGGCCCTTTCGTCGCGTCGATGCATCAATGGCAAGACCTGGATGCCTTTTTCGTCGCCTACCGCGATAAGCTGATGGCGATCCTGAAAAACACCGCCTCCAGGAAAAACCACACCAATGTGCTGATGCATATTCAGGGCTATTTCCGCGAACGGTTGAATAGCCGCCAGCGCGGCGAGCTGCGTGACGTGATACTGCATTATCGCGCGGGGCTGCTCCCAATCCTGGCGCCCCTTACGCTGCTTAAGCATTACCTGGCCGAGTATCCTGATCGCTATCTGCAGACGCAAAACTATTTTGATCCCTACCCGCAGGCTTTAGCCCTGCGCCTGGGTGTTAATTAACCGCCAGGCGGTGTGCAATTACGACGAAGCGTGACTACTTCTTCTTGTTCATCATGGCTTTTAAATCGGCAAAAGGATTGTAGGTGGCTTCACCGACATCCTTTTGCGCATCTTCACCGGCCACCACTCTGGTACCGTACTGGTCGGCCTCAGTGTACTTGGAGTGCTCATGATCGTGGCAATAGAGGCACAATAGCTCCCAGTTGCTGCCATCTTCCGGGTTATTGGTATGATCGTGATCGATGTGATGTACCGTCAGTTCACGCAGGTTGGAGTAGACAAATTCGCGCGAGCAGCGTCCGCATACCCATGGATAAATTTTAAGCGCCTTCTCGCGATAGCCACTTTCCAGGCGGGCGTAGTTTTTGGGGATCAAAGCCATGGCAGATGTTACCTGTGATAAAGAGAGAATTTACGATAATAACGCCAATATAGCGTAAAACGGAGCAGGAAAGGAAATCGATGCGCTGAGGTGGCGGGGGCAAAATCCCGGCGTGGCGCCGGGAAGATGATTATTAATGGCTGGTCACTGCCGCCGCCGCGACCGGATGATCCGCTGAAGCGACAACCGTGGTACGCGCCACAGGATGGCGACCGTTATCGCTGGTTGCCGCCGCCACCGCCACCGGATGGTCCGCTGTGGCGACAGCCGTAGTACGCGCCACCGGATGGTTGCCATTATCGCTGGTTGCCGCCGCGACCGCCACTGGATGATCGGCTGAGGCTACAGCTGCGGTCCTTGCGACCGGATGGTAACCCGCGAAGGCAGAAATACTTGCTGATGCTAATACCAGGGTCAGAATAATCTTTTTCATAATATCACCTCTAATAATAATAACCTGAAAAAAACCAGGCAAAATATGGCAATAAATACAGCCAATGGATGATTTACCGTAGCAAGCGGCAGCGGGCATGAATAGCTCACTGTTATTTAATTATGGATAACCCGGTACACAACAAATAAAAACGGGAACCCTTAGGCTCCCGTTTCGCATTAATACAGAAAAATGGATTACATGTTTTTGATGATCGCGTCGCCGAACTCAGAGCATTTCAGCAGTTTCGCGCCTTCCATCAGACGCTCGAAGTCATAGGTCACGGTCTTGGCGGCGATGGCGCCTTCCATGCCTTTAACGATCAGGTCTGCGGCTTCGAACCACTGCATGTGGCGCAGCATCATTTCTGCAGATAGGATAATGGAACCTGGGTTCACTTTGTCCTGGCCGGCATACTTCGGCGCGGTACCGTGGGTGGCTTCGAACAGCGCGCACTCGTCGCCAATGTTGGCGCCCGGCGCGATACCGATACCGCCAACCTGCGCCGCAAGGGCGTCAGAGATATAGTCGCCGTTCAGGTTCATACAGGCGATAACATCGTATTCAGCCGGACGCAGCAGGATTTGCTGCAGGAACGCATCGGCGATCACGTCTTTAACCACGATCTCTTTGCCGGTCTTCGGGTTCTTGATTTTCACCCACGGGCCGCCGTCGATCAGCTCACCGCCGAACTCTTCGCGAGCCAGCTGGTAACCCCAGTCTTTGAACGCGCCTTCGGTGAACTTCATGATGTTGCCTTTGTGCACCAGGGTCACGGAATCACGATCGTTAGTGATCGCATATTCGATAGCGGCGCGTACCAGGCGTTTGGTCCCTTCTTCAGAGCACGGCTTGATGCCGATACCGCAATGTTCCGGGAAGCGAATTTTCTTCACACCCATCTCATCGCGCAGGAATTTGATAACTTTGTCAGCTTCGGCAGAGTCTGCTTTCCACTCGATACCCGCATAAATATCTTCGGAGTTTTCACGGAAGATAACCATATCGGTCAGCTCCGGGTGTTTAACCGGGCTCGGGGTGCCCTGATAGTAACGTACCGGACGCAGGCAAACGTAGAGATCCAGCTCCTGACGCAGCGCCACGTTCAGAGAACGGATGCCGCCGCCAACTGGCGTCGTCAGAGGACCTTTAATAGCAACACGGTAATCACGAATCAGATCGAGGGTTTCAGCAGGCAGCCAGACATCCTGGCCGTAAACGTGGGTAGATTTTTCACCGGTGTAAACTTCCATCCAGGAAATTTTACGCTCGCCTTTATAGGCTTTCTCAACGGCGGCATCAACCACTTTCAGCATCGCTGGGGTAACGTCAACACCGATACCGTCGCCTTCAATGAACGGGATAATCGGGTTATGAGGGACGTTCAGTTTGCCGTTTTGCAGGGTGATTTTCTGACCTTCCGCCGGAACTACTACTTTGCTTTCCATTAACCTCTCCTTCGAGCGCTTCTGGTTCTGCTCTTCCCTCTTCACGCGAGCCTGGTGTTGGCTTAGTCGGCCTACTCCTGAGTACCGGGTTGCCCCGCTAACCGGAGATTCGCGTCCGTGTTGCCTTCCTGCCTGTATTGCGAATCGGTTTGAGCAATTTTTTGTTAATAATTTGTAATGAGCATGTCAATACTACCTGAATGTTTGCGTCCATGAAAGGCATTCGTAATTAGGCTATAATGCGGCAATTGAGAGAGCCTGAAAATACCATGCAGAAAACTTCATTTAGAAAACATCGCGTTGAGCGATTCAGCACACAACAAGTGACCAGACAACGTAAAGAACGCCAGCTTAAAACTGTGATCTTGTTCAATAAACCCTACGATGTGTTGCCGCAGTTTACCGACGAGTCCGGGCGTCGCACGCTGAAGGATTTTATCCCTGTCGCCGGCGTTTACGCTGCCGGTCGCCTTGACCGCGACAGCGAAGGTCTGCTGGTGCTGACCAACGACGGCGCGCTACAGGCAAAACTGACCCAGCCCGGCAAGCGCACCGGCAAGATTTATTTCGTTCAGGTGGAAGGCGAACCTACAGAAGAAGCGATCCGCGCGCTGCGCGACGGAGTGACGCTAAACGATGGACCCACCCTACCCGCCGGCGTGGAGCTGGTGGATGAACCCGCCTGGCTTTGGCCGCGCAATCCGCCGATTCGCGAGCGTAAATCGATTCCCACTCGCTGGCTAAAAATCACCCTCTATGAGGGACGCAACCGTCAGGTTCGCCGGATGACCGCCCACGTCGGTTTTCCGACGCTAAGGCTAATTCGCTACGCCATGGGCGGCTATACGCTTGATGGTTTAGCCAACGGCGAGTGGCGTCAAACCGAATAACCGCATTCATAAGGAAGCTCGATGTTTAAACCGCACGTCACCGTCGCCTGCGTGGTACACGCCAAAGGCAAATTCCTGATTGTTGAAGAGACGATTAACGGCAAAGCGCTATGGAACCAGCCAGCCGGTCATCTTGAGGCCAATGAGACCCTGGCGCAGGCCGCCGAGCGCGAACTGTGGGAAGAGACCGGTATTCGCGCCGCGCCGCAGCACTTCATCCGCATGCACCAGTGGCAGGCCCCGGATAATACGCCATTCCTGCGCTTCCTGTTTGCCATTGAGCTTAACGATACGTGCGCTACTGAACCGCACGACAGCGACATCGATCGCTGTCTGTGGCTCAGCGCTGAGGAAATTCTTAACGCTAAAAACCTGCGCTCGCCGCTGGTGGCGGAAAGCATTCGCAGCTATCAGCAGGATCCGCGGCATCCGCTGTCGCTGATTGCGGAATTTAACTGGCCGTTCACAGGGGGTGCCTGAACGGTTGACGCGTGCTAGAATACGCCGCCTTGAAGTTCAATGTGGTGAGTATTCCAATGTCAGAAAGTCCAAAAAAAGTGATCGTCGGCATGTCCGGCGGCGTCGATTCCTCTGTTTCCGCCTACCTTCTGCAACAGCAAGGGTATAAGGTGGAAGGCCTGTTCATGAAGAACTGGGAGGAAGACGACGGTGAGGAATACTGCACCGCCGCTGCCGACCTCGCCGACGCGCAAGCCGTCTGCGATAAGCTCGGTATTGAACTGCATACCGTCAACTTTGCCGCAGAATACTGGGATAACGTCTTCGAGCTGTTCCTCGAAGAGTATAAAGCAGGCCGTACGCCGAACCCGGATATCCTGTGCAACAAAGAGATCAAATTCAAAGCCTTCCTTGAGTTCGCCGCAGAAGACCTCGGCGCTGACTACATCGCCACCGGTCACTACGTGCGCCGCGCCGATGTCAACGGCAAAAGCCAACTGTTGCGCGGGCTCGACGGCAATAAAGACCAGAGCTATTTCCTCTACACCCTCAGCCACGAACAAATCGCGCAAAGTCTGTTCCCGGTCGGTGAGCTGGAAAAACCGCAGGTGCGTAAAATCGCCGAAGAGCTGGATCTTATCACCGCGAAGAAAAAAGACTCTACCGGCATCTGCTTTATCGGCGAGCGTAAGTTCCGCGACTTCCTGGGCCGCTATCTGCCTGCGCAGCCGGGCAAAATCATCACCGTCGACGGCGATGAGATCGGCGAACACCAGGGGCTGATGTATCACACCCTCGGCCAGCGTAAAGGGCTCGGCATCGGCGGCACCAAAGAAGGTAGCGAAGATCCGTGGTACGTGGTCGATAAAGACGTGGAAAACAACGTGCTGATCGTCGCCCAGGGTCACGATCACCCGCGTCTGATGTCCGTCGGCCTGATTGCCCAGCAGTTACACTGGGTCGATCGTCAGCCGCTGCAGGGCACCCTTCGCTGCACGGTGAAAACCCGCTACCGCCAGACCGACATCCCCTGCACCGTGAAGGCGCTGGATGACGACCGCATCGAGGTTATCTTTGATGAACCCGTCGCCGCCGTGACGCCGGGACAGTCGGCTGTTTTCTATAGCGGCGAAGTGTGTCTCGGCGGCGGAATTATCGAACAGCGTCTGCCGCTGGCGTCTTGATCGACCATTTTCCGCCGGATGCCTGATTAACGCCCGGCGGGTTACAAGGAGTAAGCGTGGCGAAGAATTATTATGACATCACTCTGGCGTTGGCGGGCGTATGCCAGGCGGCGCGGCTGGTTCAGCAACTGGCGCATCAGGGGCATTGCGACAGCGACGCCCTGCACGTTTCGCTGAACAGCATCATCGATCTCGACCCGGATTCAACGCTGGCGGTATTCGGTGGGAGTGAAGCCAATCTTCGTCTCGGGCTTGAGACTCTGCTCGGCGTGCTGAATACCAGCAGCCGTCAGGGCCTCAACGCGGAGCTCACCCGCTACACATTAAGCCTGATGGTGCTGGAACGTAAACTCGCCGCCAGCAAAGGGGCGATGGATACCCTCGGCAACCGCATCGGCGGCCTGCGCCGTCAGTTAGAACATTTTGATCTACAATCTGAAACGCTGCTCAGCGCGATGGCCGGCATTTACGTTGACGTCATCAGCCCACTGGGGCCGCGCATTCAGGTCACAGGTTCCCCTGCCGTGCTGCAAAGCCCGCAGGTTCAGGCGAAAGTCCGTTCTACCCTGCTCGCCGGCATTCGTTCCGCCGTGCTATGGCATCAGGTTGGCGGCGGACGTCTGCAGCTCATGTTTTCTCGCAATCGTCTGGTTAACCAGGCAAAACAAATTCTTGCTCATTTAACCCCGGAGTTATGATTTATGGAATTATCCTCACTGACCGCCGTTTCCCCCGTAGACGGCCGCTACGGCGATAAAGTCAGCGCGCTGCGCGGTATCTTCAGCGAATTCGGTTTGCTGAAATTCCGTGTACAGGTAGAAGTCCGCTGGCTGCAAAAACTGGCCGCGCACGCAGCGATCAAGGAAGTTCCTGCTTTTGCTGCCGACGCAAACGGTTTCCTTGATAAAATCGTTGCCGACTTCAGCGTAGAGGACGCGGAGCGTATCAAAACCATCGAACGCACCACCAACCACGACGTGAAAGCGGTAGAATATTTCCTCAAGGAAAAAGTCGCCGATATCGCCGAGCTGCACGCGGTGTCAGAATTCATTCACTTCGCCTGTACTTCTGAAGACATCAACAACCTGTCGCACGCGCTGATGCTGAAAACCGCACGTGACGAAGTGGTGCTGCCGTACTGGCGCAAGCTGATTGACGCGATTAAAGATCTGGCGACCCAATACCGTGACGTGCCGCTGCTTTCTCGTACCCACGGTCAACCGGCTACCCCGTCCACCATGGGCAAAGAGATGGCCAACGTCGCCTACCGTATGGAGCGCCAGTACCGTCAGCTGAATCAGGTGGAAATCCTCGGTAAAATCAACGGCGCGGTCGGTAACTACAACGCCCACATCGCTGCCTATCCGGAAGTTGACTGGCACCAGTTCAGTGAAGAGTTCGTTACTTCGCTTGGCATTCAATGGAACCCGTACACCACCCAGATCGAGCCGCACGACTACATTGCCGAACTGTTCGATTGCATGGCGCGCTTCAACACCATCCTGATCGATTTCGATCGCGATGTGTGGGGCTACATTGCGCTCAACCACTTCAAACAGAAAACCATCGCCGGCGAAATCGGCTCTTCGACCATGCCGCATAAAGTGAACCCGATTGACTTCGAAAACTCCGAAGGCAACCTCGGCCTGGCGAACGCCGTGATGCAGCATCTGGCCAGCAAACTGCCGGTTTCCCGCTGGCAGCGCGACCTGACTGACTCCACCGTGCTGCGTAACCTCGGCGTAGGTATCGGTTATGCGCTGATCGCGTACCAATCCACGCTGAAAGGCGTGAGCAAACTGGAGCTGAACCAGGATCGTCTGCTGGACGAACTGGACCACAACTGGGAAGTGCTGGCTGAGCCGATCCAGACCGTCATGCGCCGCTACGGTATCGAAAAACCGTACGAGAAGCTGAAAGAGCTGACCCGCGGTAAGCGCGTTGATGCCGAAGGCATGCAGCAGTTCATCGACGGCCTGCCGCTGCCGGAAGCAGAAAAAATCCGCCTGAAGGCGATGACCCCGGCTAACTACATCGGCCGCGCGACCACCATGGTCGACGAGCTGAAGTAACCGGCCTGACTCAGGTAGCATGGGCAATCTCTTCGCGCATGCTACCTGGCAATCCCCCGCTTTCCACGCAGAAAAACGCGCTCTCCCGCCTGGTTTAAATAATGTTTACCCCCAGCCCCACATAATGGCGTTAAACTATTAAAATCGAAAATGAAATGGAGAATGGGCATGCGCGTACTCGTCGTTGAGGATAATGCTCTGCTGCGCCATCACCTCAAGGTCCAGCTACAGGAATTGGGGCATCAGGTGGATGCTGCGGAAGATGCAAAGGAAGCAGACTACTACCTGGGCGAGCACATCCCGGATGTCGCCATCGTTGACCTCGGCCTACCGGATGAAGACGGTCTGTCGCTAATCCGCCGCTGGCGCAGTCACGACGTATCGGTACCGGTACTGGTGCTGACCGCCCGTGAAGGCTGGCAGGATAAAGTTGAGGTGCTGAGCGCTGGCGCCGATGATTACGTCACCAAACCCTTCCATATCGAAGAGGTCGCCGCCCGCATGCAGGCGTTGCTGCGTCGCAATAGCGGTCTGGCCTCGCAGGTTATCTCGATCCCGCCGTTCCAGGTGGATTTATCGCGCCGCGAGTTATCGGTCAATGAACAGCCGATCAAGCTCACCGCCTTTGAGTACACCATCATGGAAACGCTGATCCGTAACCGCGGCAAAGTGGTGAGCAAAGATTCGCTAATGCTGCAGCTCTACCCGGATGCCGAACTCCGCGAAAGCCACACCATCGATGTGTTGATGGGGCGGCTGCGTAAGAAAATCCAGGCGCAATATCCGCAGGACGTGATCACCACCGTGCGCGGCCAGGGCTACTTATTCGAACTGCGCGGATGAAAAGCGTGTTACGACATATTCTTCCGCTTTCTCTGCGCGTCCGCTTTCTGCTGGCGACCGCCGCCGTGGTACTGATCCTGTCGTTGGCGTACGGCATGGTTGCGCTGGTAGGCTACAGCGTGAGCTTTGATAAAACCACCTTCCGCCTGCTGCGCGGCGAGAGCAACCTGTTCTACATGCTGGCGAAGTGGGAAAATAACCACATCGATGTCGATATCCCCGAACACCTGAACATGCAGAGCCCGACGGTGACGCTGATTTACGACGCCAAAGGTAAACTGCTGTGGGCGCAGCATGACGTCCCGTGGCTGGTGAAGCGGATCCAACCTGAATGGCTGAAAAGCAACGGCTTTCATGAAATAGAAGCCGATGTTGGCAGCAGTAGTCTGCTGCTGCGCAATAATGATGAAATGCGCGAACAGCTTGACGCCATCCGCGAGGAAGACGACTCCTCGGAGATGACGCACTCGGTGGCGATTAATCTCTATCCAGCCACCGCGACGATGCCGCAATTGAGTATTGTGGTGGTCGACACCATTCCGGTGGAGCTAAAACGCTCTTATATGGTGTGGAGCTGGTTTATTTACGTGCTGGCGGCCAACCTGTTGCTGGTCATTCCGCTGCTGTGGCTTGCCGCCTGGTGGAGTTTACGCCCTATCGAATCCCTGGCGAAAGAGGTCCGCGAGCTGGAAGAACATCATCGCGAGAGGCTCGATTCTCACACCACTCGTGAACTTACCGGCCTGGTCAGTAACCTCAATCGCCTGCTGAAAAGCGAGCGTGACCGCTATGACAAATACCGAACCACCCTCACTGACTTAACCCACAGCCTGAAAACGCCGCTGGCGGTGCTGCAAAGTACCCTGCGCTCGTTGCGCGGCGAGAAAATCAGCGTCAGCGAAGCTGAGCCGGTAATGCTGGAGCAGATTAGCCGCATCTCGCAGCAAATCGGCTACTATCTCCACCGCGCCAGCATGCGCAGCGGCAATGCGCTTCTCAGCCGGGAACTGCACCCCATCGCCCCGCTGCTGGATAGCCTGACCTCTGCTTTAAATAAGGTCTACCAGCGTAAAGGGGTCAACATCACGCTGGATATTTCGCCGGAGATAAGCTTTGTCGGCGAGCAGAACGACTTTATGGAAGTGATGGGCAACGTTCTCGATAACGCCTGCAAGTACTGTCTGGAGTTTGTCGAAGTCTCGGTACGCCAGACCAACGACAACCAGTTGCATATTCTGGTGGAGGACGACGGCCCCGGTATCCCCCGCAACCAACGCACGGCGGTGTTCGATCGCGGCCAGCGCGCCGATACGTTGCGTCCGGGTCAGGGGGTAGGCCTGTCTGTCGCCCGCGATATCGTCGAACAGTACGACGGCGATATCCTGACCGGCGACAGCCTGCTCGGCGGCGCCTGCATGGAAGTTATCTTTGGCCGCCAGCTTCCTGATGATAAAGAGAGCTAACGCAACAGTTTTTTAACGGCGCCTGCATCGCCGCGGCGCCGCATCCGTTATAATCCCAGACAGACACCTGCTGTGGAATATAAATATGGACTATCAATTAACGCTTAACTGGCCCGACTTCATCGAACGCTACTGGCAAAAACGCCCGGTAGTGTTAAAGCGCGGCTTCGCCAATTTCATCGACCCAATCAGCCCGGATGAACTGGCCGGCCTGGCCATGGAGAGTGAGGTCGACAGCCGCCTGGTGAGCCATCAGGACGGAAAATGGCAGGTCAGCCATGGTCCATTTGAAAGCTACGATCATCTTAGCGAGAACAACTGGTCGCTGCTGGTGCAAGCAGTAAACAACTGGCACGAGCCGACGGCGGCATTGATGCATCCCTTCCGCGCCCTGCCGGACTGGCGTATCGATGACCTGATGATCTCTTTCTCCGTTCCCGGCGGCGGCGTGGGTCCACACCTTGATCAATACGACGTGTTTATTATTCAGGGCACCGGGCGCCGGCGCTGGCGCGTGGGCGAAAAGGTGCCGATGAAGCAGCACTGCCCGCATCCCGATCTGCTACAGGTTGATCCATTCGAGGCCATCATCGATGAAGAGATGGAACCTGGCGATATTCTCTACATTCCGCCAGGATTCCCACATGAAGGCTATTCTCTGGAAAATTCGCTTAACTATTCGGTCGGCTATCGTGCGCCGAATGCCCGCGAGCTGTTCAGCGGTTTTGCTGACTATATTTTGCAACGAGAGTTGGGCAGCCAGCGCTATGCCGATCCGGACGTGCCATCCCGCGACCATCCGGCCGATATTCTGCCGGTTGAACTGGATCGCCTGCGTGAGATGATGCTGGGGCTGATTAACCAACCTGAACACTTTAAGCAGTGGTTTGGCGAGTTCATTACCCAATCCCGCCACGAGCTTGACGTAGCGCCGCCGGAGCCGCCATACCAGCCGGATGAAATTTACGATGCGCTGCAGCAGGGCGATAAGCTCGCCCGCCTTGGCGGCCTGCGCGTGCTGCGGATCGATGGCGAAGTGTTCGTTAACGGCGAGAAAATCGACTCTCCGCATCGCCCGGCGCTTGACGCCCTGGCAACGCATCTGTCGCTACGCGCCGAACATTTCGGCGATGCGCTGGAAGACCCATCTTTCCTCGCCATGCTGGCGGCGCTGGTCAACAGCGGATACTGGTTCTTCGAGGACTGAGTCGACACCCTGCCCGGTGGCGCTGCGCTTACCGGGCCGACAAACGGCATCAACCCATACCCCGCCCGGTGGCGCTACGCTTACTGGGCCGACAAATGGCATCAACCTACACCCTGCCCGGTGGCACTGCGCTTACCGGGCCTACAAACGGCATCAACCCGCATCCTGCCCGGTGGCGCTACGCTTACCGGGCCTACAAACGGCATCAACCTACACCCTGCCCAGTGGCGCTGCGCTTACCGGGCCTACAGGACCGGGCTCTGGGTTTAACGTTTTGCCGTCAGCTCCGCAATCCGCACAATCACCTGCACGGCTTTCTCCATGCCCTCCAGAGTGACAAACTCGTGCTTACCGTGATAGTTGTAGCCGCCGGTAAATAGGTTCGGGCACGGTAAGCCCATGAAAGAGAGCTGGGCGCCGTCCGTACCGCCGCGGATTGGCTTTATCTGCGGCTCGATATCGCAGTCCACCATCGCCTGACGCGCGATGTCCACTACATGCGGATGGGCAATCACCTTCTCATGCATGTTGTAATAACTATCTTCGATCACCAGTTCGATGTAGCAATCCGGATGTAGCCCTTTACCGACCTTTTTGGCGATCTCCATCATTTTGCGTTTGCGCGCTTCAAACTGCTTGCGATCGAAATCGCGCAAAATGTAGTGCATCTCCGCCCGGTCGACGCTGCCCTTGATGCTGGTCAGGTGATAAAAGCCTTCATAACCGTCGGTAGTTTCAGGCGCTTCATTGGCGGGCACTTCGGCATGAATTCGCGCCGCCAGCGATAAAGCGTTAACCATCACCCCTTTCGCGGTGCCGGGATGCACATTATTGCCAACGATTTTGATAGTGACCGACGCGGCATTGAAGTTTTCAAATTCCAGCTCACCGACCCCGCCGCCATCCACGGTGTACGCCCAGCGGGCATCAAATGCGGCGACGTCAAAGTGCTTCGCGCCTTTGCCGACTTCTTCATCCGGCGTAAAGGCGACGCGAATATCGCCGTGAGGGATCTTTTTCGCCTGCAGCGTCGCCAGCGCCGTCATGATCTCTGCGATGCCCGCTTTATCGTCGGCGCCAAGCAGCGTTTTACCGTCGGTGGTGATCAGGGTCTGGCCTAACAGCTGATGCAGGACCGGGAACATCACCGGCGACAACACTTCATCGCCGATGCCGAGGGCGATATCGCCGCCGCGGTAGTTTTCGACAATTTGCGGATTCACGTTCTTGCCGCTGAAATCCGGCGAGGTATCAACGTGGGAAATAAAACCGATGGCCGGGATTTCGCCTGCGACGTTGGCCGGCAGCGTCCCCATCACCGTGCCCTTTTCACTTAGCGTCACGTTGACCAGCCCCATCTCTTCCAACTGGCTCTGCAGCAAACGCAGCAGCTTCCACTGCCCTTCGGTACTGGGAACCTGACGCACGCCAGGCTTCGATTGCGTATCTAAAGAAACATACTGCAGAAAACGCTCAAGCAATTTATCCATGTGGCCACCCTCTTTTTTTGTGACAACATTATCAATAAGGGCGAAAAGACAAATATTGCGTCAGGTCATTTTTAGCCCGTAAACCAAAATTTAATACATTTACATGCATTATGTGTAAAGGTGGTACACCGCGGTACAACAATGATTGGCGATTACAATCGTTTGCCGTAAAATGCTGGCCCTTATTAATTATGTGCAACCCCAAAGGTGGTTAATCACAAACCCCGCAGCGATCCCTTTTCCGTTGCGTCTACATGGGACAGAGTCAAAAATTGAATATACAACCGCGTTCGCTTTCTCCGCTGGTACAACTGGCGGGAATTCGCAAAAGCTTTGATGGTAAGACCGTTATCTCCGATCTCAACTTAACCATCAATAATGGTGAATTTCTCACCCTGCTTGGCCCCTCTGGCTGCGGTAAAACAACCGTTCTTCGTCTAATCGCTGGTCTGGAAAGCGTCGATGTCGGACGTATCCACCTTGAAGACCAGGATATCACCCATGTTCCGGCGGAAAACCGCCACGTCAATACCGTATTCCAAAGCTATGCGCTTTTCCCGCACATGACCGTGTTTGAAAACGTCGCCTTCGGCCTGCGGATGCAGAAAACCCCGGCGGCAGAAATCACCCCGCGGGTGATGGACGCTTTGAAAATGGTACAGCTGGAGGCGTTTGCCCAGCGTAAGCCCCACCAGCTCTCCGGCGGCCAGCAGCAGCGCGTCGCCATCGCCCGGGCGGTGGTCAACAAACCGCGTCTGCTGCTGCTTGATGAATCCCTCTCGGCGCTCGACTACAAGCTGCGTAAGCAGATGCAGAACGAACTCAAAGCGCTACAGCGCAAGCTCGGCATCACTTTTGTTTTCGTCACCCATGACCAGGAAGAAGCCCTGACCATGTCCGACCGCATTGTGGTGATGCGCGATGGCAAAATCGAGCAGGACGGCACTCCGCGTGAAATCTACGAAGAGCCGAAGAATCTGTTCGTCGCCAGTTTTATAGGCGAAATCAACATCTTCAACGCGACCGTCATTGACCGTCTGGATGAACAGCGCGTACGCGCCTGCGTCGAAGGCCGCGAGTGCAATATCTACGTCAACTTCGCCGTTGAAAAAGGGCAACAGCTGAACGTACTGCTGCGTCCAGAAGATCTCCGCGTGGATGAAATTCATCACGGCAGCGAAGCTGACGGCCTTATCGGCTACGTGCGCGAGCGCAACTACAAGGGGATGACCCTTGAGTCGGTTGTTGAGCTGGAAAACGGCAAGATGGTTATGGTCAGCGAATTCTTCAATGAAGACGATCCGGACTTTGACCACTCGCTCGACCAGAAAATGGCGATTAACTGGGTAGAAAGCTGGGAGGTTGTGCTGGCCGATGAAGAACACCAGTAAATTCCAGAATGTGGTGATCGCCACCATCGTGGGCTGGCTTGTGCTGTTCGTTTTCCTGCCCAACCTGATGATCATCGCCACCAGCTTTCTGACCCGCGACGATGCGAACTTCGTCAAAATGGTCTTCACGCTGGATAACTACTCGCGGCTGCTGGATCCGCTCTATTACGATGTGCTGCTGCACTCGTTGAATATGGCGCTGCTGGCGACCCTCGCCTGCCTGGCGTTGGGCTACCCGTTCGCGTGGTTCCTGGCGCGCTTGCCGCAAAAGGTACGCCCGCTGCTGCTGTTCTTGCTGATCGTCCCGTTCTGGACGAACTCGCTGATCCGCATCTATGGGCTGAAGATTTTCCTCAGCACCAAAGGCTATCTGAACGAGTTCCTGCTGTGGTTGGGGGTTATCGATACGCCGGTACGCATTATGTACACGCCATCGGCAGTGATTATCGGCCTGGTCTATATTTTGCTGCCGTTTATGGTGATGCCGCTCTACTCCAGCATTGAGAAACTGGATCGCCCGCTGCTGGAGGCGGCAAAAGATCTCGGCGCCAGCAAGCTGCAGACTTTTATCCGCATCATTATTCCACTGACCATGCCGGGAATTATCGCCGGCTGTCTGCTGGTGATGCTGCCGGCAATGGGGCTCTTTTACGTCTCAGACCTGATGGGCGGCGCCAAAAACCTGCTGATCGGCAACGTTATTAAGAGTCAGTTCCTTAATATCCGCGACTGGCCGTTCGGCGCGGCAACCAGTATTACCTTAACGCTGGTGATGGGGCTGATGTTGTTGATTTACTGGCGCGCGGCGCGCCTGCTGAATAAAAAAGTGGAGCTGGAATGATCGGTCGACTGCTGCGCGGCGGCTTTATGACCGCCATTTACGCGTATCTCTACATCCCTATTATTATTCTGATCGTTAACTCGTTTAACCGCTCGCGCTTTGGCATTAACTGGCAAGGCTTCACCACCGACTGGTATAGCCTGCTGATGAATAACGATAGCCTGCTGCAGGCCGCCCAGCACTCGCTGACCATGGCGGTGCTGTCGGCAACCTTCGCCACGCTTATCGGCTCGCTCACCGCCGTGGCGCTGTATCGCTACCGTTTTCGCGGTAAGCCGTTCGTCAGCGGAATGCTATTCGTCGTGATGATGTCGCCGGATATCGTGATGGCTATCTCCCTGCTGGTGCTGTTTATGCTGATCGGTATTCAATTGGGTTTCTGGTCGCTGCTGTTTTCGCATATCACCTTCTGCCTGCCATTCGTGGTGGTGACCGTGTTCTCTCGCCTGAAAGGCTTTGATGTGCGCATGCTGGAAGCGGCGAAAGATCTCGGCGCCAGCGAGATGACCATCCTGCGCAAAATCATCCTGCCGCTGGCGCTGCCGGCGGTAGCGGCCGGGTGGCTATTGAGCTTTACCCTGTCGATGGATGACGTGGTGGTCTCTTCGTTTGTCACCGGTCCGGGTTATGAAATCCTGCCGCTGAAGATCTACTCCATGGTGAAGGTCGGCGTTTCACCAGAAGTGAACGCGCTGGCGACGATTCTGTTGGTTCTTTCGCTGGTGATGGTTATCGCCAGTCAGTTAATTGCACGTGATAAAACTCAGGGGACGTTAAAATGAAAAAATGGTCACGCCACCTGCTCGCCGCGGGCGCTCTGGCTTTGGGCATGGGCGCCGCGCAGGCGGACGATAGCAAAACGCTTTACTTCTATAACTGGACTGAATACGTGCCGCCAGGCCTGCTGGAACAGTTCACCAAAGAGACCGGCATCAAGGTGATCTATTCGACCTACGAGTCGAATGAAACCATGTACGCCAAGCTCAAAACCTATAAAGACGGCGCTTACGATCTGGTGGTGCCATCAACCTATTTCGTCGACAAAATGCGCAAAGAAGGCATGCTGCAAAAGATTGACAAGAGCAAGCTGAGTAACTTCAGCAACCTCGATCCGCAGATGCTGAATAAACCTTTCGACCCAAATAACGACTACTCGATTCCCTACATCTGGGGCGCGACGGCAATCGGCGTCAATAGCGATGCTATCGACCCGAAAACCGTGACCAGTTGGGCCGACCTGTGGAAACCGGAATATAAAAGCAGCCTGCTGCTGACCGACGACGCGCGCGAGGTGTTCCAGATGGCGCTGCGCAAACTGGGCTATTCCGGCAACACCACCGATCCAAAAGAGATTGAAGCGGCTTATAACGAGCTGAGAAAGCTGATGCCAAACGTCGCGGCGTTCAACTCCGATAACCCGGCAAACCCGTATATGGAAGGCGAAGTGAACCTTGGCATGGTCTGGAACGGTTCCGCTTATGTCGCGCGTCAGGCAGGTACCCCGCTGGAAGTGATTTGGCCAAAAGAAGGCGGCATTTTCTGGATGGATAGCCTGTCGATTCCGGCGAATGCCAAAAACGTTGACGGCGCGCTGAAGTTGATTAACTTCCTGCTGCGCCCTGATGTCGCGAAACAGGTAGCCGAAACTATCGGCTATCCGACGCCAAACCTGGCCGCGCGCAAAATGCTCAGCCCGGAAGTCGCCAACGATAAATCGCTGTATCCGGATGCCGCCACTATCGAAAAAGGCGAATGGCAAAATGACGTCGGCAGCGCCAGCGCCATTTATGAAGAGTATTACCAGAAACTGAAAGCCGGGCGCTAACCCCGTAAGGCGGAACCCTGGTTCCGCCTTTTTCCCCCTGCCCGCCCGATGCTGTAGATAATGCACAGACTCAGCAGTGGTCATCTTTCCTCGCGCATTAAAATCTGGCCGTACTCGTCACGAAGGCGATTCTTCAGCACCTTACCGGTGGCGCTAACCGGCAACGCATCGATAAAAATTATGCGGTCGGGGATCTGCCATTTCGGCACCCGCTCCTGATACCAGGCCAGCAGATCGGCCTCTTCGACTTCGCCCCCGTCAGCGCGGACGCATAGCAACACCGGGCGTTCATCCCAACGCGGATGACGTGCGGCAATCGCTGCGGCGCTGCGCACCGCTGGATGGGCGATGGCGATATTCTCCAGCTCGACGGTCGAGATCCACTCCCCACCAGATTTAATAATATCTTTCGCTCGATCGTGGATAACCAGATAGCCGTTAACGTCGAGGGTTCCGATATCGCCGGTATCAAACCAGCCATCAGCGGTCAGCGCACTCTCATCGCGACCAAAATAGTGATCGACCACCCAGTGGCCACGAACCTGCAAATATCCCTGACTTTTGCCATCACAAGGCAGCGCTTTCCCGTCGATATCCACCACCCGCAGATCGATACCGAAAATCGGCCGTCCCTGCCCATCACTCTGCTGACGCTGCTGCTCCGCCGGGAGTACGGCGTGCTTACTGAGCAGCGTATTGATCGTACCGATGGGCGACGTTTCCGTCATCCCCCAGGCATGGATCAGCTCAATATCATAATCGCGCTTAAACGCTTCTCTCATCGATGGCGGTAACGCCGAGCCACCGACGAAGGAGCGCTTGAAATAAGGCAGGCGAAGATCCGATTTACGCAGCGCCGCCAGCAGTCCGGCCCAAATCACCGGCACGCCAAAAGCCACGCTGACCTTCTCGGCGCTCAGCAGACGCAACAGGCTATCGCCATCCAGGTGCGGCCCCGGCAACACCAGCCGCGCGCCGACCATCGCGGCAATAAACGGCGTTCCCCAGGCGTTGACGTGGAACATCGGCACTACCGGCAACAGCGAATCTTGCGCTGAAATGCCTGCACCGTCCGGCTGGTTGCCGCTTAGCGCATGCAGCACCAGCGAGCGATGGGTATTCAGTACGCCTTTCGGCCTGCCGGTGGTCCCTGAGGTATAACAAAGCGAAGCAGACGTCAGCTCATTCAACCCAGGCCAGCAATAGTCGGCATCCCCCTGCTGCAACAGCTGGTCAAAAAAGCGTAACGACGGCAGCAGATCCTGCGCGTCTTCACTATGCGGCTCCATCAATACGATATGTTTAACCGTCGGTAGCTGTGGCTGCAGTTGCCGTATTAATGGCAGGAAAGTCTGGTCAATAAACAGCACCTCATCGGCGGCATCATTGATGATATACAACAGATGTTCGACCGACAGCCGCGGATTGATAGTGTGTGTCACCCAACCGCCGGACGCGACGGCGAAATAGATTTCGAGATGACGACGGTTATTCCACGCTAACGTACCGCAGCGGGCGCCAGCGGGCAGGCCCAGCGTCGCCAGTGCCGAGGCCAGCCGTCGGGCGTTGCGGGCCACTTCTCCCCAACTGCTACGTTCTATTTTTCCGGCAGTACTCACCGAGACGATTTCCGTCTCGCGATGATACTGCGCCGCGTGTTCGAGTAGCGCTGAGGTAGTTAAGTGCTGATAAATCATCGGCGAAGGCATCACTGAAGCTCCTGGACAGGCTGAGGATATAGCTGCTGGGATTATCTGAGTTAAAGCTGGTGCCTTTAAATCTGGTTCAGATTCGTCGCTGCGCGCAAAAAAACGTACGGAAATCAGCGCTAACGCACAAAATTTGAGTTACCGGGGAACGATTGAGGGATTACGCAAGAGTAAAACCGCGGGCAATGAACCAGAAAGCCGCGCCCGTAGTAAAAGGCGCGGCGTATGACCACTAAAGTCCTTTCAGCAGCTTATCAATGAACTCGGGCACTACTTCGCTTGCCAGCCCGTAATGTTTCTCAGCGAATTCGCTGCCGACCTGGCTGGGTTCAAGGTTTAGCTCGACGGTATGCGCGCCGTGCAGACGGGCTTCATGGACGAAACCCGCCGCCGGATAAACGTGACCAGAGGTTCCGATAGCAATAAATATATCGGCCTCGGCCAACCCGCTGTAGATCTCATCCATCCCCAGCGGCATCTCGCCAAACCATACCACGTGCGGGCGCAGCGCCGCCGGGAACTGGCAGCAGTGGCATTTGTCATCCACCGTCACGTCACCGGTCCATTCTAGCACCTGCCCGCTCCACGAACAGCGTACCTTCAGCAACTCGCCATGCATATGGATAACCCGGCGGTTACCCGCGCGCTCGTGCAGATTATCGATGTTCTGCGTCACCAGCAGAAAACGATCGCCAAGCACCTCTTCCAGCTTCGCCAGCGCCAGATGCGCGGCATTAGGCGCGATCTCCGCGCTCTGCAACTGGCGGCGGCGGGCGTTATAAAACGCCTGCACCAGCGCCGGGTCGCGGGCAAAACCTTCCGGTGTCGCCACGTCCTCCACCCGGTGTTCTTCCCACAGACCGTCGGCGGCGCGGAAGGTTTTAATCCCCGACTCTGCCGAAATACCGGCGCCGGTTAACACCACCACCCGCGGTTTATCTATTGCCTGCGGCGGCGTTTTGTCTTCGCCGAAGAAGACACGTTGCCGTAAGCGATCGCGTAACTGGCGTTTTTTACGGCGGAAACGGCTTAAGCGATGTAAGCGGCGCGACAGCATAGCTACCCCTGTAATTAATGAGTCAAATGAAGGAAGGCCGCACCGCGCATACCTCCGGCGTCGCCATGACGCGCGCGCTCAATGCGCGGCACCCGGGCGACTGGAAGCAAATGACGCGGCAGGCGCTGCGCCAGCCCTTCGGTTATAGCAGTAAAATTAGATAATCCGCCACCCAACACCAGCAGATCCGGATCGACAATGGTGAGGATATTGCCCAGACAAACGGCCAGTAGATCGAGATAACGCTCGACGTGCTCCCGCGCCTGCGCATCACCCTGCAGCCACAGATCGACGATCCGCGGCGAAGTTAAGGATTGGTGATAAAAATGCTGATACAGCCAGGCGAATCCGCGGCCGGAAAGATAGTTCTCGATGCAGCCGAGCTGACCACAGCCGCAACGGGTCAGCGGAAAATCGCGCCCCACCACTTCCAGGGCGTCTACCGGTAGACGAATATGGCCGAACTCGCCGGTGATGTAGCTGTGGCCGGTTATCGATTTACCGTTAAGCACGATCCCGCCGCCCACGCCGGTGCCGAGGATTAATCCCATCACCAGCGGATATTGGGTAAATTCATCATCCCACGCTTCAGATAACGCAAAACAGTTGGCGTCATTATCAAGACGCACTTCACGCCCCAGGCGCGCGCTGAGATCAACGCGCAGCGGTTGGCCGCTGGCGGCGGGTACGTTGGCGGCATACAGCTTGCCCTCCGCGGTTTCCGGCATGCCGGGGATACCGATACCGACCGCGCCCTCCACGCCAAAGCGCCGATCGGCTTCGCGAACCAGCGCTTCAATCGCCTGCAGGAAAGCCTCATAGCTTTCCGTTGGAGTGGGGACGCGTTTTTCCCACTGCAGTTGCCGGGCGTTATCAAATACGCCCAATGCTATCTTGCTGCCGCCAATGTCAAATCCGTAGTACATTTCAGCCATTCCTCTTATTGGCCCCAACCCCTCATCCTTTGGGCTGTATCTGCTTTCACAGCACTGGCCTAAGGGATGCGGCGTTTGACGGGCCACGACGATAAATTACTGGCCACTCAGCACCCTCGCCGGGTCAATACGACTGGCGCGGCGGGCGGGATACCAGCTGGCCAGCAAACTCAGCAACAGTGCTGTCACCAGCACATAAACGACATCCAGCCAGTGCAATTCAGACGGCAGGAAGTCAATAAAATAGATGTCGCCGGAAAGGAATTTATGCCCGATCAACGCTTCGATACCGTTGATAATCGATGTCAGCTTCAGCGCGGCTATCACGCCGATCACTACCCCGATCAGACTCCCGACCGAACCGGCCAATAAACCATACCATACGAAAATCGCGCGGATTAAGCCGTCTTTCGCGCCAAGCGTGCGCAGCACCGCAATATCGCCGCTTTTATCTTTCACCGCCATCACCAGCGTCGAGACAATGTTGAAACAGGCGACGCCGATAACCAGTACCATGGCGAGATACATAATGGCGCGGATCATCTGAATATCACGGTACATATAGCCGTAGGTGCCGATCCAGCTCTTGATATAGACGTAGCTGTTGGTCACCTCGCCGGCGTCGCGTACCAGCGTATTCGCGTGAAACACGTCGGTGACTTTAATGGCGATGCCGGTCACGCTGCTGCCCATATCCAGATACTGCTGGGCGTCCGCCATTGGGATCATCGCGAAGCTATGGTCCAGTTGGCCGCTCAGTTGCAGAATCCCGGTCACGTGTAGCCTGACGCGTTTCGGCTGCAACAGCTGGTGCTCGGAATCTGAATTGGGGATCATGATCGACACCCAATCGCCCTGCTTCACGTGCAGCGCATCGGCGACGCCTTTACCCAGAATCACCTGCTGCGCGCCGGCCTTAAAGTTGGCCCATGCGTTGTTCTGCACAAAGTTTGGTAGCGAACTCAGGCGGCTCTCCTGCTGCGGATCGACGCCCTTGACCTGAATGGCGCGCATATTGCTGCCGCTCTCCACCAACCCGGTAAAGTTGATATAAGGCGCAGCGGCGACGATGCCTTTCACTTTTTCAACTTTCGTCAGCGCTTCGTTCCAGTTATTCCACGGCTGGTTAACCGGCTCGATTTCGCCGTGCGGCACCACCGCCAGAATGCGGTTGTTGAGCTCGCGCTCGAAACCGTTCATCGCGCTCAGGCCGACGATCAGTACCGCCACCCCTAATGCGATGCCGATAGTAGAGATGACGGAAATCAGCGAGACCATACCGCCGCGGCGTCTGCCGCGGCTAAAACGCAGCGCAATCAGTAACGATAACGGTGAAGCCATTACTGGGCCCCCATCAGGGTCAGGTCAGCCGTCAGGCGGCCATCGCGCATCTCCAACTGGCGGTTCATGCGTTTCGCCAGCTGCAGGTCATGGGTCACCACCAGGAAAGCGGTACGCTGCGCCACGTTGAGCTCGCCCAACAGCTCAAAAATACTGTCGGCATTGCGGGCGTCGAGGTTGCCGGTCGGTTCATCCGCCAGTACCAGCCGCGGTTTGTTCACCAGCGCGCGAGCAATCGCCACGCGCTGGCGCTCGCCGCCGGAAAGCTCAGACGGACGATGGTGGCTACGGTGTTCCAGGCCGACCGCCTGCAGCATCGCTTTCGCCTGGCGTTCGATATCCGCCGCTTTTTTCTTGCCAATCAGCAGCGGCATCGCCACGTTTTCCAGCGCGGTAAAATCCGGCAGCAGATGGTGGAACTGATAGATAAACCCGAGTTCGCGGTTACGCAGATCGGCGCGAGCCGCGGCGGAGAGCGAGCTCATCGGCTGACCGGAGAAAATAACATCGCCGGAGGTCGGCGTATCCAGCCCGCCAAGCAGGTGCAGTAGCGTACTTTTGCCGGAGCCTGAAGAGCCGACAATCGCCATCATTTCACCCTCTTGAATGCTGAAGCTGACATCGTGCAGCACATCGGTTTGCACGTTGCCTTCCTGATAGCGTTTGCACAGGTTGTCGCATTGCAGCAGGATCTTATTCATAACGTAAAGCCTCAGCGGGTTGGGTGGCGGCAGCGCGCCAGGAAGGATACAACGTAGACAGCAGGGCCAGCGCCATCGCCACCAGAGCGATAATAATCACCTGCAGCGGCTCAATCGCCACCGGCAGGGCCGCGCCGTCCAAAAACGCGCCGATAATCGGCATTAAATTATTCAGCTGGCTGGCCAACAGCACGCCGAGCAGCGCGCCAAGCAGCGCGCCCACTATCCCGGCGCTGGCGCCCTGTACCATAAAGACGGCCATGATCTGCCGCGGCGTCAGCCCCTGGGTCTGCAGAATAGCCACCTCGCCCTGCTTCTCCATCACCATCATGCCAAGCGAGGTAATAATGTTAAAAGCGGCAACGGCGACGATCAGGCTCAGCAGCAGCCCCATCATATTTTTTTCCATCCGCACGGCCTGGAACAGCTCGCCTTTACGCTCACGCCAGTCCTGCCATTTGGTGCCATCAGGCAGCTTCTGTTGACTGAGCGTATCAACCTGCAGCGGTTGGCTGAGCCACAGACGCCAGCCGGTAATATTGCCCAGCGGATAGCGCATCAGGCGGGAGGCGTCATCAATGTTGGTCAGCATTTGATAGCCATCGACTTCGCTGTTGGCGGCAAAGGTGCCGATGACGTTAAACAAACGCTGGCTCGGGACACGGCCCATCGGGGTAAACTGGCTGGCGGAAGGCACCATCACGCGAATTTGATCGCCGCGGTTAACCCCCAACTGACCCGCCAGCTGTTCGCCGAGAATGACGTTATATTTGCCGGCCTGCAAATCGCTTTGTTTCACGTTCACCAGGTAAGGCGTCAGCGGATCTTTTTGCGCCGGGTCAATACCCAGCATCACGCCGACGGCGACGCTGCGGGCGCTTTGCAGCACCACATCACCGGTGGTGATCGGCGCGACGCGCGTCACGCCCTGCAGCTTAACGGCGCTTTCCGGCATTTTTTGCGGGTTGATAGAGCCCTGCTGGGCGCTAATGATAGCCTGCGGCATCAGCCCCAGGATGTTGTTTTGCAGCTCGCGCTCAAAACCGTTCATCACCGACAGGACGGTCACCAGCGCCATCACGCCAAGCGTAATGCCGATGGTCGAAAGCCAGGAGACGAAACGGCCGAAGCGGTCGGCTGCGCGCCCGCGCATGTAGCGAAGGCCGATAAATAGTGCGGCAGGTTGGTACATGTAATCCATCTGGTTGCTGATAGCCGATGTTCGAGTATATATGGCATAGCCCAACGCGTAAATCGCTGATACGGTAGATTTTTTCGCCAAAATAACAAAATAATAGTTTTAAATCAGAAAGTTAATTTAGAGTGTATATATTTATCAATCGCCACGCGCTGTAGAAAACATGGCGCAGAAGGCCATTCGGGTTGGCGAAATCAGACCAATTGCGGATAATCAGAGACATTGAATATCAGCAATTTGCCCCTACATCGAAGAGCGAGTTGGCCGACTGCGGCCAAACAGTACACACAATCGCCTGATGGGATAGGCGCTAAGGGATCCTGACAACCGTTATGCCTGAACAATATCGCTATACTCTGCCGGTCAAAGCCGGCGATCAGCGCCAGCTTGGCGAACTCACCGGCGCCGCCTGCGCCACGCTGGTAGCCGAAATGGCCGAACGCCATCATGGCCCGGTGGTGCTGGTGGCGCCTGACATGCAAAACGCCCTGCGTTTGAATGATGAAATCAGGCAATTTACCGATAGCATGGTGATCGGCCTCGCTGACTGGGAAACCCTGCCCTACGATAGCTTTTCGCCACATCAGGATATTATCTCTTCGCGCCTTGCGACTTTATACCAGTTGCCAACCATGCAGCGCGGCGTGCTTATCGTTCCGGTCAGCACTCTGATGCAGAAGGTCTGCCCGCATAATTATCTGCACAGTCACGCGCTGGTAATGAAAAAAGGGCAGCGTCTGTCGCGCGATGCGCTACGCACGCAGTTGGACAGCGCCGGTTACCGCCATGTCGATCAGGTAATGGAACACGGCGAATACGCGACCCGCGGCGCCCTGCTCGACCTCTTCCCGATGGGCAGCGAGCAGCCCTATCGCCTCGATTTCTTTGATGACGAAATAGACAGCCTGCGGTTATTCGATGTTGATAGCCAGCGTACTCTGGAAGAAGTCGAGGCCATCAATTTGCTGCCGGCGCATGAGTTCCCAACCGACCAGGCGGCGATCGAACTGTTCCGCAGCCAGTGGCGCGATCGCTTTGACGTGAAGCGCGATCCGGAACATATCTACCAGCAGGTAAGCAAAGGTACCCTGCCTGCCGGGATCGAATACTGGCAACCGCTGTTCTTCAACGAGCCGCTGCCGCCGCTGTTTAGCTATTTCCCCTCCAGTACGCTGATTGTGAATACCGGCGATCTGGAGCACAGCGCCGAGCGTTTCCAGAATGAAACCCGCGCCCGCTTTGAAAACCGCGGCGTCGATCCGATGCGCCCGCTGCTACCGCCGGAACAACTGTGGCTGCGCAGCGACGAACTTTTTAGCGAGCTGAAAAAATGGCCGCGGGTCCAGTTAAAAACCGAGCGTCTGGCGGAGAAAGCCGCTCATACTAATCTCGGCTATCAACCCCTGCCCGAGCTGGCGATTCAGGCGCAGAATAAAGCGCCGCTGGACAATCTGCGTCGCTTCCTTGAATCCTTCAGCGGCCCGGTGATTTTCTCCGTTGAAAGCGAAGGCCGCCGCGAGGCGCTGGGCGAGATGCTGGCGCGCATCAAAGTTGCGCCAAAACATATATTGCGCCTGCAGGAAGCCAGCGGCAATGGTCGTTTCCTGATGATCGGCGCCGCCGAGCACGGATTTATCGACAGCCAGGCTAATCTGGCGCTGATTTGCGAAAGCGATCTGCTGGGCGAACGCGTCGCCCGCCGTCGTCAGGATTCCCGCCGTACCATCAACCCCGATACGCTCATTCGCAACCTGGCGGAACTGCATATCGGACAGCCGGTGGTGCACCTTGAACATGGGGTGGGTCGTTATGCGGGGATGACCACCCTCGAAGCCGGGGGCATCAAAGGCGAATATCTGATGCTGACCTACGCCAACGACGCCAAACTGTACGTCCCGGTATCGTCACTGCATTTGATTAGCCGCTACGCCGGCGGCGCGGAGGAAAATGCGCCGCTACACAAACTGGGCGGCGATGCCTGGGCGCGGGCAAGGCAAAAAGCGGCGGAGAAAGTGCGCGACGTGGCCGCCGAACTGCTGGATATCTACGCCCAACGCGCGGCCAAAGAAGGCTTCGCCTTTAAGCATGACCGCGAGCAGTATCAATTATTCTGCGACGGTTTCCCGTTCGAAACCACACCAGATCAGGCGCAGGCAATCAACGCCGTTCTCAGCGATATGTGCCAGCCGCTGGCAATGGACCGCCTGGTCTGCGGCGACGTTGGCTTCGGGAAAACCGAAGTGGCGATGCGCGCCGCCTTCCTCGCCGTCGAAAACCACAAACAGGTGGCCGTGCTGGTGCCGACCACCCTGCTCGCCCAGCAGCACTACGATAACTTCCGCGACCGCTTCGCCAACTGGCCGGTACGCATTGAGATGCTATCGCGTTTCCGCAGCGCCAAAGAGCAGGCGCAGATCCTCGAACAGGCGGCAGAAGGTAAAATCGATATTCTGATCGGCACCCATAAGCTGCTGCAAAATGAAGTCAAGCTGCGCGACCTGGGGTTATTAATCGTCGATGAAGAACACCGCTTCGGGGTGCGTCATAAAGAACGCATCAAGGCGATGCGCGCGGACGTCGATATCCTGACGCTGACCGCCACGCCGATCCCGCGTACGCTGAATATGGCGATGAGCGGAATGCGCGATCTGTCCATTATCGCCACCCCGCCAGCTCGCCGTTTGGCGGTAAAAACCTTTGTCCGCGAATATGACGCGCTGGTGGTTCGCGAGGCGATCCTGCGTGAAGTCCTGCGCGGCGGTCAGGTTTACTATCTGTATAACGATGTTGAAAATATTCAGAAAGCGGCGGATCGTCTGGCTGAACTGGTACCGGAAGCGCGAATTGCCATCGGTCACGGCCAGATGCGCGAACGCGAACTGGAACGGGTGATGAATGATTTCCATCACCAGCGTTTTAACGTGCTGGTCTGTACGACAATTATTGAAACCGGCATCGATATCCCGACCGCCAATACCATCATCATTGAGCGCGCCGATCACTTCGGCCTTGCCCAGCTGCACCAGCTGCGCGGCCGTGTGGGCCGTTCGCACCATCAGGCCTACGCCTGGCTGCTCACCCCGCATCCGAAAGCGATGACTACCGACGCGCAGAAACGCCTGGAAGCTATCGCTTCGCTGGAAGACCTCGGCGCCGGCTTTGCCCTCGCGACCCACGATCTTGAAATTCGCGGCGCCGGCGAACTGCTGGGAGAAGGTCAGAGCGGACAGATGGAAACTATCGGCTTCTCGCTGTATATGGAACTGCTGGAGAACGCCGTCGATGCCCTGAAAGAGGGTCGCGAGCCGTCGCTGGAAGATCTCACCAGCCAGCAGACGGAAGTGGAGCTGCGCATGCCGGCGTTGCTGCCGGATGACTTTATTCCCGACGTGAACACCCGTCTGTCGTTCTATAAGCGTATCGCCAGCACCAAAAACGAACACGATCTGGATGAGATCAAAGTCGAGCTGATCGATCGCTTTGGCACATTGCCGGATGCGGCGCGTAATTTGCTGGATATCACGCGCCTACGCCAGCAGGCGCAAAAGCTGGGGATCCGTAAGCTGGAGTGCAATGAAAAAGGCGGCGTGATCGAGTTTAACGAGAAAAATAATGTGAACCCGGTCTGGCTTATCGGTCTGCTGCAGAAGCAGCCGCAGCATTACCGGCTGGATGGGCCAACTCGTCTTAAATTCTTCCAGGAGCTGGATGAGCGTAAAACACGTATGGACTGGGTACGCCAGTTTATGCGTCAGCTGGAAGAAAACGCCACCGCTTGATAAAAAAGAGATGCGGTTGTCAGAACCGCATCTCTTTACCTGTCACAGTTAGCAAACTTTACAAACATTTTGCAATCCACCTGGATTTCCCAACACTCTCCCGCGCCATAATTGACATTGATTATCTTATAAAAATAACCATTTGTTTATTGTGGAATTATGGTAATGATAAATATCTCGCGTGTTTCAACCTGGCTTACGGCATTCGCTCTCGCGGCGACGCTGGCCCTTCCCGCCCGCGCCAATACCTGGCCGTTACCGCCGAGCGGTAGCCGTCTGGTCGGGCAGAATCAGTTTCATGTAGTGCAGGATAACGGCGGATCGCTGGAAGCGATTGCCAAAAAATACAACGTTGGTTTTCTCGCGCTGCTGCAGGCTAATCCCGGGGTCGATCCTTATGTGCCGCGCGCCGGTAGCGTGCTGACCATCCCGCTGCAGACGCTGCTGCCTGACGCCCCCCGTGAAGGTCTGGTGCTCAATATCGCCGAGCTGCGCCTGTACTACTATCCACCTGGACAGAATAGCGTGACCGTTTATCCGATAGGTATCGGCCAGCTTGGCGGCGATACCCTGACCCCGACGATGGTCACTACCGTTTCCGATAAGCGCGCCAACCCCACCTGGACACCAACCGCCAACATCCGCGCGCGATATAAAGCGATGGGGATCGATTTGCCGGCCGTAGTCCCTGCCGGGCCGAATAACCCGATGGGACATCACGCGATTCGTCTCGCGGCCTACGGCGGCGTCTATCTACTGCACGGCACCAACGCCGATTTTGGTATCGGGATGCGCGTCAGTTCAGGCTGTATCCGCCTGCGCGATGCTGATATAAAGTCTCTGTATAACAAAATCACGCCGGGCACCAGGGTGAATATCATCAACGAACCTATCAAAGTTTCGGTAGAGCCAAACGGTACCCGTCTGGTGGAAGTCCACCAGCCGCTGTCCGAACATATCAATGACGATCCGCAGACGCTGCCAATCGTCCTGAATGCCGGCATGAAGAACTTTAAACAGGCACCGCAGACCAATCAGCAGGTGATGGAATACGCGATGGAGCTGCGCTCCGGAATGCCGGTCGATGTGACCCGCCATCAGCTTCCCGCTGAGCAAGCCATGTAGTGCATTTCCGGATGGTAGAATGTAAAAAACCCGCCAGGCACGGCGGGTTTTTTTGTGGCAATCGCCAGCTTCGCTGACGAGGTTTCGCGGGGCGCGGTCCCATGAAGGGGTGTGGACCGCGTCGCGAGAGTGGCATAACAAAGGGAACGACTTTTACTGCTTACTACACGCGTTCTGCTGAAGGGGGTCAGGAACGCGTTTTGTCAGTGGCATGACAGGGGTTACAACATTTATTTATAGATAACTGCGGTACCGTGCAGGGTATTAGGACCGGTTACCGAGGTAATACGGTAAGAGGTCGCCCCCATCTCGTCGGCTTTCTGCGCCAGCTGCTCTTCAAGCGAACCCAGATTGGTGCCGGCGGATGCGGAAACGGTACCGATTTTATGTTGACCTGCTGGGGTGGATTGCACCTCAACAGCGGCGAAACTTGCGAATGAGAGTGAGCTCAGTACGGCAGCAAGTGCCAGTTTTTGGACGTTTTTCATGATTATTATACCTATGCAGATGATTTTTATAGTAGGGTCGCAAGAATTAACTTAACGATCGATAGGTAAATGATAATGTGATCCAGGTCACAGGTCAACTCATTTTTATAACGATCATTTAACTATTTATAAAATGCTTAATTTTCATACATATATGAATTATTTATTTTTGGACTTCTGCCGCTGGTAGCGTGACACGTTTATTTTTATAATGGCCGTTCAACAACCCAACATAGGTACAACGGCATCATGACAACTGACGTTCAAAGTTGCGCAAAAAAAAGCCGTGGCCGACCTAAAGTGTTCGACAGGGACGCGGCGCTGGACAAGGCCATGACACTTTTCTGGCAGCACGGCTATGAAGCAACTTCGCTGGCCGATCTCGTCGAAGCGACCGGTGCGAAAGCCCCGACGCTATACGCCGAGTTCGTGAACAAAGAAGGCTTATTCCGCGCGGTGCTGGATCGCTACATTTCCCGCTTCGCCGCCAAACACGAAGCCCTGCTATTCGATGACCACAAAACCGTCGATCAGGCGCTGCGCGACTATTTCACCGCTGTCGCCACCTGCTTTACCAGCAAAGATACCCCGGCAGGCTGTTTTATGATTAACACCTCCGCGGCGCTGGCCGCCTCTTCAACCGATATCGCCAACACCATTAAGTCGCGGCACGCGGTGCAGGAACAAACGTTGACGCAATTTTTACAGCAGCGTCAGCAACGCGGCGAACTCCCTGCGCAGGGCAATGTCTTGCAGCTGGCGCAGTTTTTAAACTGCATGCTGCAAGGAATGTCGATCAGTGCGCGCGAAGGCGCTGATTTTGCCACCCTGAAACAGATTAGTGACACGACGCTGCGCCTGTGGCCGCAAATCCTGCAACCTTAATCCCCTACCGGCGGCCGTCGCTCGCCGGTTTTTTCCCCATCTGCTGAATAACCTTACATTTCTCAATATTTTCATTATGTTGATTTGTTGTAAATGATATTGATAACGATAATCAATATGTGCAAAATTCGCATTTGTTTTTCTATATGTTTCACGCTGTAACAGCCGCGCCTGTGGCTGAAAAAAATAACAACAGTAATGACTAACTCATATCAAGGAATGCGAATGAACAAGCGCCTCTGGCTGCTCAATCCTCTGCTGCTGGCCACCGCCCTGCCAGCCTTTACCGCGCAGGCCGCCGATGAAGACGATATTATCGTCAGCGCCAACCGTAACCACCGTACCGTCGCCGAGATGGCGCAAACCACCTGGGTGATTGAAGGCCAGGAGATTGAGCAACAGGTTCAGGGTGGTAAAGAGTTTAAAGATGTCCTCGCGCAGCTGATCCCCGGGATAGATGTCAGCAGCCAGGGGCGTACCAACTACGGCATGAACATGCGCGGACGCGCCATCGTCGTGCTCATCGACGGCGTGCGTCTCAATTCATCGCGTACCGATAGCCGCCAGCTTGACGCCATCGATCCGTTTAACATCGAACATATTGAAGTTATTTCCGGCGCCACATCGTTATACGGCGGCGGCAGTACCGGCGGTCTGATTAATATCGTCACGAAAAAAGGCCAGCAGGAACGCCAGGTGGATCTGGAGCTGGGTGGTAAAACCGGCTTTGCCAATAGCAACGATCATGATGAACGAGTAGCGGCGGCCGTCAGCGGGGGTACCGATCATGCTTCCGGCCGTCTGTCGGTGGCCTATCAGCGCTTCGGCGGCTGGTATGACGGCAACAATGACGCGCTGATCCTCGATAATACGCAAACCGGCTTACAGCATTCGGACCGACTCGACGTGATGGGTACCGGAACCATCGAAATCGATGACCAGCGCCAGCTCCAGCTTGTCACGCAGTACTATAAAAGCCAGGGCGATGATTATGGTCTGAATTTGGGCAAAGATATGTCTGCGGTACTTGGCGAAAGTAAAGCCTGGACCTCTAACGGGCTTAACTCCGATCGCGTGCCTGGTACCGAGCGTCATTTGATCAGTCTGCAATATTCCGACGCCGACTTCTTCGGCCAGAATCTGGTCAGCCAGATTTATTACCGCGACGAATCACTGACCTTCTACCCCTTCCCGGCTCTGAGCAAAGGGCAAATCAGCAGTTTTTCCGCTTCACAGCAGGATACCGATCAGTACGGCGCTAAGATCACCTTCAACAGCCAGCCGCTGACGGGATGGGATCTGACCTGGGGCGTTGATGCCGACCATGAAACCTTCAACTCCAACCAAATGTTCTTCGACCTGGATAAAGCAATGGCTTCCGGCGGCCTGAATAATCAGTCAGCCTACACCACCGGCCGCTATCCAGGCTACAGCATCACCAATCTCGCGCCGTTCCTGCAAACCAGCTATGACCTGAACGACATCTTCACCCTTAGCGGCGGCGTGCGCTATCAATGGACGGAAAACCGCGTCGATGATTTTGTCGGCTACGCGCAGCAGCAGGATGTCGCTAAAGGCAAATATCAGTCGGCGGATGCCATTCCTGGCGGTAAGACCGATTATGATAACTTCCTCTTTAATGCCGGGATCGTCGCCCACATTACCGAACGCCAGCAGACCTGGTTTAACTTCTCTCAGGGCGTCGAACTGCCGGATCCGGGCAAATATTACGGTATCGGCAGCTACGGCGCCGCGGTCAACGGCCATCTGCCGCTGGTTTCGAGCGTTAACGTCGGCGACTCGCCGCTACAGGGGATCAAAGTTAACTCCTGGGAGCTGGGCTGGCGTTACACCGGCGACAACCTGCGCACCCAGCTTGCCGCTTATTACTCGACATCAGACAAAACCATCGTAGTTAACCGCAGCGATATGACCATTGATGTGCAATCGGATAAACGACGCATTTACGGCGTGGAAGGCGCGGTGGACTACTTCGTGCCTGATAGCGACTGGAGCCTGGGCGCTAACTTCAACGTGCTGAAATCGCAAGTAAAAACCGATGGCAGTTGGCAGAAGTGGGACGTCACCCTGGCCTCGCCGTCGAAAGCCACCGCCTGGGTCGGCTGGGCGCCGGACCCGTGGTCGCTACGCGTGCAAAGCCAGCAGGTATTTGATTTAAGCGATGCCAGCGGCAATAAGCTTGATGGGTACAATACCGTCGATTTTATCGGTAGCTATTTGCTGCCGGTGGGTAAACTGACCTTTAGCATCGAAAACTTGCTGAACGAAGATTACGTCACCATCTGGGGACAGCGCGCGCCGCTATTGTACAGTCCAACCTATGGCAGCGCCGGGCTGTACGAATATAAAGGCCGTGGCCGGACCTTCGGCCTGAACTACGCGTTAACGTTCTAATAAAAAAAGCCCCTCAGCCTGAGTGATTGAGGGGCTAATAGCTTAAAACTGCTGTTTTACGCTTTGTTATTCAGAATCAGCTGACCGTTGCTGTCCAGCGGGATTTGCGCCCCCGGCTGGTGGTCCATGCGGATTTTGCCCTGCTGGTCGCCGATTTTATAGGTGACATCATAACCGAGCATTTTTTCCGACTTGTCGTAAACCGTCTTACAGCGCTGCTGGGTGGTGGTATAGGTGTCGTTATCCTGCATCGAGCCCTGAATTTGGTTACCGGCATAGCCGCCGCCCAGCGCGCCAACCACGGTAGCGACATCACGCCCTCGCCCGCCGCCAAACTGGTGGCCAATCACGCCCCCGGCGACCGCGCCGAGAACGGAACCGGCAATACGGTTTTCATCCTGCACCGGACGACGATGGGTAACGGTCACGTTACGGCATTCCTGGCGCGGCGTTTTTATGCTTTCTTTTATCGGCGTACTGGACACCACTTGCGCATATTGCGGGCCACGATCTAATACATTGAGACCGGCAACGGCGGCGACGCCCAACGCGGCGGCAACGCCAATCCCAATACCCGCCAACATTGATTTATTCACGGGAATTCCTCCTTCATTGCTGTTACTAGCAATTCTGCGTGCTGCTCAGGGGGTATGCAAATCAGAAAGCGGATGAAAAATGCGGGAACCTACGGCAAATCAAGGGGATTCAGAGGATTCCTAACAGGAATTAGCGATTCTGGCAGAAGGATATGCTGTGTTTTCAGGATAGCGCCGCGATGGCGCTATCCTGATTGCTGACAGCTTAGTGCAGCTTGAGACGCGGACGAATGATGCGGTTAATACGTCCTACCAACATCATCAGGCCGGTCTTGAAATAGCCGTGTAACGCAATCTGATGCATGCGGTACAGCGAGATATACACGAAGCGCGCAATTCGCCCTTCAACCATCATCGAGCCACGCATCAGGTTACCCATCAGGCTGCCAACGGTGGAGTAGTTCGACAGGGAGACCAGTGAACCGTGATCTTTATAGACATACGGTTTCAGCGCTTTACCTTTCATCTGCGCCAGAATGTTATTCAGCGCGCAGGTCGCCATCTGGTGCGCCGCCTGGGCGCGTGGAGGTACAAAGCCGCCTTCCGGACGAGCGCATGAGGCACAATCGCCGATAGCGTAGATATCCGGATCACGCGTTGTCTGCAGCGTCGGCTCCACCACCAGTTGGTTAATGCGGTTGGTCTCCAGGCCGCCAATCTCTTTCATGAAATCAGGCGCTTTGATGCCCGCCGCCCACACCATCAGGTCGGCATCAATAAATTGACCATCTTTAGTGTGCAGGCCGTTAACGTCTGCGCTGGTCACCATGGTCTGCGTCAGGACACGTACGCCAAGCTTAGTCAGTTCATTGTGCGCGGCGCCGGAAATGCGCGGCGGCAGCGCCGGAAGAATACGTTCGCCGGCTTCAACCAGCGTCACGTTCAGCGCTTCGTTGGTCAACCCTTTGTAACCATAGCTATGCAGCTGTTTCACCGCATTATGTAGCTCGGCGGACAGCTCAACCCCGGTAGCCCCGCCGCCAACGATGGCGATATTGACCTTACCGTTGGCGCCGAGGTTTGCAGAATACTTGAGGAACAGGTTAAGCATTTCCTGATGGAAACGGCGCGCCTGGTGCGGGTTATCAAGGAAAATGCAGTTTTCCTTCACCCCTGGCGTGTTAAAGTCATTGGAGGTACTACCCAGCGCCATCACCAGCGTGTCGTACGGCAGCTTACGCTCGGCAACCAACAGCTCGCCTTTCTCGTTGCGCAGTTCCGCGAGAGTAATGGTCTTTCCTTCGCGATTGATATCCACCACCGATCCTAACTGGAACTGGAAACCGTGGTTACGCGCATGCGCCAGGTAGCTCAGCGCATCAACGCCCTCATCCAGAGAACCGGTCGCCACTTCATGCAGTAGCGGCTTCCACAGGTGGCTATGGTTGCGATCCACCAGCGTAATTTTCGCTTTTTTGTTGCGGCCCAGCTTTCTACCCAACTGAGTAGCCAGTTCCAGTCCGCCGGCACCACCACCTACAATAACGATTCTTTTCAATGGCGTAGTCACAAGACCCCCTAAAAGTATTAACCAATTGTTAATCAAAAGTTATCCAAATAGCTCTTAGTTAACAACAAGTTGCAGCAATGAAACCATTCAGCAGGACCGAGAATAGCATGAACGGAACATTGGTCATACCAAAATTGATGTGCATCAAGTTTTACCGCATATTTTTTAAACGAACAACGTCAATTATGGACAAGAAAAAGCCCGCGGCGTTTGCACGCGGCGGGCTGAGAAAGGGAAAACAAGGTTAGCCGAGGGTCTTAAAAGCCTTTATTCGCTGCAGATGCGGTGAAAGACTTTTAAATTTGTGCGTCTGTTCTTCATCCCAGATGATTTCGTAATAATGATGCAGCACTTCAGCCGAGCGTTGGCTATCCAGCGCCTCATCATGGCGTGATAGCATCACCAGGCAGCGGTCGCGATTTTTTTCGCGGAAGTTGTTCACGCACTTGGTGGCGATATCCTGATACTCTTCCGGCCTGTCGATTTTCCCTTCCATGTTCTCGTAGGGGAACAGGTTCGGGTTGAACACGGCCTGCCGAATATCGCAGAGGAAACCGATCCTTTCCGCCCAGTAACCGCCTAACCCGACGCCGCATATGAGCGGCCGATCGTCGGCAGTGAGCTGCAGCATTTTGTCGACTTCCTTCAACAAATGCTGCATATCATGTTTTGGATGGAGCGTACTGTAGCTAATCAACCGCACGTCAGGGTCGATAAACTGCAGCTGCAGCACCTTTTCATGGTTACCGGGGCTGTTAGAGTCAAAACCGTGTAAATAGATAATCATCGTATCCTCACCAGACAACAACGCCCTTCAGGTTAACTACGCAGACTTCGCTTCTTGCCAGCGCGCATGGAGCTGTTCCAGCTGTGCGCTTACCGTTTGCCAACGAGCGGAATCTCGCAGTTCCTGACGGGTAAATGAACCTTTATGATACAATTTTGTAACACGCTCTGCTTTGATCGGGGACAGGTTATCCAATACGCTCACCGCGCCTTTACGATTATTGCAGACCAGGATCATATCGCAACCGGCATCGAGCGATGCCTGCCCACGTTCAGCATAGCTGCCCATGATCGCCGCCCCTTCCATCGACAGGTCGTCTGAGAAGATGACGCCATCAAAGCCCAGCTCGCCGCGCAGCACCGTTTTCAGCCAGTATTCTGAACCACTCGCCGGGCGCGGATCGATGTCAGAGTAAATCACATGCGCCGGCATAATCGCATCCAGGCGTTGTTCATCGATCAGGCTCTTGAACACCGCCATATCTTTAGCACGGATTTCCGCTGCCGGACGCGGATCAAACGGTGTCTCTTTGTGTGAATCCGCCGTCACCGCGCCGTGGCCCGGGAAGTGTTTACCGGTGGTTTTCATACCGGCGGCATGCATACCGTCAATGAAATGACGCGCCATCACCAGCGCCTTTTGCGGGTCTTCATGCCATGAGCGTTCGCCGATCGCAGCGCTGATGTGCCCCACATCCAGCACCGGCGCGAAGCTGATATCAATATCCATGGCAATCATTTCGCTGGCCATCAGCCAACCGGCTTCTGCGGCGAGCTTACCGCCCTCTTCCACCCCCAGCAGCGCGGCAAAAGACTGCGCGGCCGGCAGACGGGTAAAACCTTCGCGAAAGCGCTGCACACGCCCACCTTCCTGATCCACCGCCACCACGAGATGATTACGCGAGGCCTCGCGGATTTGGCGTACCAGTTCGCGCAACTGCGCCGGATCGTGGTAGTTGCGGGTAAACAAAATTAAGCCGCCGACCAAAGGATGAGCCAGAATCTCACGCTCTTCCGCATCCAGTTCAAAACCTTCGACATCCAACATTACCGGACCCACACAGACCTCTCTTATCCTTTATTTTCTGTTTTTAACTGACGCCATGTCGCATCCGCCAGTGCAATAAATTGCCGGTCGCCGCTCTGCTGCCAGCGCCGCTCATACCAGCCCGCCATCAATATAAGTACCCACGGCCGCCAACGCTGTATTTGCCGCCGCAGTTGCTGCTTATCAATTCGGGCAAAGCGCGAATACTCATTGAGCAGCTGGCAACGCGTATGGGCATCGCACCATACCGCCGCCAGTTCAAGCGCGATATCGCCGTCTCCCGCATACTCCCAGTCAATCAAGCGCAGACCGTCGCGGCTATGAATAATATTACCAGCGTGGACGTCCATATGCAGAGGCGCTAAACGCAACGGCCGCGGTTCACGCTGGCGCAATAACCGTTTATGCCAGCGCAGCCAGAAAACGGTGCGCCTGGTCGGATCGCACTGCTGCCAGTACAACTCAAGCAACGGTGCCAGCTCGATGCGCCAGCCAAAACGCGGCTGTTGGTGCAGATGATACAATAACCCGGCAAGCGAAGGGCACTCCGGCAGCGCGCTTTTCACTTCTCCTGCGCAATACTCCACCACCATCCAGCGTGGCGAAAAGAACACCGGCGCCGGCGAAAGCGACGCCGGAAGGTGCTGAAGCGCGCGGTACTGGCGCAGAAAATGGCTGAGCGGCGCCAGCGGATCGTGAGGCTGGCGCAACACCAGCCGACGGACGCCATCGCTGATAACGCAACTGCCGCCGCTAAGACCGTTTTCAGTCAAGGCGGCGACAGGTGAATAGCGAGGAAAGAAGCGCGACAAGAGCTCGTCGCGCGTAAGCTTATTGTTGCTGAACCGCACCTTTGCCTGACCAGATAATCTCGCCGGACTGCACCAGCATCAGCTGCATTTTCAGCTCCGGCGCATTGACGTTGCCGGTGGCGTTGGAATACAGCACGTACTGTGCGCCAACGGTGCGCGCAATCCCCATCGCTTTGCTGCGGCTGCCGAGGCTATCCTGCGGCGACAGGCCCAGCTGTTGTTTAGCCGCCGCAAGCTGCTGAGTCGATACCAGCGTAAACTTGCCGTTGCCGGCCAGCGCGTTGCGCAGCGCGGAGGTCGCTTCGGCCGCGTTCAGCGATCCGTTGGTACGGTTATTGACGCTATCCACCAACAGAATGCTGCCCGCGTTCACTCCGCCGGCCTGCAGCATCTGGCCGACCATTGGTTGTACGGCGGCGTCCCAGTTGTAGTGACGAACGCGCGGAGCAGGCTGAGACGGCTGCGATGGCTGTTCGCCGCCGTGTTCGATCGGCCCCGGCTGCGTTGGCACCGTCGGCACGGCAGGCACCGTCGGCTGCGGCTGCGCAGGTTGTTCCGGCTTCGGCTTCGCCTCCTCGACCGGCGCAGGTTCATTACGTTGCCCCACACAGCCAGCCAGGAATATCGCCAGTGCTGTGATTAACGCATAGCGACACATTTTAATCATTATGATGACCTCTTAGAGATAAAGATAAAGGCGGGCTTTGTGCGCCCCGAGAATATTGGCACTGCCGTAGAGCACGACGGACGAGCGTGCTGGAACCGTCACGCTACGCGCAGGGTCCAGCGGATGCATCTCAAGCCCATGGGCGTCATACCAGAAAAAACGGTAGTGCACGGTAATGGGCTCTTGCCGTTCATTAAATAATCTTGAGGTAGCGGTGGCCTGAATTTCCGAAGCGGTCACCGACGGCGGATCGGCGCTGATGCCAGCCGCCAGAACGCTGGATTCCATCACCAACGTCTGCTGCTCGCCAACCGGAATTTCCGGGTGCGAGCTACATCCGGCCAACAGCGCCGCCAGAACCAGGACGCCTGAATAAGCAGCACGCATCGATTTAGCCTTTATGCGCCAGCATCGGGCCCAACGGACGGCCGCCCAACAGGTGCATATGAATATGGTAAACTTCCTGCCCGCCGTGGCGGTTGCAGTTAACGATAAGACGGTAGCCGTCGTCAGCCAGACCTTCATCACGGGCAATCTTCGCCGCGACGGTCATCATTCGGCCTAGCGCCTGTTCGTGTTCGGCGGTGACGTCATTTACGGTTGGAATCAGGATATTCGGGATAATCAGAATATGGGTCGGCGCCTGCGGAGAGATATCGCGAAAAGCGGTGACCAGTTCATCCTGATACACAATATCCGACGGGATTTCCCGGCGAATGATTTTGCTGAAAATCGTTTCTTCTGCCATGACTGATTCCTTATTAGTTTTATACCGTGCCCCGGCCTGCCTCTGCAGATAAACACGAATGCACAGGATCAGCTAAGAGTATGAGCGACTTCCTCCCTCTCTTTCAACCTGAATGCAGTTTTTCTTATTCAACTATAGACTTAGCTGCTGAGGGAATAAGCATTTCCCCCATTTTCCGGGTATTGCCAAACAATGACCAGAATACCAACGTAAAAAAGGCAGCCATTTGGCTGCCTTAGTCTCCCCACACTACGTCTTAGCTATTGCGGATGTACTCATCCATCTCGGTTTTCAGGTTATCGGACTTGGTGCCGAAAATAGCCTGAACGCCGGAACCTGCAACAACTACGCCAGCAGCACCCAGTTTTTTCAGGCCAGCCTGATCAACTTTCGCTACGTCAGCCACGCTTACGCGCAGACGAGTAATACATGCGTCGAGGTTTGTGATGTTCTCTTTACCACCGAAGGCGGCAATCAGCGCCGGCGCCATTTCACTGGTCGCAGCGGATTTGCTGTCTTCAGTTGCATCTTCACGGCCTGGAGTTTTCAGGTTCAGCGCTTTAATCAGCACGCGGAAGACCACGTAGTACACGATCGCATAGCAAATACCGACAATCGGGAACAGCCACAGCTTGCTGCTGTTGCCGGAAAGAACGATAAAGTCGATCAGACCGTGAGAGAACGACGTCCCGTCACGCATACCCAACAGGATACAGATCGGGAATGCCAGGCCTGCAAGAATCGCGTGGATGATATACAGGATCGGCGCAACGAACATGAAGGAGAACTCGATCGGCTCGGTAATACCGGTCAGGAACGAGGTCAGCGCCGCGGAGATCATAATACCGCCGACTTTGGCACGGTTTTCTGGTTTAGCAGAGTGCCAAATCGCAATAGCTGCAGCCGGCAGGCCGTACATTTTGAACAGGAAGCCGCCAGACAGTTTACCAGCAGTCGGATCGCCTGCCATGTAACGAGGGATGTCGCCATGGAACACCTGACCTGCAGCGTTGGTGTATTCACCAATTTGCATCTGGAAAGGTACGTTCCAGATATGGTGCAGACCAAACGGTACCAGGCAACGTTCGATGAAACCGTAGATACCGAACGCCACAACCGGGTTCTGGTAAGCAGCCCACTGAGAGAAGGTCTGGATGGCGGAACCAATCGGCGGCCAGATGAAGGACAGGATCACGCCGGTGAAGATAGCGGCGAGACCAGAGATGATCGGCACAAAACGCTTGCCCGCGAAGAAGCCCAGATATTCAGGCAGCTTGATACGGTAGAAGCGGTTGAACATGTAGGCTGCAATCGCACCGGAGATAATACCGCCAAGCACGCCGGTATCAGCCAGGTGTTTGGCTGCGATTTCCTCAGCAGGTAAATGCAGAACCAGCGGCGCGACTACCGCCATGGTTTTCACCATGATGCCGTAAGCTACGACTGCAGCCAGTGCGGATACACCGTCGTTATTGGTGAAGCCAAGCGCAACACCGATTGCGAAGATCAGCGGCATATTGGCGAAAACTGAACCGCCTGCTTCCGCCATGACGTGGGAGACCACGGCTGGCAGCCAGCTGAAGTTGGCAGAACCGACGCCCAGCAGGATACCTGCAATAGGCAGTACGGATACTGGCAGCATCAGCGATTTACCGACCTTCTGCAGGTTAGCAAATGCATTCTTAAACATAATTGAGAGTGCTCCTGAGTATTTGGTACTTTTTTACGCTTTCACGCATTGGCCCGGGGGGAGAACCGTGCCGTGGACAGGACATCTAAGCGCCCTTTATTTATTACACAGAGTAAAATAATTAACGCGGACATTGTTTGACGGCTATCACGTTTCATTCAGTCAACATATAAAAATTTACACTGATTTACATAATGTGTATCTGTATGTTGCAAAAATGCGCTCACCGCCTCTGTCGCGGCGGTGAACTTTACTCGCTTTAACTATTAATTACGAGCCTTAAAATAATAGAAAGATCAGGCGGGTTGCAGTCTGGCAGGGTCGATGTGGAACAAGCTGGCAAAGTTATCGGTGGTTTGTTGCGCGAGCTGCTCCAGCGACACGCCCTTCAGCACCGCCATGTATTCAGCGACATCGCGCACCATCGCCGGCTGGTTCTCTTTACCGCGATGTGGTACCGGCGCCAGATAAGGCGAATCGGTCTCTACCAGCAAGCGATCGAGCGGAACATAGCGCGCGGCATCTCGTAGCTGCTCCGCGTTACGGAACGTGACGATACCGGAAAACGAAATATAAAACCCCATGTCCAGCAATTTACCCGCTGTCTCCCTGTCTTCAGTGAAACAGTGTAGTACGCCACCGCAATCCGTCACCTTTTCTTCCTGTAAAATCGCCAGCGTATCGGCGCGCGCATCGCGGGTATGCACAATCACCGGCTTATTCAATTCGCGGCCAATGCGGATATGCTGGCGGAAAGACTCCTGCTGGCGGAGTTTCGTTTCCGGGGTATAAAAATAATCGAGCCCGGTTTCCCCCATCGCCACTACGCCCTCTTCCGCAGCCAGCGAACGCAGCTCTTCGAAGTCATACGCTTCATCCTGGTTCAATGGATGAACACCGCAGGAAAAGACGACATTTTCTCGCTGGCCGACTAACTCGCGCATCCCGCGATATCCCGGCAGCGTGGTGGCGACTGCCAGGCAAAACTTAACATCACGCGCGGCGGCTTTCGCCAGCACATCATCGACATCTTTATGCAGCGTTTGATAATCCAGGCCATCAAGATGGCAGTGGGAATCGACTAAAAACATGTTCTTATTCTCAGAGATGTGAGACGGGCAGAACCGCCCCGGGTTGCAGGTAATGTTCCCAGCGCAGGAGGCGCTCGGTGAGTAGTAGTTCGCGGTTGACGCCGACCACGCTCAGCAACTGCTCGCGACAGGCGCTAACATCGCGCGTGATAGCTTCAAGACGTGGGCCCGAAAGTGTTTGCGCCAGTTGGTTAACCAGCGTCCAGGCATCTGGATTACTCAGAAGCGTAATCCCCTGTTGCCGCTTCTGCGCATCCAGCAACAGCGATGCCAGCCAGTGCAGACGCACCGGGGCCTGTTCGTGATTCAGAACCGGCAATAATGACAGCCAGTCACCGCTGGTTAACGCGCTGGCTAACGCCTGGCAAAGCTGTTGTCGCGGAGCCCAGTTAGCCTCTTGCAGTAACTCCAGCGCTGCCGCGGGTGCGTTAGCGCTGAGGCGCAACGCGGCCAATAAAGCTTCTTGTGACATTGTCACTTCACGTGCTAACCACCCTAACGCCCAGGCTTCAGAAGGCGGAGTAAGGTGGTATGAGAAGCACCGGCTGCGCAAGGTGGCGAGCAGACGCGCCGGCTCCGGGCAGGCCAGGAAAAACCAGGTATTTTCCGGCGGCTCTTCCAGCGTCTTCAGCAAAGCATTGGCGGCGGCATCGGTTAACAACGTCGCATCGTTGATCCACACCACCTTCGCGCCGCCGAGACGCGCACGCTCATAGAGTTTTTCAGTGATGCCGCGCACCGCATCGATGCCTAGCGCGCTCTTGCCCTTCTCCGGAACCAGAGTGTAGTAATCAGGATGGGTCCCCGCCTGCATAAGCTGGCAGCTATGACAATGGCCACAGCTTTTATGCCCTTCCGGCTGGCGGCACATCAGGAAACGGCATAACGCGTAGATAAGCGCATCGCCCCCCATCCCCGGTAATGCCTGGAGTAATAACGCATGGTGACCCCGTCCTGCCTGATAGCCAGCCACTAGCTGCTCGAAGGACGGGCGTAACCACGGATACCATTTCATGCGCGTTGCTCCGCAACCCATTGAGTGATAACGGCGCGAATGTCGCGCTCAACCGCTTCCAGAGGCTGCGTTGCATCCACCGTGCGGATAGTCGGATCCTGAGCCGCCAGTTCAAGGTAGCGCGCGCGGGTACGATTGAAGAAATTCATCGACTCCTGCTCAATCCGATCCAGATCGCCTCGGGCGCGGGCGCGCTTAAGGCCAACTTCCGGCGTCACGTCAAGATAAAGTGTTAAATCAGGGCGAAAATCACCGAGCACCGCATCGCGTAGCGTCGCCAGCATCCCCTGATCGATACCGCGCCCCCCGCCCTGGTAGGCCTGAGTTGAGAGATCGTGACGGTCGCCAATGACCCATTGACCGCGAGCCAGAGCAGGCTTAATCACCGTTTCCACCAGCTGTACGCGGGCGGCGTAAAACATCAGCACTTCCGCTTTATCGTTAATGACTTCATCGCCGGTAGACTGGATATCCAGCACCAGGCTGCGCAGTTTTTCAGCCAGGATGGTACCGCCCGGTTCACGGGTAAACACCATATCGCGGATACCCAGCTGTTCGAGTGTCTCAACGACCAGATTGCGTGCGGTCGTTTTCCCCGCCCCTTCCAGGCCTTCGATGACGATATAGTTACTGCGCATTTTTTTCCTTAAGTACTTTTAAATAGTCCTGAACCGAACGGTTATGGCTGGCCAGATTGGTATTGAACGTATGGCCGCCTTTTCCGTCGGCAACAAAATAGAGGTACGGCGTTTTCGCCGGATGGGCTGCCGCATTGAGAGACGCTTCACCAGGAACCGCTATGGGTCCAGGCGGCATACCGCTAATCACATAGGTGTTATAGGCGGTCGGCGTCTCCAGATCTTTACGCGACAGTTTACCATTATAGCGCTCTCCCATGCCGTAAATTACGGTAGGGTCGGTCTGCAAACGCATGCCAATGCGTAGACGGTTGATAAAGACCGACGCCACGCGATCGCGCTCGGCAGGAACCGCGGTCTCTTTCTCAACGATAGAGGCCATGGTCAGTAACTGGTTTTGATCTTTATAGGGTAGATTATCCGCCCGCCCTTCCCAGGCTTTCGCTACCGCAGCGACCATTTTCTGGTGCGCGCGTTTAAGAATGGCGATATCGCTGGTATTGGCGGTGTACATCCAGGTATCCGGCCATAACCAACCTTCAACCCAATCGGCGTGCTCAAGACCCAGCGCTTTGGCGACCGTTTCGTAACTGTCGTCTTCTAAAGTGTGCTTCACATACGGCGCATCGCGCAGCTGACGCAAATAGTCGCTAACGCGCATCCCTTCAACAAACCGTAGCGGGAACTGCGCTTCTTTACCGCTCGCTAAAAGCTGCAGCATCTCGCGCACCGTCATTTGCGGTGTGAAGCGATAGGTACCCGCTTTGAAATGAGAAAGTTCAGGTTCGACGCGCAGCAGCCACTGGAATACGCGTGGACGATTAATGATTTTATCGCCATACAACTGCTGGCCAAGCACCACTCGCCCGGTTCCTGGCTCAAGGGTGAAGATGGTCTCTTCTTTAATAAGCAACTTACTATCTGCCAGTTGGCGGACTTTCCACATACCTGCCGCTGCGGCAATACCGAACACCACGACTAACAGCAGGACAAAACGTAACATTTTCTTCATGACTAACCAGGCAGCTCACACAATGGGGCTAAAAAATGGTAAAGATCGCGTTCAGACCAACAGACGTCATCCCAACGACAAACCGGTACCAGCGGCATAAGCGCATTGCAAATCAGCACTTCATCGGCATCGCGCAGTACATCAGGGCGCATGGATACTTCGACAACATCAAAAGAAGAACGTGCCAACATAGCCATACAGTGCTGGCGCATAATGCCATTAACGCCCGCCTGATCGAGGCGCGGCGTGAACACCTGGCTTCCTTTACGCCAGAACACATTCGCGGCACAGCATTCCGTAAGCCACCCGTCGCTGTCAAGAACCAGCGCCTCATCGGCGTCCGTCTGCTCAAGATGAGAACGAATTAAGACTTGTTCGAGGCGATTAAGATGTTTGAGCCCCGCCAGCGAAGGATTGCGCCCCAAGCGGATCGGGCTTAACGCCAGGGTTATTCCCTCTTCTCGCCAACGCGCATAATGCGCGGGGAAAGACGACACACTCATCATGCGGGTAGGTTGAATGCATCCGCTCGCGCTATATCCCCGACCTCCTGAACCACGTGTTATGACCACTTTGAGTACGCCTTCTCGATGTGGCTTTGCCAGTTCTTGCATTTCTGCGGCCAACGTTTCCCATTCAGAAAAAGGTATCAAGAGTTTTTCGCAAGTATCTTGCAAGCGGCCCAAATGGGCATTGAAGAAGGCTATCTGGCCGTCGATGATTCGCGAGGTGGTAAAACACCCATCACCGAATTGAATTGCACGGTCGTTTGCTGCCAGCACATCCTGCTCGACACCATTTATCAAGAACATAGGGGGCTCCTCTCACCGGTGGCACAGTGTCTCAGGATAAAAAGCAGAGAACAAGCGGAGAAAACCGAATAAAAAAAGACCCGCCAGGCGGGTCTTTTCGTCAACGCTTAAACCAGCATTAGCGGTTGATCATACTTTTTTGAAGATAATCGAACCGTTAGTACCGCCAAAGCCGAAGGAGTTACACAGGGTGTATTCCATAGCGGAAACCTGACGCGCTTCATGAGGAACGAAGTCGAGGTCGCAACCTTCATCCGGGTTATCCAGGTTGATGGTCGGCGGAACCGCCTGATCGCGCAGCGCCAGAATAGAGTAGATAGACTCTACTGCGCCAGCCGCGCCTAACAGGTGGCCGGTCATTGATTTGGTGGAGCTCACCATCACGCGGCTTGCCGCATCGCCAAACACGGATTTCACCGCCTGGGCTTCTGCTTTATCACCGGCTGGCGTCGAAGTACCGTGGGCGTTGACATAGCCAATCTGGCCCGGTTCAATCGCCGCGTCGCGAATGGCGTTAACCATCGCCAGCGCAGCGCCAGCGCCATCTTCCGGTGGAGACGTCATATGGTACGCATCGCTGCTCATACCAAAACCAACGATCTCTGCGTAGATTTTCGCGCCGCGTTTCTTCGCATGCTCGTACTCTTCCAGCACGACCATACCAGCACCGTCGCCCAGCACGAAGCCATCACGCTCTTTATCCCACGGACGGCTTGCCGCCTGCGGGTTGTCATTGCGGGTGGACAGCGCGCGCGCAGCGCCAAAGCCGCCTACGCCCAGCGGCGTACTCGCCTTCTCTGCACCACCGGCAACCATCGCGTCGGCATCGCCATAGGCGATAATACGTGCCGCGTGGCCGATATTGTGTACGCCTGAAGTACACGCGGTCGCGATGGAGATACTCGGTCCACGCAGACCAAACATGATGGTCAGATGACCGGCCACCATGTTAACAATTGTGGACGGAACGAAGAACGGGCTGATCTTCCGCGGTCCGCCGTTTACCAGCGAACTATGGTTTTCTTCGATCAGGCCGAGGCCCCCGATACCGGAACCGATAGCGGCGCCGATGCGGGTTGCGTTTTCTTCCGTCACTTCAAGGCCAGAATCCTGCATGGCCTGAACGCCAGCGACAATTCCATATTGAATGAAGGCATCCATCTTGCGCTGTTCTTTGCGCGAGATGATATCATCACAGTTAAAATCCTTTACTAAGCCAGCAAATTTCGTTGCATAGGCGCTAGTATCGAAATGGTCGATCAGGCTGATGCCACTCTGACCGGCAAGGAGAGCTTTCCAGGTAGACTCTACGGTATTGCCGACAGGAGACAACATGCCCAGTCCGGTCACAACTACACGACGCTTAGACACGGTTGTCCTCCAGGGAGGGAAAATAGATTCTTGTGGGACAAAAAAAGATAAAACTCAGGCGGTCGAATGACCGCCTGGAGATGTTCACTTACGCCTGGTGACCGTTGATGTAATCAATGGCAGCCTGAACGGTGGTGATTTTCTCAGCTTCTTCGTCCGGAATCTCAGTATCAAACTCTTCTTCCAGAGCCATTACCAGCTCAACGGTGTCAAGAGAATCAGCGCCCAGGTCTTCAACGAAGGAAGCATTGTTGGTAACTTCTTCCTGCTTAACGCCCAGCTGTTCGCCGATAATTTTCTTAACGCGTTCTTCGATAGTGCTCATACTCTTAAATTTCCTATCAAAACTCGCTTTCGCGATGGTTTTCGTAGTGTATAAAATGTTGAAAAATTTGCAACTAAATCCCGGCAGGTCTTACCACGATTTTACGCTATTTTGCGGCTGTTTGCCCTAATAACGCAAATGATTTCGCACAAAACTGTACCCGCAAGCGTGCAGACTGCGCGCTTCCTGAACATTTTGCGCAAATCTCGGTCAGACCATATACATCCCGCCATTGACGTGCAGGGTTTCACCAGTGATGTAACCCGCTTCGTCAGAGGCTAAGAATGCAACCGCGCTGGCGATTTCATTTGGGGAGCCAAGGCGCCCCGCAGGAACTGCAGCCAGCGTACCCGCACGCTGCTCATCGGTCAGCGCACGCGTCATGTCCGTTTCAATAAAGCCCGGAGCAACAACGTTTACAGTAATACCGCGAGACGCAACTTCACGTGCCAGTGACTTACTGAAACCAATCAGACCCGCTTTCGCCGCAGCGTAGTTAGCCTGACCAGCATTTCCCATGGTACCAACCACAGAACCGATAGTGATAATACGCCCATGACGCTTTTTCATCATAGCGCGCATTACCGCTTTTGACAGACGGAATACAGATGACAGGTTGGTTTCGATAATATCGTTCCACTCATCATCTTTCATTCGCATTAACAGGTTATCACGAGTAATTCCGGCATTATTGACCAGGATATCAACTTCGCCAAACTCTGCGCGAACATTTTCCAGAACAGATTCAATAGATGCCGGGTCGGTCACATTCAACATCAGACCTTTACCGTTGGCGCCTAAATAGTCGCTGATTGCCTGCGCACCGCTTTCGCTGGTGGCAGTACCGATAACTTTCGCACCGCGCGCGGCGAGGGTTTCAGCGATTGCGCGGCCGATACCGCGGCTCGCACCGGTAACCAGCGCGATTTTTCCTTCAAAACTCATGGTATTCCTCTTTTATTGCTCAAGCGCCGCAGACATCGCAGCCGGCTCGTTGAGCGCAGAAGCAGTCAGGGTGTCAACAATACGTTTGGTCAGGCCGGAGAGGACTTTACCCGGGCCCATTTCATACAGGTGCTCGACGCCCTGAGATGCCATAAACTCAACGGTCTTAGTCCACTGAACCGGGCTGTACAGTTGGCGAATCAGCGCGTCGCGGATAGCATCAGGCGCGGTTTCACACTTCACGTCGACGTTGTTCACAACCGGAACGGTCGGCGCATTAAAAGTGATTTTCTGCAGCTCTACCGCCAGTTTTTCAGCGGCAGGTTTCATCAGCGCGCAGTGAGACGGTACGCTGACCGGCAACGGCAGCGCACGTTTGGCGCCTGCGGCTTTACACGCAGCGCCTGCACGCTCAACGGCTTCTTTGTGCCCGGCGATAACCACCTGACCCGGTGAATTGTAGTTCACTGGCGAAACCACCTGCCCTTGTGCAGATTCTTCACAGGCTTTAGCGATGGACGCGTCGTCGAGGCCAATAATTGCAGACATCGCGCCGGTACCTTCTGGTACCGCTTCCTGCATGAATTTGCCACGCAGTTCAACCAGACGAACGGCATCAGCGAAATTAATCACGCCCGCGCAGACCAGCGCAGAGTATTCGCCAAGGCTATGACCGGCTAACAGCGCCGGCGCTTTACCGCCCTGCTGTTGCCATACGCGATATAACGCGACGGAAGCGGTCAGCAGCGCCGGCTGCGTTTGCCAGGTTTTGTTCAGTTCTTCTGCCGGGCCCTGTTGGGCAAGCGCCCACAGATCGTAACCCAACGCTGCGGAAGCTTCGCCGAAAGTCTCTTCAATAACTGGCCAGGTCGCGGCCATATCTGCCAGCATACCGACAGCCTGAGAGCCCTGTCCGGGGAACACAAAAGCAAATTGCGTCATGTTTAAATCCTTATACTAAAAACGAACCAGCGCGGAACCCCAGGTGAAACCACCACCGAAGGCTTCCAGCAGAATCAACTGGCCGCGTTGAATACGGCCATCGCGAACGGCTTCATCGAGCGCGCAAGGGACCGAGGCGGCGGAAGTGTTACCGTGACGATCGAGCGTGACCACCACATTATCCATCGACATTCCCAGCTTTTTCGCCGTCGCGCTGATGATCCGCAGGTTAGCCTGGTGCGGCACCAGCCAATCCAGCGCCGAGCGCTCAAGATTATTGGCCGCCAGCGTCTCGTCAACGATATGCGCCAGTTCGGTGACCGCAACTTTAAACACTTCGTTGCCGGCCATCGTCAGATAAATCGGATTTTCCGGCTCTACGCGATCGGCGTTCGGCAGCGTTAACAGCTCACCGTAGCGGCCATCGGCATGCAGATGCGTGGAGATAATGCCTGGCTCTTCAGAAGCGCCAAGCACCACTGCGCCCGCGCCGTCGCCGAAGATAATGATCGTGCCGCGATCGGTTGGATCGCAGGTGCGCGCCAGCACGTCGGCGCCAATCACCAGCGCGTAATCTACGGCGCCGTTTTTCACATACTGGTCGGCGATGCTCAACGCGTAGGTGAAGCCCGCGCAGGCAGCTGCGACGTCAAACGCCGGACAGCCTTTGACCCCCAGCATAGATTGAATCTGGCACGCAGAGCTCGGGAAGGCATGAGTACCCGAGGTGGTCGCAACAACGATCAGACCAATTTGTTCCGGGTTGACATTCGCCATTTCCAGCGCTTTCTTTGCGGCTTCGAAGCCCATCGTAGCAACTGTCTCGTTCGCTGCGGCAATACGGCGTTCACGAATACCTGTACGTGTGACAATCCACTCGTCAGTCGTTTCAACCATTTTTTCCAGGTCGGCGTTAGTACGCACTTGCTCAGGCAGGTAGCTGCCGGTGCCAATAATCTTTGTATACATGTACGCTCAGTCACTCTTGGGTAATATACCCGCGTTGTTCAAACCGCAGGGCGTCAGTCGTATCCGTTGGTCCCGGTGTGCTGTCGGGCATTCCCGTTACCGCTGCTGCTCCCTGGCAGTTCAAAGCCTGCTGGGTATAACGATTCCAGGCGAGCGGCGATCCGCTGTGGAACCTGCCGCTGCACCGCCTGCACTGCCTGCTCTATTGCGACGCAAAATGCGCGCTGGTTGGCAGCGCCATGACTTTTGATCACAGAACCGCGCAATCCTAACAGACAGGCGCCATTATACTGGTCGGGGTTGAGGTGACTGAATCGCCTGCTCAGGCTTTTTTGTAACCAACGCTTTAATAAAATCAGCCACCACGACCGTTTTTTTCCCTCTCCCTGTGATTTCAGCAGCGAAAGGAACATCCTGACAACACCTTCCATCGTCTTTAATGTGACGTTGCCTGTGAATCCGTCACAAACCAGAACATCCGTTTTCCCCGTCAACAGTTCGTTAGCTTCAAGGTAACCAATATAGTTGAAGGACGGCAGTTTTTTGAGCATTGCCGACGCATCGCGAATGCTGGTGAGACCTTTCATCTCTTCTTCACCGATATTCAACAACGCAATGCGTGGGTTTTTAATCCCCACCACTTCTTCAGCTAACACTGCGCCCATTACGGCGAACTGCACCAGCATTGTACTGTCGCAATCGACGTTAGCGCCTAAATCCAGCACTACCGTTTTGCCCTTTTGCTGATGCGGCAGTACCGTCACCAGCGCCGGGCGCTCAATCCCCTCAATGGGCTTAAGCAATAATTTCGCCAGCCCCATCAGCGCGCCGGTATTTCCCGCGCTAACGCAGGCTTCGGCTCGCCCTTCTTTCACCAGCTCCAGCGCCAGGCGCATCGAGCTTCCGCGGCTACTGCGGATAGCCTGCGCGGGTCGCGCATCACTGGCAATAACTGACTGTGCAGGGATAATCTGCAGTCGCGAACGTTGTTCGAAATCAGCTTTGGCAAGTAATGGCGTGATGGCGTCGGGGTCGCCGACTAAAAGAAGTGTGAGTTGCGAATTAGAGTTCAGTGCCTGCAGTGCTGCAGGCACTGTCACGGATGGGCCAAAATCGCCCCCCATGACATCTAACGCCAGGGTTAGACGTGTCAAGGTATCGTCGCTGCCCGGTTCGGTTATTCCCCAGTTACCTGGGGAGATCCTCACTAAGCTTCACCACGCTTTTACTCTTGTCTTTCACGTTACAAGGACGTTGACTACGTTTTCTTGCAACGTGAAATCCACGGAGTAAGGCGTGATTACTTAGCGATTACCTTGCGACCGCGGTAGAAACCGTCGGCAGTGATGTGGTGACGCAGGTGTTTCTCACCAGAAGTTTTGTCTACAGACAGGCTGGTGACTGCGGTCAGAGCGTCATGGGAACGACGCATGCCACGTTTGGAACGGGTTGGTTTATTCTGTTGTACGGCCATGGACCTTACTCCTCAATTACTTATGCTTTAAGCTGGCTAATACGGCAAATGGGTTTGGTTTTTGTGCCTCTTCAGGCAGTTCGCCAAAGACCATGTCCGCGTCGGACACTTCACAGTGTTCAGAATCATGCACCGGAACTACCGGCAAGGAAAGAATGATTTCATCCTCAACCATCGCCTGCAGATCGATTTCACCGAATTCGTTAACCTCAATCGGCTCATACGCTTCCGGTAGTGCTTCTGCCTGTTCGTCATTTCTGACAGGGCTGAAACAATACGTTGTGTGAACATGATGAGGGAACGGTTTCCCGCAACGCTGACATTCGAGGGTTACCGACACCTTCGCATCACCGGTAATAACGGCGAGACGCTGGTTATCGATAGCGAACGACATACTGCATTCCACATCACTGTCCACGCTGACGACTGAATCGGCGACACGGCCAACCTGATCACGGGCGTAGATACCCTCGTAATCAAGGCGTTTTTGAGCCGTGCGAACCGGATCGAGAGTCAGGGGTAATTTTACCTTTTGCATAGGGCGCGCATATTAACTTTGTAATGTCATAGAGTCAAAGAAAAAGGCAGCCTCAGGTTGCCTTTTGCCATTTATTCGCACACATTGCGGCGCATAGTTTAAAATGATGCTCTGCGAAGCGCTATATGTGGATGAAAAAATATGTCTAATCTTCTCCTGGCCTCAACCTCGCCGTGGCGGCGGATGCTGCTGGAAAAACTCACGCTGCCGTTCGAATGCGCGGCGCCGGAGGTTGACGAAACGCCTCAGCCCGGCGAATCCGCTCGCCAGTTGGTTGTGCGTCTGGCGCAAGCCAAAGCCCAGGCGCTGGCATCCCGCTTCCCTCAGCACCTTATTATAGGTTCCGATCAGGTTTGCGTCTTAGACGGCGAAATCACCGGTAAACCGCACACTGAAGAAAACGCTCACCGTCAGCTACGCAAAGCCAGCGGCACGATTGTCACTTTTTATACCGGGCTTGCGCTCTACAATTCCGCCAACGGACACCTGCAAACGGAATGCGAACCCTTCGATGTCCATTTTCGTCATTTAAGCGATCAGGAGATCGAGGCCTATATCTGTAAAGAGAACCCTCTGCAGTGTGCCGGCAGTTTTAAAAGCGAAGGCTTAGGCATCACGCTATTTGAGCGACTGGAAGGACGCGATCCTAATTCGCTGGTTGGATTACCGCTGATAGCGCTATGCCAGATGTTGCGCCGGGAAGGCTTTAACCCGCTGCTTAGCTAGCCATAAAAGAAAGCGGCGGAGTATGAATCCGCCGCTGTGCTTATTTGCTATTGCGCAAAACCTGCAAGCAGTGTTTCAGTTGGTTATCCAACGGCGCTTCAATACGCATCACTTCACCGGTGCCTGGATGAGTGAACTTCAGCGCTGCCGCATGCAAAAACAGACGGTTTAAACCTGTCCCTGAAAGCTGCTTGTCAAACTCGCGATCGCCATAACGATCGTCAAAAGCAATAGGATGTCCCGCATACTGCGTGTGAACGCGAATCTGATGCGTACGCCCGGTAACCGGGCTACAGCGTACCAACGTGGCAAACGCGTAACGCTCTTCCACTTTAAAGCGCGTTTCGGAAGGCTTACCTTCCTGGCTCACGCGCACGATGCGCTCGCCGCTCTGCAGAATATTTTTCAGCAGCGGCGCTTGTACCACCTTCGTGTGGGACTGCCACTGACCGCGGACCAGCGCCAGATAATCCTTCTGCATCCCTTTCTCACGCAGTTGCTCGTGAAGCGAGCGAAGCGCCGAACGTTTTTTCGCTACCAGCAGAACGCCTGAGGTATCACGATCGAGACGGTGGACCAGTTCCAGGAAACGGGCCTCAGGGCGTAGCGCGCGCAGCCCTTCAATCACGCCGAAGCTCAGACCGCTACCACCGTGCACCGCGGTACCGGAAGGTTTATTCAGCACCAGGATATGATCGTCTTCATAGAGGATAACATCCGACAGCGCCGCCACTTTTTGCAGATGCGGCGAAACGGCCTCTTCTTCGCGCTCGGCGACCCTCACCGGCGGGATACGCACTTCATCGCCATCTTCCAGTTTATATTCCGGCTTGACGCGTTTTTTGTTCACCCGCACCTCGCCTTTACGCAGGATGCGATAAATCATGCTCTTCGGTACGCCTTTAAGTTGCGTACGCAAAAAGTTGTCGATACGTTGCCCCGCTTCATCGGCGGAAATGGCAACCATTTTTACGGTTGGAGTCTCAGTTTTCATGGTCGGCGATTCTAAATAGCCGAGGGCATTAGCGCCACTCATTTTTATATGCTTATATTTATCAGTATCCGGTTTTCATCGCATGCTTCATCGGCGTTTTGTTTGTTATTAGAACAATCTGTAGACGCTGGTGAAAAAACTGTGAGTAACCCGGTGATAAAAGGTAAAAGTGAACTTGCTATAACAAGGTTAGCAATGGAATAATGAAGCCGTTTTCCGTGTTGACACTTGTTAGAACAAGAAATTAGCGGAATGACCAATTTTGTCTGACCGATCATCCACGCAGCAATGGCGTAAGACGTATTGATCTTTCAGACAGTTAGCGGGCTGCGGGTTGCAGTCCTTACCGGCACAGGCTCTATAAGATTTTTGCGTGGCAGGACGGCGTCGACTCCGGAACCACCGGGAGTTCATCTGAATCCTCCGATTGAGGTGAACAGGTTAAGCCATTACTCCTGCGACGTGAGAGACGATGAGAATATACGCAACATCGTTTGAGGTGCGTCAAGGCTGCAAAAGAGAGAATCTTCAGTCGGTTGTACAAGCAATCGATTGAGGTGAACAAGCGCGGCCAACGCGAAATCACTTAAAGGATGAAGTGTATAAATGGAATATTCTCTGGTGATACATCCCAGGCTGTTCCCCTGAATAATTGCGCTGTGTTTCCGTTTGAAACACAGGCGACCGACACTCTGCGCCTCTTAAGCGCGCGACAACCGTGAGGTTGGCGACGTGAACCAGACTCGAGGCCATCGGTTTTCACCCGGTAAGGCGTTACTCTGCCCGTAGCTTAGTCGTCAATGTAAGAATAATGAGTAAGTTACGATGAAAAGAATGTTAATCAACGCAACTCAGCAGGAAGAGTTGCGCGTCGCTCTTGTTGATGGGCAGCGCCTGTACGACCTGGATATCGAAAGCCCCGGGCACGAGCAGAAAAAAGCGAACATCTACAAAGGCAAAATCACTCGTATTGAACCTAGCCTTGAAGCCGCGTTTGTCGATTACGGCGCTGAGCGTCATGGTTTCCTCCCCCTCAAAGAAATTGCCCGCGAATACTTCCCAGCCAATTACAGCGCTCATGGCCGCCCTAACATTAAGGACGTTCTGCGCGAAGGTCAGGAAGTCATTGTTCAGATTGATAAAGAAGAGCGCGGTAATAAAGGCGCCGCGCTGACCACCTTTATCAGCCTGGCAGGCAGCTACCTGGTACTGATGCCGAACAACCCTCGCGCCGGCGGCATTTCGCGCCGTATCGAAGGTGACGATCGTACCGAGCTGAAAGAAGCGCTGGCGAGCCTTCAGCTGCCGGACGGCATGGGTCTTATCGTGCGTACCGCGGGCGTTGGCAAATCCGCTGAAGCGCTGCAGTGGGATCTGAGCTTCCGCCTGAAGCACTGGGAAGCGATTCAGAAAGCCGCTGAGAGCCGCCCTGCTCCGTTCCTGATCCACCAGGAAAGTAACGTTATCGTGCGTGCCTTCCGCGACTATCTGCGCCAGGACATCGGCGAAATCCTGATCGATAATCCGAAAGTGCTTGAGCTGGCGCGCCAGCATATCGCCGCCCTCGGTCGTCCGGATTTCAGCAGCAAAATCAAACTGTACACCGGTGAAATCCCGCTGTTCAGCCACTACCAAATTGAATCCCAGATTGAATCCGCGTTCCAGCGTGAAGTGCGTCTGCCGTCCGGTGGTTCTATCGTTATCGATAGCACCGAAGCGCTGACCGCTATCGACATCAACTCCGCTCGCGCGACCCGCGGCGGCGATATCGAAGAAACGGCGTTCAACACTAACCTCGAAGCGGCTGACGAAATCGCGCGCCAGTTGCGTCTGCGCGACCTTGGCGGCCTGATCGTTATCGACTTCATCGATATGACCCCGGTCCGCCACCAGCGTGCGGTTGAAAACCGCCTGCGTGAAGCCGTCCGCCAGGACCGCGCGCGTATCCAGATCAGCCATATCTCGCGCTTCGGCCTACTGGAGATGTCCCGCCAGCGTCTGAGCCCGTCGCTGGGCGAATCCAGCCACCACGTGTGCCCACGCTGTAGCGGCACCGGTACCGTGCGTGACAACGAATCGCTGTCGCTCTCTATCCTGCGCCTGATTGAAGAAGAAGCGCTGAAAGAGAACACCAAAGAAGTCCACGCGATCGTTCCGGTACCTATCGCTTCTTACCTGCTTAACGAAAAACGTGCCGCAGTCAGCGCGATTGAAACCCGCCAGAGCGACATTCGCGTCATCATCGTCCCTAACGATGAGATGCAAACCCCGCACTACTCCGTACTGCGCGTGCGTAAAGGCGAAGAAACCTCCACGCTGAGCTATTTGCTGCCGAAACTGCACGAAGAAGAGATGGCGATGCCGTCTGACGAAGAACCGGCTGAACGCAAACGCCGCGAAGAGCCAGCGCTGGCTGCTTTCGTGATGCCGGATGCGCCGCCTGCGCCGGTACAGGAAGAAACCGCAGCCGCGCCGGCCGCAGCGAAAGTCGCCGCCGCCTCTGCCGCGAAGACAGCCACGCCTGCCCAGCCCGGTCTGCTGTCCCGCTTCTTCGGCGCGTTGAAAAACATCTTCTCCGGCGCAGAAGAAGCTAAACCGGCTGAAGTCAAAGCCGAGCAAAAAACTGAAGAGAAACCTGAGCGTCAGCAAGAGCGCCGTAAACCGCGTTCTAATAATCGCCGCGATCGGAATGACCGTCGTGAAAACCGCGATAATCGTGACAACCGTGATAATCGTGATAATCGCGGAGAAAACACAGAAGGTCGCGAACCTCGTGAATCACGCGAGGAGAACCGCCGTAATCGTCGTGACAAACAATCACAGAACGCTGAACTGCGCGAATCTCGCCAAAACGCGGGCGATGAGTCTGATAAAGGCAAGTCACGCGATGAGCAACAGCAACCGCGCCGCGAACGCAACCGTCGTCGTAATAATGATGACAAGCGTCAGGCACAGCAGGAAGCGAAAGCTCAGACCCGCGAAGAACCGGTAGTACAGCAGGAAACCGAGCAGGAAGAGCGCGTTCAGAGCATGCCGCGTCGTAAGCCGCGTCAGCTGGCGCAGAAAGTCCGCTTTGAATCAGCAGAAACCGAGCAGGTTGTCGAAGCCGTTGCCGAGCAGCAGGCGGAATCCACTACGCCGCGTACCGAACTGGCAAAAGTCGATCTGCCGGCCGTCGTTGAAACTGCCGCTGAGCAGGATGAAAACGGCGATGCTCGTGAATCTAACGGTATGCCGCGTCGTTCACGTCGCTCTCCGCGCCACCTGCGCGTAAGCGGCCAACGTCGCCGTCGTTACCGCGATGAGCGTTATCCGACCCAGTCGCCGATGCCGCTGGCCGTCGCCTGCGCCTCGCCTGAGCTGGCGTCAGGTAAAGCGTGGATCCGCTATCCGATTGCTCGTACGCAGGATCAGCAGCAGGAAGAGTTACCGGTACAGGAAACCAGCAACGTTGAGCCTATCATTACGCCAGTCGTCGCGGAGACTATCGCTCCGGTTGTCGTTGCGGAAACCGTCGCAGCTGAAACTGTCGCACCGGCAGTGGCCAGCGAACCGACCGCAGAAGCGACCGTAGTTGAAGCTCCGGTCGTCGAAGAAACGGCGGTGGTTGAAGAGACCGCAATTGTTGCGGAAAGCGTTGCGCCGCAGGCAGAAGTCAGTGAGCCAGCAGAGCCGGTAGTCGAAGAAACTGAGACCGCACCTGCTCCAGCTACTGAAGAAACCGTCACTGCGCAGCCAACGATTGCCGAAGAAGAAACCACTGTTGTCGAAGAAACGACCGTTGCCTCCGTTGAAGAAGCCGCGCCGGTTATTGAACCGACGCCGGTCATCAGCACCGCGCCAGTGGTGAAAGCGCAACCGGCGACCACCGCTACTCGCCATGCGACCGCGCCGATGACCCGCGCACCGGCTCCGGAATACGTGCCGGAAGCGCCGCGCCAAAGCGATTGGGTTCGTCCTCCGTTTGCCTTTGAGGGTAAAGGGTCTGCAGGCGGCCATAGCGCCACTCATCAAGCCACGGCGGAAGCTACCCGTCCGCAGCCTGTAGAGTAACGGTGCTCAACGAAAAAACCGGCCAACTGGCCGGTTTTTTTATTTCTTCTCGTCCGGGCGCTGCATCCCCGCCACCTGTGGCATCACTTCGCGCATCAAATCGAGAAACTTGCGTAGCCGCGTCGGATAATAGCGCGCCCAGGGATAAACCAGATGCACCGGCAGCGGCGAAGCCCGCCACTGCGCAAACGGCTCAATCAGCCTGCCTGCCGCAATATCCTCCTCCACCGCCCAACTGGAAACAATTGCCGCCCCCAGCCCCGCCAGGGCGGTGTTACGCGCAACGTAGACGCTATCGGTACTCAGACAAGGGACAATCGGGAAACTCACCAACTGCCCGTCCACCTGATGCTGTAGCGTGACTTCATGCTGATAAAAGGTGCTGATAGCGACCCATGGCAGCGCGGAGAGCGCCTGCGGTTCGCTGAGTTCCGGATGGCGCGCCAATAGCTCAGGCGCAACCACCAGGCTGCGAGGAACCACAGCCAACAGTACCGATACCGTTGATGGATCGACTTCCGCGCCAACGCGGATCGCACAATCAATATTATCGCTAAGAAAATCGACGGTTTTATCATTCAGCATCCACTCAACGGAGAGCTCGGGATATCGCTGCAGAAAACTCACCAGCGGACCCAGCAACTGCTGTTGGCCAAAAGCGTGCGGCGCCCGCACCCGCAGCACGCCAACCGGCCGGTCCTCCTCGATGCGCAAATCATCTTCCAGCGCCAGCCAGCTGTCCACCAGCCGCCGCGCATGTTGATAACAGCGCTCGCCGTCATCGGTCAGTTTCATCGCATGGGTCGTGCGCAGAATAAGCCTCGCGCCAAGTAACGTCTCCAGCGACTGCAAACGTCGGCTGACGGTCGCCTGAGTCGTACTCATCTGCAGAGCCGCCGCCGAGAGCGAACCCGCTTCGACGATGCGAATAAAGGTCCGCATCAGCTCAATCCGATCTATACGCTCTTGTTTCTTCATTTATATTTTGCCTATACGTGCTACGTATAACCGTTTTACCACTACCCTATCTTCCGCGCCAGTCTGCTTCAGGGAACAATAGCGCCAACGCATTTACGAGGGCACTACCATGACACCGCTTCCTTTATCCCCCCGCCAGGCCGGCTGGGTTATTTTTATTCTCGCGCTCGGCGCTGGCTTCAGCGTCGCATCCATCTACTACGCCCAGCCGCTGCTGCCGTTAATCGGCGCCAACCTGCATCTCAGCGTTGAAGGAATGGGGCTGGTGCCCACCCTGACCCAGGCTGGCTATGCATTGGGAATATTATTTCTGCTGCCGCTCGGCGATCGCCACGATCGCCGAACGCTTATCCTGCTGAAAAGCGCCGTGCTGGCGGTACTGTTGCTACTCTGCAGCCTGACCGGTCAGCTTACCTCGCTACTGGTCGTCAGCCTGCTGATTGGCATGGCGGCGACCATGGCGCAGGATATTGTCCCGGCGGCGGCGATTCTGGCGCCGGCGGGCAAACAGGGGAAGATGGTCGGTACGGTGATGACCGGCCTGCTACTGGGGATCCTGCTTTCACGTACCGTCAGCGGGCTGGTCGGCGCGCTATTTGGCTGGCGGGTCATGTACCAGGCTGCGGCAGTCAGTATCGCCTTTATCGGCCTGTTAATGTGGCGTGTTGTGCCGCGTTTTGAGATCCACTCTACCCTCAGTTATCCGCAGTTGCTGAAGTCAATGGCCCATTTGTGGCAGCGCTATCCCGCGCTGCGCCGCGCGGCATTCGCCCAGGGCTTTTTGTCTATCGCCTTTAGCGCGTTCTGGTCGACGCTGGCGGTGATGCTCGCCGAACATTACCAGATGGGTAGCGCGGTCGCCGGCGGCTTCGGTATCGCTGGCGCAGCAGGCGCCCTGGCGGCACCGCTGGCAGGCGGTTTGGCGGATAAAGTTGGCGCGGGGAGAGTCACCCAGCTCGGCGCGGCGTTAGTCACCGTCTCCTTTGCCCTGATGTTGCTACTGCCCGCGTTGCCGGTACACGGCCAACTGGCGCTGATTGCGTTATCGGCTATCGGTTTTGACCTTGGTCTGCAGTCGAGCCTGGTGGCGCATCAAAACCTGGTTTACAGCCTGGAGCCCCAGGCCCGCGGCAGGCTTAACGCCTTGCTATTTACCGTGGTCTTCATCGGAATGGCTCTGGGATCGGTGCTGGGAAGTAAACTGTACGTGCTGGCTGGCTGGAACGGTGTGGTGATTCTGGCGGTGAGCAGCGGCGCGATTGCTCTGATTATCCGCCTGCTGGAAAATGCTCGTCTACAGGCCGCAGAACGCGCCGTGAGATAAAAAAACCCGCTCCGCATAGCGGAACGGGTTAATCAGGCCCGACGTTACGGTGAATTTAAATCGTGCGGCGGGCAAACTCTTTCAGGCGGAAGCCGAGCAGCAGCAAGGTCGCGAAATAGGCGACAACGCCGGCGACCACTACTACCATCAGACGCATCAGGCGGAACGGCATCGTCCCCTGCGACCATTCCGGCATCAGATACATCACGCCGACGAGCGCTGCGGCCATGACCAGCACCGCGATGACCAGACGCAGCATGAAGACGAGCCAGCCCGGCTGCGGCGTGAAGATTTTCTGCTTACGCAGTTGCCAGTAAAGCAGCGCGGCGTTCAGGCAGGCAGCCAGACCAATAGACAGCGACAAGCCGGCATGCTTCAACGGGCCAATAAACGCCAGGTTCATCACCTGGGTCATTATCAGAGTAACAATGGCGATTTTAACCGGCGTCTTGATATCCTGGCGCGAGTAAAAGCCCGGCGCCAGCACCTTCACGACGATAAGCCCCATCAGTCCAACCGAATAAGCCACCAGCGCGCGTTGCGTCATCGCCGCATCAAAAGCGTTAAACTTACCGTACTGGAATAGCGATACCGTCAGCGGCTTAGCGAGAATGCCTAAGGCAACCGCGCTGGGCAAGGCCAGCAGGAAGCACAGACGCAGCCCCCAATCCATCAGTCGGCAGTACTCATCGTGATTGCCGCTGGCGAAACTTTTTGATAACGATGGCAACAGGATGGTGCCCAGCGCCACGCCCAGCACGCCGGAGGGAAACTCCATCAGACGGTCGGCATAATACATCCAGGAGACCGAACCTGAAACCAGGAAGGAAGCGAAAATGGTATTGATAATCAGCGAGATCTGGCTGACAGAGACGCCGAGGATCGCCGGCCCCATCTGCTTAACCACGCGAATCGCCCCGGCATCTTTCAGGTTAACCCGCGGCAGAACCAGCATACCGATTTTTTTCAGATGCGGCAGTTGATACGCCAGTTGCAGGATACCGCCAACCGTGACCGCCCAAGCCATCGCCAGCATTGGCGGATGAAAATAAGGCGCGGCAAACAGGGCAAAACCAATCATGCTGACGTTGAGGAAGGTCGGCGCGAACGCGGGAACCGAGAAGCGGTTCCAGGTGTTAAGGATCGCCCCCACCAGCGACGCCAGCGAAATCAATAAAATATAGGGGAAGGTGATACGCAGCAGCTGGGTGGTTAAGGCAAATTTATCCGGCGTATCGGCAAAGCCCGGAGCGGTTACGGTAATCACCCATGGCGCCGCCAGCATCCCCGCCACCGTGACCAGCGCCAGAACCAGCGTCAACAGCCCGGAAACATAGGAGACGAACACCCGCGTCGCGTCTTCGCCCTGCTTGCTTTTATATTCAGCGAGAATCGGCACAAACGCCTGAGAAAAGGCGCCTTCGGCAAAAATACGCCGCAAGAGGTTTGGCAGTTTGAAGGCCACAAAAAAGGCGTCGGTCGCCATCCCGGCGCCAAAAATACGCGCGACGATAGCATCGCGGGCGAACCCCAGTACGCGCGAGAACATGGTCATCGAGCTGACTGCCGCTAATGATTTTAATAGATTCATTACTGTCTTATTCCACAACCCATGGAGTAAAACGCCCGCAAAAGCGGGCGCTGGAAAGTGGCGATAGTCTACCGGGTTCGCAATGAATTACTACTGTCAGTTGTTACAACCAGTTATTCGCTCATCGCCTCGCGCCAGAGCTTTTCCACGATCCGCTGGGCTAAAAGCGCCTGCTCGCCGGCGGTTTCCGGAACCGTCTGATTTTGCACGCATTCAATGAAGTGCCGCGCGCAGCCGTCGAATCCACGCTGCTCAAGCGTCGTTTGCCAGCCGGGCACCGGGCGCTGCAGGATACCGCTGCCCCGCTCTTCACGCCACTCGCGCATATCGCACACCTCATACAGTCCGCCATCGGTCACCGCTTGCACCCACTCACGCTGGCTTCCCGCGCGACGATGCATACTGGTGGTGATCTGCAGTTGCCCCGCGCTGAAGTGATGCTCGGCGTAGAGCATTTCCCCTTGAGAAGTGGTTTGCAGGACCCCACCGTCCACCCGCGTTTTATCTCCCGCCAGCCACAGCGCGGTATCGACAACATGCAGATAATCATCCAGCAGGGTAAAGCGCAGCTCTTTGCCCACGCTATCGCTACGGTGCTTATCCATGCGCAATGACGCCGCGTCATTGAGATGCGCTTTCAATTCACGATACAACGGCGCAAAGCGGCGATTGAAGCCCACCATTAACGTTAAACGCCGACGTGCCGCCAGTTCAACCAATGATTCGGCTTCGCTGAGCTTGTCCGCCAGCGGCTTATCAACGCAAACATGAACGCCTGCATTCAGCAGATGATGAACCACTTCATAATGTGAAGCGGTTGAGGTATGGACAAATACCGCATCACATTGCGCCGCCAGCGCATCCAGAGAGTCGGCATAGGGCAGACGCCAGGTTTCGCAGATGCGTAACGCTTTCTCTTTTCCTGGCGACCAGGCGGCCTGCAGCGTCCAGCCATCAGCGGCGCCCAGCACCGGCAGCCATGCCTTTTGCGCAATGCCGCCAAGTCCAACCACGCCAACACGTAATTTCGCCGTCACGGTTACTCTCCTAAATGAGCCAGTAGTGAATCAAGGCGTACTTTGAGCTCAGCGACTTCACTTTCCAGCGCCTCAACGCGCGCCTGAAAATCGTCATTCGGCGGCGACACCGCCTCGACCACGGTGATGAGCGAATCCATGTCATCACAAAACAGGTGCATATAGCGGCTTTCGCGTTTACCCGGTTCGCGCGGAAGGCGCGCGACGTAAGGACCGTCTTCACGACTGGCCAAATTGTCGAGCGTGCTTTCCACCTCGGCCATGTCGCGGAATTCATACATCCGCTGCGCGCGGCTACGCAGCTCGCCTGGCGTTTGCGCACCGCGCAGCAGCAGCGTCGTGACAATGGCGACTTCCGCCGCCGTTAATTTGAGATCGCCAAATTCCGAATTGCAGAAGCGCTGTTCATATTTGGTCACCCGGTTGCCAAAACCGCTTACCGTACGCAGGTAGTGGCGTTTGACCAGCTCATCCAGCAAATCCTGGACGTCGCTTTCCGCCAGCGACATTACCGGCTCACGGTTGGTTTTCTGGTTACAGGCGGTAACCACAGCATTCACTGATAGCGGATATTGTTCCGGCGTGGTCACCTGCTTCTCCAGCAGGCAACCAATGATGCGCGCTTCATGCGCGGTTAGCTGATATTTCATGTTTTCTCCTTAGCGCCCTGGTGTCCAGTCAGTGGCCGTTAACGCCGTCAATACGTGGTCTCGCCATTGCCCATCAATGAGGAGGTAGTCCTTTGCGTAACCCTCTTTTTCGAACCCGAGCCGGGCAAGCAGATCGCCGCTGCGTTTGTTATGCGGCATATAGTTGGCCATGATACGGTGAATATGCTGCGTACGTTGCATATAGCGAATCGCCGCGGTCAGCGCTTCAAACATCAGCCCCTGCCCTTGCCACTTTTCACCAATGGAATAGCCGAGATAACAGGCATGAAATGAACCACGCACCACATTTGAGAAATTCGCTACGCCAATAATCTCTTTCTCATCAGGATCGAGTAGCGCGAAATAAAAGGCCGAACCCTGTTTATGAAACTCCGTAATCATCGATAATCGTGCCTGCCAGCCGGAAGGATAACAGTGGCTTTCATCGCGCACCGGCTCCCAGGGTTTCAGGAACCCCTTGTTTTCCGCGTAATAATCGGCCAGACGCCAGGCGTCACGATCGTGAACCAGCCGCACCACCAGCCGGTCCGTCGTCAAACGCACCTTGGGTACGTTACTGCGATAGCCAAACATTCCTCACTCCTGTTCCCTGCCCCAAACTAATATCTTTCACTATACCTTCCCTGAGTGAAGGTGGGAAAACAGCAACATACCATTTTCTGCACCATCTCCATTTTTCGATGAATAGGCTCAATCGATCTTGCTTTTTGATAAAAAAATATTGTCGCCAGTATGCTGGGAAAATAACCGCCGCCCCCGCAGAATATCTAAGCTTATCTTTCTTTTTCCCTGGAGGGGAAATGTCCCGCGTATCGCAGGCAAGGAGCCTGGGTAAATATTTCCTGTTAGTCGATAACATGCTGGTTGTGCTCGGCTTTTTTGTCGTATTCCCACTGATATCGATCCGTTTTGTCGACCAAATGGGTTGGGCGGCGCTGATGGTCGGTATCGCCCTCGGTCTACGTCAGCTGGTGCAACAAGGTTTAGGCATCTTCGGTGGGGCGATTGCCGATCGTTTCGGCGCCAAACCGATGATCGTCACCGGCATGCTGATGCGCGCCGGCGGTTTCGCGGCGATGGCCGTCGCCCATGAGCCCTGGGTGCTCTGGCTCTCATGCATTTTGTCTGGTCTCGGCGGCACCCTGTTCGACCCGCCGCGAGCGGCGCTGGTGGTCAAACTGGTGCGCCCGCATCAACGTGGTCGTTTCTTCTCTATCCTGATGATGCAGGATAGCGCCGGCGCGGTCATCGGCGCCCTTCTCGGCAGTTGGCTATTACAGTACGATTTCCGTCTGGTGTGCAGCGCAGGGGCAGCGCTCTTTATTGCCTGTGCCGCATTTAACGCCTGGTATCTGCCGGCATGGAAACTCTCGACGGTCAAAACACCGATCCGCGAAGGACTGGGGCTGGTGTTACGCGATAAGCGCTTTGTCACTTACGTGTTGACCCTGACCGGTTACTACATGCTGGCCGTGCAGGTGATGCTCATGCTGCCGATTATGGTTAACGATATTGCGGGTTCTCCGGCGGCGGTGAAATGGATGTATGCCATCGAGGCAACAATCTCCCTGACGCTGCTGTATCCCATCGCCCGTTGGAGCGAGAAACGTTTTCGCCTCGAGCATCGTCTGATGGCGGGTTTGCTGGTGATGACGGCGGCGATGCTGCCGATTGGCTTAACCAGCACGCTACAGCAGCTGTTTACCTTAATCTGTATTTTCTATATCGGCTCGATCATTGCCGAACCTGCGCGCGAAACGCTGGGCGCTTCACTGGCTGATGCCCGCGCTCGCGGCAGCTATATGGGTTTCAGCCGCCTTGGTCTGGCATTTGGCGGCGCGCTGGGGTATGCCGGCGGCGGCTGGCTGTTTGATGCAGGTAAAGTGCTTAATCAACCTGAACTACCGTGGCTGATGCTGGGCATTATCGGCTTTGCAACTTTCATTGCGCTATGGTGGCAGTTTAGCCAGAAACGGTCGGCTTCCGGCATGCTGGAACCGCGCACCTGACAATCAGCCAAAGTGGTAATCCTTTTTTTCAGCATTTTCCGCTAGTACAAGCGGGGCTAGCAGACCATGCTGCTTTGTGTCAGGATTAGCTATGGCATGACGTTAAGGAACCCAATGAAAAAGATGTTGATCGCGGCCGCGCTGATTGTCAGCGGCCTTCTGAGCGGATGTAACCAGCTTACGCAATACTCCGTTAGCGAGCAGGAGATTAACCAGGCGCTGCAGAAACGTAATCACTTCGCTAAAGATATCGGCCTGCCTGGCGTAGCGGATGCGCACATTGAGCTGCAAAACCTGACCAGCGCCATTGGTCGTGAAGAGCCGAACAAGGTGTCGTTGAGCGGAACCGCTAATCTGGATCTGAATTCGCTGTTTGGAAATCAGAAAGCGACCATCGACCTGAAGCTCAAAGCGCTGCCGGTGTTCAATAAAGAGCAAGGCGCGATTTATCTGCGTGAAATGGAAGTCGTCGATGCGAAAGTTAAGCCGGAAAAGCTCACCTCCGTGGTACAGACGCTGATCCCTTATCTGAATCAGTCGCTGCGCAGCTATTTCAATCAGCAACCAGCCTACGTTCTGCGTGAAGATGCCAGCACCGGTGAAGCCTTAGCGAAGAAATACGCTAAAGGCATTGAAGTGAAACCGGGCGAGATAATCATCCCCTTCACTGATTAAACAATAAGGGCGCTGAATATGGCGCCCTTAATTTTTTACGGAAATGAGTGCAAAGGAAAACGTTTACGCTTATCCTTAGTGCCCGGCAAAAAACAGCCCTGATGACTGAACCAATTAGCCGGAGCCTTCCATGACAGCACAACCCCAGGTATTGAAAATCCGCCGCCCTGACGACTGGCATATCCATCTACGCGATGATGATATGTTGAAAACCGTCGTGCCTTACACCAGTGAGTTTTATGGCCGGGCGATCGTGATGCCGAATCTGGTACCGCCGGTAACGACCGTCGCTGCTGCTATTGCTTACCGCCAGCGCATCATCGATGCGATTCCCGCCGGGCATGATTTCACTCCGCTGATGACCTGCTACCTGACCGACACGCTCGACCCGGACGAACTGGAGCGCGGTTTCCATGAAGGCGTGTTCACCGCAGCCAAGCTCTACCCGGCAAACGCCACCACCAACTCCAGTCACGGCGTGACCAGCACCGATGCCATTATGCCGGTGCTGGAACGGATGGAAAAACTGGGCATGCCGCTACTGGTGCACGGCGAAGTTACCCATGCTGATATCGATATCTTCGATCGCGAAGCGCGCTTTATCGAGACAGTGATGGAACCGCTGCGCAAACGGCTGCAGGGGTTAAAAGTGGTCTTCGAACATATCACCACCAAAGATGCCGCTGAATACGTGCGCGACGGCAACGAACTGCTGGCCGCCACCATCACGCCGCAGCATCTGATGTTTAACCGCAACCATATGCTCGTTGGCGGTATTCGCCCGCATCTATATTGCCTGCCGATCCTCAAGCGCAATATCCACCAGCAGGCGCTGCGTGAACTGGTCGCCAGCGGGTTCAGTCGCACGTTCCTCGGCACCGACTCCGCTCCGCATGCACGCCACCGTAAAGAGGCCAGTTGCGGCTGCGCGGGCTGTTTCAATGCCCCGACCGCGCTTGGTAGTTACGCCACCGTCTTTGAAGAGATGAATGCGCTGGAATATTTTGAGGCTTTCTGCTCGTTGAATGGCCCGCGTTTCTACGGCCTGCCGGTGAATGAAAGCTACGTTGAACTGGTACGCGAAGAGAGTACCGTCGCCGAAAGCATCGCCCTTCCTGGCGATACGCTGATACCGTTCCTGGCTGGCGAAACCGTGCGCTGGACGATGAAAAAATAAAGTTTTTTGCCCCCTGTTGTAAATGTGCAAGCGTTACTGTATAAATAAACAGTATATTACCCAGGGGGCCATTATGCGCATCGAAGTGTCAATTGCCAAAACCACAGCCTTACCCAACGGCGCGCTGGAAGCGCTGAATAACGAACTCGCTAAGCGTATCGCTCACTATTACCCTGAACGTGAAAACCAGGTCACGGTACGTTATGCCGCCGGCAATAATTTATCTGTCATCGGTGGCCTGAAAGAAGACAAAGACCGGATTAGCGAAATCCTGCAGGAAACCTGGGAAAGCGCCGACGACTGGTTTATCCACGACTAAGCCTCCAGGTCTGCTTACGCAAAATCAATTTGCTCCCTCATTGTGCTTTTTTTTGCCGGGTCGCCCCGGCTTTTTTATCTCCGCTTATAACTAAGACTTTCCTTAATATCCTGATAAATTCCTTAAAAAATAATGAGACCCAGGACGAAACTCGCGCAAAAAACCGCCAATCAGCGCAAAATTTGTCGCTATTTATTTATTTTCTCGAGTTTGTACTTAACTGCTGATATAATTAACCTGCTTCAGAAAACAAGCATTAAACCTCGAGAATTGTTGTCTTTTAACATATGAATAAGGGGTTATGATGGAAAAGAATAATGAAGTCATCCAGACCCATCCCCTCGTCGGATGGGACATCAGCACCGTTGATAGCTACGATGCGCTGATGTTGCGCCTGCACTACCAAAACCCCACCCAAGAAAGCGATAAAGAAGCAGAAATTGGCCAGACGCTATGGCTAACGACGGACGTCGCACGTCAGTTTATTTCTATTCTGGAAGCAGGAATAGCGAAGATAGAATCTGGCGATTACCAGGCAAATGAGTATCGCAGACATTAGCATCACCGATGATGTCTAAATATTCACTGAACAGGCACCTGCGGGTGCCTGAATTATTTTTCGCGCTTGTACATCCGGCAGATGTTAATTACCCTGCTAATAAAACAATAACCCGGAACTCACCATGCAATACGACCTCATCATTATCGGTAGCGGCTCCGTTGGCGCTGCCGCTGGCTATTACGCCCGTCGCGCCGGTCTGAATGTCCTGATGACCGATGCCCACAAACCGCCGCATCAGGAAGGCAGCCACCATGGCAACACGCGTCTGATTCGTCACGCTTATGGCGAGGGCGAAAAATACGTACCGTTGGTGCTACGTGCCCAGCAGCTATGGGACGAATTCGCGCAAGACAGCGGCGAGGCCGTATTCGAAAAAACCGGCGTCATTAACCTGGGCCCGGCCAGCTCCGATTTTCTCAATAACGTGGCCCACAGCGCGCGTCAGTTTAAGCTTAACGTAGAGGAACTGGACGCTGAAGCTGTCATGAAGCGTTGGCCGGAGATTCGTATCCCACAAGATTATCGGGCAATTTTTGAGCCGGCTTCCGGCGTGTTACGCAGCGAACTGGCGGTTGAAACCTGGATCCGGCTGGCGCGTGAGGCGGGTTGTGCCCAGCTCTTCAACTGTCCGGTGACCGCGATCCATCATCATGCCGATGGCGTGACCATCGATACCGCTGACGGCAGTTACAATGGCAAAAAACTGCTGATCAGCGCCGGAACCTGGGTAACGAAATTATTGCCGGAACTGCCCATTCAACCGGTACGTAAAGTCTTCGCCTGGTTCCAGGCCGATGGTCGCTATAGCACGAAAAATAACTTCCCTGCTTTCACCGGCGAACTACCGAATGGCGATCAGTATTATGGCTTCCCGGCGGAAGACAACGAATTGAAGATCGGCAAACACAATGGCGGCCAGCTGATTTCCAAACCGGGCGAGCGGAAACCGTTTGGCGCTGTCGCCAGCGATGGGTCTGAGTCGTTCAACTTCCTGCGCAACGTGCTGCCCGGAATTGGCGGCTGCCTGCACGGCGCCTCCTGTACGTACGATAATACGGTAGATGAAGATTTCATCATTGATACCCTTCCCGGTCACGACAACACATTACTCATTACCGGTTTAAGCGGTCACGGTTTCAAATTTGCCCCGGTACTTGGCGAAATTGCGACGCAATTTGCGCAAGGTGAAACGACGGAGTTTGATTTGACTCCCTTCTCGCTAGCGCGATTTTCACAATAATAGCCAGCCATAAAACGAAACGGCCTCAATGGAGGCCGTTTATTGATTGAGAACGTTTATGCGTCGCCTGTATCACTGGTTAGTCAACAATGTGCGCGAGCACTTTATGATTTATCTCGCGCTGTGGCTGCTGCTAGCAGTAATCGACCTCATCTGGTTATGGTTTTACTGACGGGTCGGGATCCGGGATACCTAATTTGGTATTAAGACGACCACGGGATTTATTGAAAATCTTATTGCCATTCTCTCGCCCCGCCCGCAGTTTGCGCTGCTCCTCTTCCGGTAGTTTATGCTCTTCCATACAGGCTTCGCTGCAGCAACCGGCAAATTTCTCGGCACAAGCCGGGCACTGAATAAACAGCAAATGGCAGCCGTCGTTCAGGCAATTGGTGTGGCTGTCGCATGGTGCGCCGCATTGATGGCAGTGGGCAATCACATCATCAGAAATACGCTCGCCCATTCTTTCGTCAAAGACAAAGTTCTTACCAATAAAGCGTACCGGCAATCCCTGTTCACGGGCGCGGCGCGCATACTCGATAATCCCGCCTTCGATGTGCCACACCTTATTGAAACCGCTATGCTTCATCCAGGCGCTGGCTTTCTCACAGCGAATACCGCCGGTACAGTACATGACAATCTTCTTGTCTTTGTACTCCTGCATCATCTCAACCGCTTTCGGCAATTGATCGCGGAAGGTATCCGCCGGAATTTCCATCGCGTTCTCAAAATGACCGACTTCGTACTCATAATGGTTACGCATATCGATGAATACCGCGTCCGGATCGTCCAGCATCGCGTTCACTTCCGCCGCTTTCAGATACTCGCCCACATCAGAGGGATCAAAGGTTGGGTCATCAATACCGTCGGCCACAATGCGGTCGCGGACCTTGAGGCGCAGGACCCAAAAGGATTTACCGTCATCATCCAGCGCGATGTTCAGACGTAACCCCTTTAGCGCCGGATCGAAGCTATCGAGAAATTCACGCAGCGCTGCGACCTTGCTTTCCGGCACGCTGATCTGCGCATTGATACCTTCATGGGCCAGATAGATGCGGCCAAAGACGTTCAGCTTAGTCAACGCCAGCCACAGAGCGTCGCGGGTCGCTTTCGGGTCAACGATAGTGAAATATTTATAGAACGAGATCGTCGTGCGCGGCTCGGTCTCAGCCAGCATCTGCGCCTTTAACGTCTCATTTGAAATGCGGTTGTGTAACACTGGCATGGTGTACCTGCTCGACATAGGAAATGAGTAAAATAAACGGCGGGCATCATATAGCAAACACCGTTAATTTACATCCCTACATTTTACGCTACATTTCATCCACGCGGTTTTCAGCCGTTAACAATCGGCTTCAGCCGGAGACTGCTTTTGGCGGTAGCGGAAAAAAATGCGATAATAGAACGCGTTGTTTAATCAGACAGGTATGAAATGACCCATTTACCGAAATTTTCCGCCGCGCTGCTCCATCCGCGCTACTGGCTGCTTTGGCTGGGCATAGGCCTGTTGTGGTTAGTTGTCCAACTCCCTTATCCGGTTATCTACCGTCTCGGTAATGCCATTGGTCGTCTGGCGATGCGTTTTATGAAACGCCGCGCAAAAATCGCTTATCGTAATCTTGAGCTCTGCTTTCCTGAGAAGAGCGAGCAGGAGCGTCATCAACTGGTAGTTCAAAACTTCGAGTCAGTCGGCATGGGCCTGATGGAAACCGGGATGGCATGGTTCTGGCCAACCCGACGCATTGCGCGCTGGACAGACACCATCGGCTTTGAACATGTCCGCGACGTGCAGGCACAAAACCGCGGCATCCTGCTGATTGGCATTCATTTCCTGACGCTGGAAATGGGTGCGCGCATGTTCGGCATGAATCAACCCGGTATCGGCGTCTATCGCCCGAATGACAACCCGGTTATCGACTGGCTGCAGACCTGGGGCCGCCTGCGTTCCAACAAAGATATGCTTGACCGTAAAGATCTCAAAGGCATGATCCGCGCGCTGAAAAAAGGCGAAGTGGTCTGGTATGCCCCGGACCATGACTACGGCCCGACCGCCAGCGTCTTCGCCCCCCTGTTCGCCGTCGAGCAGGCCGCCACCACTTCCGGGACCTGGATGCTGGCGAAAATGTCTAAAGCGTGCATTGTGCCATTCGTCCCACGGCGCAAACCGAATGGCAAAGGCTATGAGCTCATCATGCTGCCGCCGGAATGCGATCCGCCTCTGGAAAACGCAGAAACTACCGCCGCGTGGATGAACAAAATCGTCGAACAGTGCATTTTGATGGCGCCAGAGCAATATATGTGGCTGCATCGCCGCTTTAAAACCCGTCCGGAAGGCGTGCCTTCGCGCTACTGATTGACTCACTATCCGGGCGGTTCTCTGCCCGGATAAATTCTACCGCCAGTCCTCTTAAATACTCCTTTAGCTTTAAAAGCTATGCTCCATTGCGACAACCATTTCTCAGGCGCATAATTAGCAGGCTCATATTTTCCTTTATTTTGACCCGCGCCGCGGGCCAGTGAGACCTTATGTCGTCTGCTGATACACCTATTAACTGGAAACGAAATCTTACCGTCACCTGGCTTGGCTGCTTTTTAACCGGCGCCGCCTTTAGCCTCGTGATGCCTTTTTTGCCGCTCTACGTCGAACAGTTGGGCGTCACCGGCCATAGCGCGCTGAATATGTGGTCAGGGCTGGTCTTTAGCATAACCTTCCTCTTTTCCGCCGTTGCCTCGCCGTTCTGGGGCGGATTAGCCGACCGTAAAGGGCGTAAGATTATGCTGCTGCGTTCGGCGCTGGGGATGGCTATCGTCATGATGCTGATGGGCATGGCGCAGAACATTTGGCAATTCCTGATCCTGCGCGCGTTGCTGGGTTTACTGGGCGGGTTTATTCCCAATGCCAATGCGCTGATCGCCACCCAGATCCCCCGTCAGAAAAGCGGCTGGGCGCTAGGAACGCTTTCAACCGGCGCGGTAAGCGGCGCCCTGCTCGGCCCGCTGGCTGGCGGTTTCCTTGCCGACCACTGGGGGTTGCGCACCGTCTTCTTTATGACCGCCACGGTGCTGTTTATCTGCTTCCTGTTCACCCTGTTTTTAATCCGCGAAAACTTTGTTCCGGTGAACAAAAAAGAGATGCTCAATGCCAGGGACGTTTTCGGTTCGCTTAAGAATCCTAAACTGGTGCTGAGCTTGTTCGTCACCTCATTGATTATCCAGGTCGCTACCGGCTCCATTGCGCCGATCCTGACGCTCTACGTGCGCGACCTGGCAGGTAACGTCAGTAATATCGCCTTTATTAGCGGCATGATTGCTTCCGTACCCGGCATTGCCGCCCTATTGAGCGCGCCACGTTTAGGCAAGCTCGGCGATCGCATTGGGCCGGAAAAGATCCTGATAGTTGCTCTGGTTATCTCCGTGCTATTACTGATCCCGATGTCATTCGTTCAGACGCCGCTGCAGCTAGGCATTCTGCGCTTTTTGCTTGGTGCCGCCGACGGCGCGCTGTTACCCGCCGTACAAACCCTGCTGGTGTACAACTCCACCAGCCAGATTTCGGGACGTATCTTCAGCTATAACCAGTCGTTTCGCGATATCGGCAACGTCACCGGCCCGTTAATCGGCGCCTCGGTCTCGGCCAACTACGGCTTCCGCGCCGTGTTCCTCGTCACCGCCTGCGTCGTCCTGTTTAACGCTTTTTACTCGACCATCAGTCTGCGCCGCCCACGGCACGACGCTTCAGCGGATGACGGGGGCTCGGGTAAACGTTCGGTAAATTAAGCGCTTCAGCGCTTCTCTGCCTTGACGCCTGACTAACCGCCTTCTATAGATTGAAACGTGTTCCTTTTTCATTCTTCTTAGGGGGTTAGCTATGTCAACGGAATCAGTTTTCTACGCCACGCTCGAAGAGGCCATCGACGCCGCCCGGGAAGAGTTTTTGGCCGATAATCCCGACAGCGATGAAGAAACTGCCAACATCGAACAGTTCAATATGCAGAAGTATATTCTCCAGGATGGCGATATCGCCTGGCGGGCTGAATTCTTCGCCAGCGAAGATGAAGAAGGCGAGTGCCTGGCCATGCTCAGTGGCGAAGCGGCACAGAGCGTATTTGACGGCGATTATGACGAAATCGAGCTACGCCAGGAATGGGTGGAAGAAAATACGCTACACGAATGGGATGAAGGCGAGTTTCAGCTGGAGCCTTCCCTGGATACCGAAGAGGGTCAGACCGCAGCCGATGAGTGGGACGAGCGTTAATTACTCATAAGGGCCGTGGCTGGCGTCTAACGGTAGCAACAGCGTATCAAATACCAGCGAGAATGGCAGATCGAGAATGGTCAGATAGCGCCAGGCTGAATCACGAACATCCCACTGTACGCCGGGGTAATATTGGTTGCCATGGCCCTGCCCCGGTACCGTACGGCTAATAATGCTGCCGCAGCCGCTGAGTACCAGCGTCATGGCGATAAGCACAAATATTCTCATTCACTTCCTCTCAGGCAAAAAAATACCGGCACAATTGCCGGTATTTTCCTTAACGTACGGCTTACTTCGTTTTCAAGGCCAGCGGGTTCAGCGTGAGCTGCTGATACGCCCCCACCCAGGAGGAGTATTTCTCCGGGGCGTTCCACACGCGATAGTGCAGACGCGACATCGTTACCGGATCGCTTAACAGCACCAGCCGACGATCGCGGTTGAGTTTATCAGGCGTTTCATTCAGCGCCTGCTCAACGTGGCGTTCACGGGCGATATCCAGAATACGGCCGTGGCGGTGACGCGCCGTAGCCATTGCCGTCGCCAGAGCATTGAACGATGGGTTAAACACCGCGTGCATAAAGCCATCGCCCAGCGAACGCTGACGGTTCAAAGTCAGGTAAGCATCGGTATCTTTCAGTACCTGCGGCGGCGAATACTCTTCCGGGATCAGGAACAATTTCCAGCGTTTAGTGCGCAGACCTACCGTCGCGCGGCTGGAAATAGCCGAGACAAACGGAGAGAGGATCAGCGACACGACGATAGGCGCCAGCCAGAACAGGAAACGCAGATCCAGCCACGCCATGCCAACCGCCCATACCAGCCCCAGCAGTAGCTGCGAACCGTGACGCATAAAGGCCTCGCCCCACGGTGTTGAGTCATCATCGCGCTGCGGTGAGTTCCACACTACCTCCCAACCGAGGAACGCGCTGACCACGAACACGGTATGGAACAGCATGCGCACCGGAGCCAGCAGCACCGAGAACAGTACCTCCAGCAACAGGGAGAGCGTCACGCGGAAGAAGCCGCCGTACTCTTTCGGCCCCTTGCACCACACCAGAATGATACTCAGCAGTTTTGGCAGGAACAGCAGTACCATGGTCGAAGCAAACAGCGCGATAGCCAGTTCCGGACGCCACTGTGGCCATACCGGGAATAGCTGACGCGGCTGCAGGAAGTATTGCGGCTCGGTCAGGGCGTGCACGACCTGTAGCGCCGTCGACAGCGCGAGGAACATAAACCACAGCGGCGCCGACAGATAGGACATGACGCCGGTCAGGAACACCGCACGGTGTACCGGGTGCATCCCTTTCACCAGGAACAGGCGGAAGTTCATCAGGTTACCCTGACACCAGCGGCGGTCACGCTTCAGTTCATCCAGCAGGTTCGGCGGCAGCTCTTCATAGGAGCCAGGCAGATCGTAGGCGATCCAAACGCCCCACCCCGCACGGCGCATCAGAGCAGCTTCCACGAAGTCGTGCGAAAGAATCGAGCCGGCAAAGTTACCTTCGCCCGGCAGCGGCGCCAGCGCGCAGTGTTCGATGAACGGCTTCACGCGGATAATGGCGTTGTGACCCCAGTAGTGCGATTCACCTAACTGCCAGAAGTGCAGCCCGGCGGTAAACAGCGGGCCGTACACGCGGGTGGCGAACTGCTGGCAGCGCGCATAAAGGGTATCCATACCGGAAGCGCGCGGCGAAGACTGGATGATCCCAGCATTCGGATTCGCTTCCATCAGGCGCACCAGCCCGCTCAGGCACTCGCCGGTCATTACTGAGTCAGCGTCGAGCACCACCATGTAGCTATACTGGCTACCCCAGCGACGGCAGAAATCATCGATGTTGCCGCTTTTACGCTTCACACGACGACGACGGCGACGATAGAAGATCTGGCCTTCACCCTGCACTTCGGCAATCAATTCCATCCACGCTTTTTGCTCGGCAACGCAAATATCCGGGTCGTAGCTGTCGCTGAGCACGTAAACGTCAAAATGCGCAGCGTTACCCGTCGCTTTCACCGATTCCCAGGTGGCGCGCAGACCGGCAAACACGCGATCAACATCTTCGTTACAGATAGGCATGATAAGCGCAGTCCGGTGTTCTGGGTTCAGCGGCTCGTCGCCTACGGTGGATGCCGAAATACTGTACTTATCACGCCCGATCAGCAATTGCAGGAAGCCCATCAGCGCGGTCCAGAAACCGGCCGAGACCCAGCAGAAAAGTACCGCAAAGAGGATCAGGATGCCGGTCTGCAACACGTAAGGAAGTAGCTGCATGAAGGAGACCCACAGATCCTGGCCAACCATATCGGATGGATTGATCAGCGCCCAGCCCTGATAAGGGAGGATGGTCTTCATATACCAGGTGGCCACTACCGTTTGCGCCAGCGTCAGCAGCAGCAAAATGTAGCGACGAATGGTGCCGACGGTACGCCATTTCTGCTCGCTTTCACGCTCTTCTTGCGTGAGGCGAGAGAGATAGCGCGGAGTCACGTCACGGCCACGCAGGCGATCCCAGAAGCGGCCTACCGGGTTGGTGCGCCACGGGTCGGGGATCATCGAGGAACGTTTCGCTTTCGGCATCGCATGAAGCTGCGTGCGCCCTTCATCATCTTTCACCAGCTGATCGCCGGCCAGAGAGTCCGGCCAGCTATGCTCCAGCCGCGCTTTAACCGATCCTAACGGGGAATCTTCATCGCGCGGAAAATGATGATGCTCTGCGTCAAGCGCTTCATGTACGGCTTGCAGGCTCGCATCAGGTAATGCGGCCTTTTCAGCATCCGACAGCGGCAATGCGTCGATATAATTCGTTATCTTATTCATTGGCAGGCAGCTGATAGCTCCAGGTTTCGCTCAGCGTCTGATCGCCATTGACCAGCGCCGCACGCATTTCCGTGGTTTTCTTCGGATCTTTCACTTTCACGCGCAGGGTCATACGCCAACCTTTGATAACCGGGTTATAGCGCACGGAGTTTTCCACGATTTCGGCATTATCGCCGATGCTCGCCTGCGCCGTTACCGGCGTGTCCGCCGCCATTTTTTTCATGTCAGCGCCGGTGAAATCAACGATGAAAGCGATAGTGCCATCTGGCTGGCGAATGAGGTTAGACTGCTTCACATCACCGGTTGAGCGGCGAGTCTGCACCACATAAGCGCTATCTGGCGCATGCAGTTTGTCTTCATCGCGGCTGAAGGTAATAGAGTATTTGAAGTTCATCTCTTTGCCTGGTTCCGGCAGCTGATCCGGGGTCCAGTAGGTGACGATATTGTCGTTGGTTTCATCGTTGGTCGGGATTTCAACCAATTCGACTTTACCCTTACCCCAGTCGCCTTTCGGGGTGATCCACGCGCTCGGGCGCTGGTCGTAACGATCGTCGAGATCTTCAAAGCGGGAGAACTGGCGGCCACGCTGCAGCAGACCAAACCCTTGCGGGTTCTCCATCGCATAGCTGCTGACGGCCAGATGTTTCGGATTATTCAGCGGACGCCAGATCCACTCGCCGTTACCGGCAAGAATCGACAGACCGTTGGAATCATGTAGTTCCGGACGATAGTTAGTCGTCGGCGACGGTTGATTCGGCCCAAACAGGAACATACTGGTCAACGGCGCCACGCCGAGTTTACCGACTTTGTCGCGCAGATAAACCTTCGACTGCACATCAACCACGGTGTCGCGCCCAGGCATAACCACAAAACGATAGGCGCCGGTCGCACGCGGGGAATCCAACAGCGCATAGATAGTTAAGCGCTTATCGGTCGCTTTCGGGCGCTCAATCCAGAACTCGCGGAAACGAGGAAACTCTTCGCCTGACGGCAGCGCGGTATCGATAGCCAAGCCGCGGGCGGAAAGCCCGTATACCTGACCCTGGCCAAGAACGCGGAAGTAGCTGGCTCCGAGCATGCTGACGATTTCGTCATTCTTGTCTTTGCTATTGATCGGATACAGTACTTTAAAACCGGCGAAACCAAGGTCTTTCACCGTGTCTTTATCGTGTTGCACATTGCCAAAATTAAAATAATCCGGGCTATATTTAATTTTACGTACGCTGGTGCTGGTCACTTCATTAATAGTAACCGGCGTGTCGAAATACATGCCCTGGTGGTAAAATTCCAGCTTGAACGGGGTTTTCAGGTTATTCCAGTACGCTTTGTCGTGATTGAACTGGATTTGCTGGTAATCCGCGTATTTCATATCGCGGAAGGCGGAGGGCAGGTTACTTTTCGGCGCTTCATAGCCTTTCCCGGCTAACGTTTTCGCCTGTTTTGCTACGTCATCAATGCTGAATGCCCATGCAGATGAAGTACACAGGGACAACATTACGGCTGCGCTTAACCAACGCATTTTCATCATCTGTGGTTTATGTTTCATAGTAAGTAAGCACTTCCCCCTTTGTGTGCTTAAATCGATCCGATCTATTTTAATGGAAACTCAGGCAATCCGACAACATAATCCCTGCATTGTTCAGCTTAGCGGACCAGGGAATAAACAGTTCTCTGTCCCATATTGCACTTTGCGTACTTATCCTGGAGACAGATACCCTGAGTTCATGTAGGGTTGCTGGGAATGTAACCGTTATCGCCACGAGTGATAAGACGAATTGTCTGAGATTGTTGTGAATTTATGAATAAAACACCAGTAGAGCGTGAATATTTCTTCGACAGCATCCGCGCCTGGCTGATGCTGCTGGGGATACCCTTTCACATTTCGCTTATCTACTCCAGCCACAGCTGGCATGTGAATAGCCTGGAGCCCTCCTGGGGGTTAACGCTGTTCAATGACTTTATCCATGCTTTCCGCATGCAGGTCTTCTTTGTTATTTCCGGCTACTTCTCTTACATGCTGTTTCTACGCTATCCCCTAAAGAAATGGTGGAAAGTACGCGTAGAGCGCGTTGGCATTCCGATGCTCACCGCGATTCCACTTCTGACTTTGCCGCAATTCTTGATGCTGCAATACGTTAATGGTAAAGCGCAAAACTGGCACACGCTCTCCGGCTATGACAAATTCAACACCCTGGCATGGGAGCTTATCTCTCATCTGTGGTTCCTGCTGGTGCTGGTCGTGCTGACCACTCTCGGCGTGGTGCTGTTTAAGTGGCTGGCCAATCGAGGGAAAACGCAGACCGCCAGCTTTGGTGACACTGTCACATTTGGTCAATTATCGCTTATTTTCCTTGGTCTTGGCGTGTTGTATGCGGTAATTCGTCGCACTATTTTTATCGTTTACCCGCCGATTCTCAGCAACGGACTGTTTAACTTCATCGTTATGCAGACCCTGTTCTATCTGCCGTTCTTTGTTCTCGGCGCGCAGACGTTCATCAACCCGCGGCTAAAAGCGATGTTCACCACCTCATCACCCTGGTGTTTTGTCGGCGCACTGCTGGGCTTTATCGCCTATCGTCTTAACCAACAGTATGGTTCCGGCGATGGCTGGATGTATGAAACCGAATCGGTGATTACCATGGTGCTTGGGCTGTGGATGGTGAACGTGGTATTCTCGCTGGGCCACCGCCTGCTCAACTTCCAGTCCGCTCGGGTGACTTACTTCGTCAACGCCTCGCTGTTTATCTACCTGGTGCATCATCCCCTCACCCTGCTGTACGGGGCGTGGATTACGCCGATAATAAAATCGAATCTGTTAGGTTTTATCGCCGGGCTGGTGTTTGTAGTGGGTATTGCGCTGGTGCTGTACGAAATCCATCTACGTATTCCGCTGCTGCGCTTCCTGTTCTCAGGCAAACCGCAGCAAAAACCGGCGAAAGCGCCGGTGTCGGTTAACTAAAATCCGCAACCGGCAGCGCGCCTGCGTGCTGCCGGTGCCGCGATTCATTCTGCCTGCAATAATCGCTGATAGATCTCCGCCGTTTCGTTATCAAAGCAGACAAAGCACACTCGTTCCAGTGGATTATATCGGGTGAGGAAAGCCTTCACCGTTTTCACCGCAATTTCCGCCGCCGCCTGTTTCGGATAGCCATATACGCCGGTGCTGATAGCCGGAAAAGCAATAGATCGATAATTATTGGCTGCCGCCAGCAACAGACTATTGCGATAGGCATCCGTCAGTAATTCGGCCTCTTGCTCGTCACCGCCGTGCCAGACGGGGCCGACTGCATGAATCACCGCGCTGGCCGGTAGATTACCGGCGCTGGTGATAACCGCATGCCCGGGCGGACATTCGCCCTGCTGCTGACGGACTATTTTGCAGGCCGCCAGTAGTTCCGGGCCCGCTGCGCGATGAATGGCGCCATCAACACCGCCGCCGCCCAGTAACGATGGGTTTGCCGCGTTGACAATAACATCTACCTGCAACGTCGTGATATCGCCGAGAACCACCTCAGGTTGAACAACCATTTCCCCCTCCTGTCGGCAAACGTCTTCATACTTAGCGTGGTGTCTACTATGGCATGATAGTCCCCCAGGCGGAAGCCTGAGGGGCAGTAATTAGCGATAATTCACTTCGAGGATAGCGCGGGTATGTTGCGGATCAATATACTTTAATTGTGCTGAACGGACGGCGTCATTGCTGTAATTTCCCGTCGTCAGCACCTGCGGCGAAAGCGCCCGGGTAGGCAGCTGCGGGCAGGCCATTTCAATCTTTTCGCTCACACTATTGGCTTCGCAGGACGGATCGACGACCTGCCCATAAATGGCGACAACGCCGTCGGTCGGCGCGGCGTGCACTGCTCCAAACAAGCACGACAACATCAGACATGGCATCGCGAAGGTGTGGATTTTTTTTATCACGGCAGTCTCCTCTGTTTAATAGCAAAGAAGCAACAGGCCATCCATGAGCGCACTGCGCCGCCAGAATACGGCAAGGCAATGATTGCGTTATGAAATACAAATATGTTACTTTTTGTTTTCTTTTTGCTAACAAAATCGATTCATCTTGATTTTGCTACAAAAAAGCAGCGTGAGAATGTCAGGAGAGAGGCGCGGCGAAGGCCCCCGCTGGATCTGCAGGGGCCTTGCTATTACCGATAACTCACTTCGAGAATAGCGTTGGTGTGCTGGGGATTGATAAAGGTGAACTGTGTAGATTTGATATTGGCATGTTGCAGATCTCCCCGGGCTACCTGCTGGGCAGAAAAAGTGACTGACTTCTGCTTAGCGCAAGCCATCGAGACCTGATCTTCTGAAGAACGAATTTTACAAGGCGGTTCGACAACGCCGCCGTGGAAACGAATCACGCCGCTTGCGGCGTTAGAGGTAGTTGAAAAAGTCAATAAAGCGGGAAGGAAACAAACTGTAGCAAGTAGTACGCCAGTCATTTTTTTCACGGCAAAACCCCTCTGCGTAACGGTCAAAAAAACCTTACAAATCATCCATGAGCGCAGTTGAATACAAGCAACTACATACAAAATCAGTATATATATGAAGTACCCGTTGATACTTTTTTCTCTCCGTTTTTGCAAACGGTATCAAATTATTATGGTTTGTTTGCTCAAAATGTCTGCATTAAGAGGAAAAAACAATCGAAGAGGGGTTGATGCGAAAAGGCTTTCATGTAGTGAGTGACGGGAAGCTTACTCCCGTCGTCGAGGAAATGTGAAGAAAATCAGACGTTATCGTTAGCCAGAGACTTATTCTTTGCCGCTCGCGCCGCCAGCCACAGCCCGCTGTTTTTCATGGCATAGCCAAAGACCAATCCCAGCGCCAGCGATGGCACGACAATGCGCCAGTCGCCGCTCGCGGCAAAGGTCGCGCAGGCGCCGATAAAGGTTCCGGGAACAAAAGAGAGCAGCAGCTGACGCGCCTGAATACACATCAGGAAGGCGACTATTCCGGTCATCACATAGCTGAGGATTTCCAACTGCGGCGCCAGCGCGCTACCGTAAATAATCACCAGCGCCCATATCACGCCGCTCATGACCGTGCAGGCGGAAATCAACAGCCCTTTCAGGCCGCCCTGTGGGCAAGCGAAATAGGCCGTACAGCCGAGGAAACCGGCCCAGCTCAGCAGGCCAAGTGAGACCGCCACCCATCCCCAAATACCGGAGAGAATGCCCGTCGTGAGTGCGATTGCGAAGAGTATGTTCATGCCGCGTATCATAGCAGATACGCGGCAACCAAATGCGATCCAGAACACACAATATGAATGCGTGAGTTTGCTGTTTCACACTAAAAGTGACTTAAATCACAATTATTCGTCGTTTTCTTCCTGCAGCTCATCCCACATGGCGGATATAGCTTCACGCGTGAGTAGCGCCATGGTACGCCAGAATGCGGTTTGCGCATGCGCCTCGACTTTACCGAGGAAGGTGCCGCACCACGGTAAGAGGTAATCGGCAAACAACGTTTCCAACGTTTCGCTTTCGTCATCTGAGGCATGATCTTCAAGCCAGGATGCGGCCAGCAGTAGGGATCCAATATGATCGGTTGGCCCATCGCCAGTGGGAATACCGTGTTGAGTAAGAAAACCGCGGACTTCCGCTTCCGTGGCGCCTTCAACCCACGCGCTGCGATAAGGCGAGACCGCACATTCGTCACCAACGAACAGGGCGTTGTAATCAGCGGTTAACGGCTGGGTATCACAACTCTTCTGCAGACGCTCCAGTAATTCATCCTGTTCCAGCGGCCAACTGGCGGCCAGCTTGCCATCGCGAATCAGCGTGAACAGCGGCACCAACAGCGGGTCCTGCGGCTGACGATAGTATAGCGAGCCCAGCACGCGACAGAGGATTGAAAATTCATTCATACAATATGTTCCAGTGGTTCAAATTAAAGGTCTGCAAATTCCGCAATCGCCGGCATTCCGCGTGATTCGAGGAAATTCAGTAGTCGACGCGGACTGACGTTAAGGATCCGCTCTTCCGGGAAATTCACCGCGTCGAGGATTTTGCGACATTCGGTAAATTCGCCAAGCGTAAAGGCGGTATGGGAGTCCGAACCCAGCGCCACCCAACCACCCGCATCACGCACGGCGGCGGCGATTGCCCGGCAATTATCTTCACTACCGATACGCGATGAAAGGAAAGAGGAATTATTAATTTCCAGCGCCACATGATGCTTTGCCGCTGCTTCGGCTACTGCCGGAATATCGATCGGGAATTTCGGATTGCCTGGATGGCTAATCATGTGGACTGCGCCACTGGCAATCGCGGCAATCATCGCTTCAGTGTGGGTGGCTTTATCCTGAGGCGGGAATACCGGCTCATGAAAACCGGCAATAATCAGATCCAGCGAAGTCAGCATTGGTCCGGTACAGTCAATTTCACCCTGGGTATTTTTAATATTCGCTTCAATGCCGCGCAGGATGCCGACGCCATCTACCAGACGCGGCCAGATACGCATATTGACGAAATGCCAGTAGTGCGGGGCATCGGCCATATCCGGGCCGTGATCGGTGATGGCAAAAAGTTTAATGCCTTTACGTTTGGCCTCGGCAATATAGTCATGCAGGGTGCTATAGGCGTGGGTGCTGGCGACGGTATGCATGTGCAGGTCAACAGGATACATCACAATCTCCTCCTCTGTTTGTGGCAAGAATAGCAGGAATCAGGAGTCATGATCAGTAAAAACCCCGCCGTAGCGGGGTTATCGATTAGTAGCCGCGTTGGCGATCGACCTGCCCGCTGACCGTTTCACCACGCTCCAGGCGGCTAATGGTACTGGCAATATAAGCGATCGCTTCCTGTGGACGGGTAACGGCGGCAATATGCGGCGTCATGGCCACACGCGGATGCGCCCACAGCGGGCTCTCTTTCGGCAGCGGTTCGCGGCTAAAGACATCCAGCATCGCCCCTTTCACCTTACCGCTGTCAAGCGCGGCCAGTAAATCCGGCTCAACGATATGTACGCCGCGGGCGAGGTTCAGAACATAGCTGTTATCCGGAAGTTGAGAGAGTAAAGTTTCATTAATGATGCCGACGGTTTCAGCCGTATTTGGCAACAGGTTGATCAGCACGCGGGTTTGCCGTAAAAATGCGCCCAGTTCTTCCTGACCGGCAAAACTCTCAACTTGCGGCCAGGATTTGTGGCTACGGCTCCAGCAGCGCACTGGGAAACCCCAGCGCAACAGGCTTTCCGCGACTTTGCCGCCCAACACCCCTGCCCCCATAATGCCGATAGTAAAATCTTCGCGACGGTATTCCGGCAACGGCTGCCAGCGGGATTGCAGCTTCAGCGCCTGATAATCATCAAAGCGGCGGAACCAATGCAGGACCTGGCTTACCGCATATTCCTGCATCTGCAGGCCCATACCGGTATCTTCGAGGCGGAACAGCGGGATCGAAAGCGGCAGCATTTCCGGATGCTCTCGCAGCTTGCTAAGAATAGAATCCACGCCTGCGCCGAGGGCAAAAACCGCCTTCAATTTGCGGCCTTGCAACATTTCTACCGGTGGATGCCAGACCAGCGCATAGTCGGCTGGTTGATTGTCGCCAGGTTTCCACTCACGAACGCGCGCTCCCGGCAGATGTTTTTCCAGCTCTGCGATCCAGTAGGGGGTATCGAACGTCGGGTGGTAAAAAATAATCTCCATAATGACTCCTGATTACTGACGCGTGAGTAGGTTGAGGTTTGCGTCGTGTTTTACTTTTTGTTTTGTATTGGTTTGCCAGCATAACAAATTTCGTATCGCTATCGAGGAATAAAGAGAATGGTGACAAAAAAAACGATTCCCGCGCGTTTAAGAAGCAAGTTGTTTGAAGTTTGGCTAAACGCATCTTTTTTTAAAAAAGTTGATTGACGGGAGATACGTATTTCCCTACATTAGCGCCCGTTCCCAGCAACAACGGGAAAGACAATATGGTGAGGTGTCCGAGTGGCTGAAGGAGCACGCCTGGAAAGTGTGTATACGGCAACGTATCGGGGGTTCGAATCCCCCCCTCACCGCCATATTCGAGATGAGAGCTCGTACGAAAGTACGGGCTCTTTTCTTTTATATTCTCCGTACGGGGGGATGAGAACCCCCGACCGGGGTTCGACAACTGGCGCAGCCAGTTGGACAGACCGCGAACGCAGTAAGCGGACTGCCCCACAGGGGCGAGCGAAGCGAGTCAATCCCCCCCTCACCGCCATATTCGAGATGAGAGCTCGTACGAAAGTACGGGCTTTTTTCGCATCTGACCCCGGTAAACCTTCCCGGGGTCGGCATAAATTCCTCGCCCGGGCTACCCATCCCACAGGCCGCACCACCAACGAGTAGCCCGTCCAGGCGCAGCGCCGCCGGGAAAAAGAGCCTGGGCTAATCCTCTTCCATCCGTTGATACTCTTCGCTGAGATAATCCACCAGCGCTCTGACAGAAGGTAATAAACCGCGCCGCGAAGCAAACACCGCATGAATGACTTCCCGCCGCGGCTGCCACTCATCAAGCACGATTTCCAACTCCCCTGATGCCAACTGATCGCGCACCATTAATAAAGGAAGCTGAACCACACCAACGCCCGCCATAGCCGCCTCGCGCAGCGCCAGCATATCGCTAGTCACCATCCGCGGCGTGAAATAAACCTCGGCCCGCGCCCCCTCTGGCCCGGTAAGTTGCCATTTATGCTGATGTTTTCCGGCGCCAATACTTAGCCCCGGCCAGGTGCTCAATTCCGCCGGCGCCTGCGGGCGCCCAAGACTGGCTATCAGCGCCGGACTCGCCACCAGGCGATGGCCGCGATCGGCCAACACCCGCATGACAAGGTCGCTATCTTCAAATGGCCTTGGTCGCACGCGAATGGCCACATCAACCCCCTCGCCCACCACATCCACCCGCCGATTGGTGGCTTCCAGATGTAGCGTCACCCCAGGATATCGCACCATAAAGCGCGCCAGCATCGGGCCAACATGGGCATGCAACAGGGTTACCGGACAGGTGAGCTTGACGCTGCCGCGCGGTTCAGACTGCAGCGTTTCTACCGCCTGATGCGCCGCTTCGGCTTCTATCAACATCGCCTTGCAGTGTTGATAGAAAGTTTGGCCGACTTCCGTGACGGCGAACTGTCGGGTGGTTCGTTGAATCAGACGCACGCCCAGGCGCTCTTCCAGTTGCGCAATGCGGCGGCTGAGTTTGGATTTGGGCTGGTCGAGCGCCCGACCGGCAGCGGCAAAACCGCCATGGTCGACCACCTGAACAAACCAGGCCAGGTCGTTGAGATCCTGCATCCTTTTCTCCATCGTTCCATTTTTAGAACAGTATAGGTCATTTTCGCTATCTACCGGAATATTAGCCCCAGATATAAGCTTATTCACATCAGATACAGACACGCAGGAGATAACCATGAAACAGATTACTGGCGTTTACACCGCCCCTTCGCAGCACTGGGTGGGCGACGGTTTCCCGGTTCGCTCAATGTTTTCTTACCAGACCCACGGCGAACAACTGAGCCCGTTCTTACTGCTTGACTACGCCGGCCCGCACACGTTTCCGGCGGGAAGCGGTAAACGCGGCGTCGGCGAGCATCCGCATCGCGGATTCGAAACCGTCACCATTGTCTACTCCGGTGAAGTCGAGCATCGCGACTCAACCGGTAGAGGCGGCGTTATCGGCCCTGGCGACGTGCAGTGGATGACGGCCGGCGCCGGGATCCTGCATGAAGAGTTCCACTCCGAAGCGTTCACCCGCTCCGGCGGTGAACTGAAAATGATGCAGCTGTGGGTCAACCTGCCGGCGAAAGACAAAATGACGACCCCGGGCTATCAGAGCATTACCGCAGACGTCATTCCGCAAGCAACGCTGGAAGACGACGCCGGGACCGTCAGAGTGATTGCCGGGCGTTACGGCGATGTCGTCGGCCCAGCGCACACATTCTCACCGTTAAACGTGTGGGATATGCAGCTCAAACAAAGTCACGATGTGACATTGCGTCAGCCGGAAGGCTGGAGCACCGCGTTGGTCGTGCTCGAAGGCGAAGTCATCGTCAACGGTACGGAAAACGCACGGGAAGGACAGCTGGTAGTGCTGAGCCAAAAAGGTGAAGCCTTCCATCTGGAAGCGAGCTCCAACGCGAAGGTTCTGCTGATGGCCGGCGAACCGCTACAGGAGCCGATCGTGGGCTACGGCCCGTTTGTGATGAATACCAAAACGCAAATTGCCGAAGCAATTCGCGATTTTAACAGCGGCCGTTTTGGCCAAATCTAACGAAATTGAGGTGAAGAATATGTCTACTCCAGCTAACTTTAACGGTTCTCGTCCGGTGATTGATGTTAACGATACCGCGATGCTGTTGATTGACCACCAAAGCGGCCTGTTCCAGACCGTTGGCGATATGCCGATGCCAGAACTGCGCGCTCGCGCCGCCGCGCTGGCGAAAATGGCATCGCTTGCCGGGATCCCGGTGATCACCACCGCTTCCGTGCCGCAAGGTCCGAACGGCCCGTTGATTCCGGAAATTCATGAGAATGCGCCGCATGCGAAGTATATTGCGCGTAAAGGCGAGATCAACGCCTGGGACAACCCGGAGTTTGTCGCAGCGGTGAAAGCGACCGGACGTAAAACCTTAATCATCGCCGGTACCATTACCAGCGTGTGCATGGCTTTCCCGGCAATTGCCGCCGTCGCCGACGGTTATAAAGTGTTTGCCGTTATCGATGCCTCCGGTACCTACAGCAAAATGGCGCAGGAGATCACCCTGGCCCGCGTAGTCCAGGCCGGCGTAGTACCAATGGATACCGCCGCGGTAGCCTCTGAACTGCAGCGCACCTGGAACCGTCCGGATGCCGCCGAGTGGGCTGAGGTGTATACCAAAGTCTTCCCGGCGTATCAGTTGCTGATTGAAAGCTACAGCAAGGCGCAGGACGTCGTGAAGAACAACGAAAAGCTGGATTCCCAGCGTTAAAATAACTGCCCCGTCGATGAATCGACGGGGCAGTGTTCATTGCTTAACCGAACGGTAAAGAAAGAAAAAAATATGCTTGACCGTTTTAGCGCAACTCCCTATAGTAGCGCCCCGTTGCCCACCCAAGGTGAGCAGCAAGACAATATGGTGAGGTGTCCGAGTGGCTGAAGGAGCACGCCTGGAAAGTGTGTATACGGCAACGTATCGGGGGTTCGAATCCCCCCCTCACCGCCATATTCGAGATGAGAGCTCGTACGAAAGTACGGGCTCTTTTCTTTTATATTCTCCGTACGGGGGGATGAGAACCCCCGACCGGGGTTCGACAACTGGCGCAGCCAGTTGGACAGACCGCGAACGCAGTAAGCGGACTGCCCCACAGGGGCGAGCGAAGCGAGTCAATCCCCCCCTCACCGCCATATTCGAGATGAGAGCTCGTACGAAAGTACGGGCTCTTTTCTTTTATATTCTCCGTACGGGGGGATGAGAACCCCCGACCG
>NZ_JBEAIL010000020.1:0-153022 GCF_040064495.1 Klebsiella sp. CN_Kp097 | reverse complement strand
AAAGACTGGGCCTTTTGTTTTTGTGTTTTGCGGCCAGACGCGCCGCCATCTTCCCCGGTGGCGCTGCGCTTACCGGGGCTACCGCTCCTTCCCGGGGTTGCACCGCCTGCGGGAAAATCTCGCTACACCACCTCATCACCTTCATTCAAAGCCATATAAAACCCCGTCGTTGTAACCACTTCGCCATAATTCACTTTTTCACTGCTCATGTGCTGACGTTAATCGCGAAAACCGGTGTTACGAAAAAAAATGTGAATACAATCACATATAAATAAATAACAATTATATAACATTTAGTTCACTAATTAATTTGTCTGAGTGACGTGTCACGCCCGATGAGACAGATTACGGTCTTTGCTGGAGCAAAATTATAATGACAGAAAGTAGCATTAACGAGCAGGGTTCCCTGGAGCAGGGCGATACCCGGCGCCGTGTATGGGCAATTGTGGGGGCATCTTCAGGGAACCTGGTGGAATGGTTTGATTTTTATGTCTACTCATTTTGCTCACTCTATTTTGCGCACATCTTCTTCCCTTCAGGAAATACCACCACTCAATTGTTACAAACGGCCGGAGTTTTTGCTGCTGGCTTCCTGATGCGCCCCATCGGCGGCTGGCTATTTGGCCGTATTGCTGACCGGCGCGGACGTAAAGCCTCAATGCTTATTTCGGTATGCATGATGTGCTTCGGCTCGCTGGTGATTGCTTGTCTACCGGGATACGCCACTATCGGTACCTGGGCGCCGGCGCTGCTGTTGCTGGCACGTCTGTTCCAGGGCCTGTCCGTTGGCGGGGAATATGGCACCAGCGCGACCTACATGAGTGAAGTCGCAGTAGAAGGAAAGAAAGGATTCTACGCCTCCTTCCAGTACGTTACGTTAATTGGCGGTCAACTGCTGGCGGTACTGGTCGTTGTCGCACTACAGCAAATCCTCAGTGATGAAGATTTGCATGCCTGGGGATGGCGTATTCCTTTTGCGCTGGGCGCAGTACTGGCCATCGTCGCGCTGTGGCTGCGTCGTCAGTTGGATGAAACCTCGAAGCAGGAAACCCGTGCGCTGAAAGAGGCCGGTTCCTTTAAAGGTTTGTGGCGTAATCGCCGGGCTTTTGTCATGGTACTGGGCTTTACTGCCGCCGGTTCGCTGACTTTTTACACCTTCACCACGTATATGCAAAAATATCTGGTGAATACCGCCGGCATGACGGCCAGCACTGCCAGCATGATTATGACGGCGGCGCTTTTCGTGTATATGCTGGTACAACCGCTGTTTGGCGCCTTCTCGGATAAGGTGGGGCGCCGTACTTCAATGCTGTGCTTCGGCGTGCTGGCGACGCTGTTTACCGTGCCAATCTTGAGTGCGCTGCAGAATGTTAGTTCGCCGTATGCCGCATTTGCGCTGGTGATTTGCGCGTTGCTGATCGTCAGCTTCTACACCTCCATCAGCGGGATCCTGAAGGCGGAAATGTTTCCGGCACAGGTTCGCGCGCTGGGCGTGGGCCTGTCCTATGCGGTAGCAAACGCGCTGTTCGGCGGTTCGGCTGAATACGTCGCGCTGTCGCTTAAATCTATAGGAATGGAGAATGCCTTCTACTGGTACGTGACGGTAATGGCGGCGATTGCCTTCCTGGTCTCCCTGATGCTGCATGGTAAAGGGAAGGGGTTGCGTTTGTAACCTTATTGATGCGCCAGTTGCCACACCGTATAGCCGGTGGTGGCGCCGGCGACATCCCAGGCGAAATCCTTCCAGCTCCAGCCGCTCCCTGCCGGGCGGCTGTCCCATAACTCTTTTGATGCCCCCAGACTAACGGAAAACATCAGACCGATGGCGGCGCTGCGATCGCGGCTGTATCCCTGATGCTGCGCATATTCATTGCCGGCGGCGGAGAGCATTGCCGACGCGAGAAAGTGTTGGGCCTTGTCCTGACCGCTCCAGGCATCATTGGCCATATGGCTGCAGCCGCTGAGTAGTAAAGGGGCAATAATGATGAAGTAGCGCATAATTCTTCCTGAAAAAAAGCCCCGGATTACGGGGCGTTGATCTTAGAGAATGCGGCTGATGAGGCGGTCGATGCGGATGCGCCGCAGACGGCGGATGAGCTTTTTCACCTTCACCGGATAGTCGGCGATGCTTTGTAGATCGCGATAGTGCTTCACTACCGTCGTATGTGTACGGATGAGCTGAAGCTCCTTTTCCCGCATTTCGCGCAGTTGATGCTTAGGATCGTGGATCAGTACGGCATTTTCTAAATCCAGCCGCCAGGCGCGCGGATTGAGGTTGTTGCCAGTCAGCAGCATCCATTCGTTATCAACCCACATGCCTTTCAGGTGGTAGCTATTATCGTCATCTTTCCATAAACGTACGATGAGCTGATCGGTATTCACATAATACTGCAGACGGCTCAGGAAGCGACGCAGGTTAATTTCGTACAAATAAGGTAAAGCGCCGATGATTTTAAACGGCTGATCTTCCGGGATATAGAAGTCGTTCGCGGTCTTGTCGCCGACGATGATTTCCACTTTTTTTCCGCTGCGTAGCAGAGAAATAATATTTCTGACCAGTACGGCGGGCAGGTTGAAATACGGGGTGCAGATGGTCAGCTTATGTTCCGCACACGGCATCAGGTGGAAGATAGTCTTGTTGAGCAGGCTCGATTTACCGAGCCCAACCAGCGGCGTGACTGACAGTTGATCTTCATCGGCATTGCCGGTGAAGTGATAGCCGCTTTCGCGCAGATCCTGGCGATACTGGCGAATATCATTTTTGATTTCCGGGCTTTTTGGTCGATCCGGGCGATCGAGTCGATTCACGCCGCGACCCTGTACCAGATTCTGCTCGACCCAGTCGAACATCACGTCGGCCATCTTGCCGTTGCGGATGCACTGATAGCGATCGTAGCGATATTTATCATGCTGATGCAGGTACACATCGTTCAGGCTGGCGCCGCTATAAATAACGCTGTCATCGATGATGAAGCCTTTAAAATGAAGCACGCCGAGCGCTTCCCGGGTATTGACCGGGACGCCATACACCGGGATATCAATCCCTGGGTTTTCCTGGGCCATGCGACAGTACCAATCGGCATTGGTATTGGAGGCTGCCGCGCCGATACGGCCACGCTGGGCGCGATGCCAGTCAACCAGCACGCGCACATCCAGTTCTGGACGCTGGCGTTTAGCGTCATACAGGGCTTGCAGTATTCCTTTTCCGCCATCATCTTGCTCAAGATAGAGCGCAATAATGCAAATACGCTGGGTGGCGTGGGCTATCTTTGCCAGTAGCGCCTGGCGGAAATCAGCCGGCGCGTAAAAGAACTCGATATCATCAACTGACTGAGAGAGCTTAGGGAGTTGGGCAAGGTGTTGTTGATGTTTATTACGCTTAAATTTTGACAACATCACAGTGCGTTTCTTCTCTGTTTATTGAAGGGTCTTCTGTACCATGCAGATGACGTAAGCGGGCAATAATACCATTACTACCCGCGAATGTGGTCATTAATTGCTGTCGCTTGTCACCGAATGTAACGTATTCAGCGCAAGAGACAGGCTCACTATTCCGTCTTCTAATTGGATATCCACTGCAAAACCAAGCTTTCTGGCAAGGCCTATCATGCCGCGGTTATTTGGCATGGTGATGCCATTTAAGCGCTGTAATCCATGGCTCTGCGTATAGGCGATCAGTTTTTCAAGAAGCTGTCGACCAAGGCCTAAACCTTTCAGGTCAGAACGCACCAGCACGGCAAACTCGGCATCAATATTATCAGGATCGGAAATTGCTCTGGTCACGCCGAGGATCTCGCTTCCTTGCTCCGTGGCGCGAACCGCAACAAAGGCCATTTCACGATCGTAGTCGATCTGCGTCATATTGGCTAAGTCGTCATGGGTGAATTCGTTGATCTCGCTGAAGTAGCGGTAATAGAGATCTTCTTTGGTGACCCGCTCAATAAAGGCCAATAATAGTGGTTCATCCTCAGGCAGGATCGGCCGGAACAGGCAGCGCTCGCCGTTTTTCATTGCCACCCATTCCTCAAGTTGCTGCGGATAGGGTCTGACCGCCAGTCGGCTTTCGCTGTCGCCGCTAAATGGCGCCAGGCTGAGAGTAACGTCGAGGGCGGTAAACTCGTTGCCGGAAGCAAGCAAGGGGTGAATATCCAGCCGCTGGATCTCGGGGCAATCGACAATCAGGTTAGAGACCTGCACCAGCAGTTGGCTGAGGCCGGGAATATCCAGCGGGCGTAGCGCGCTGCGTCCGCGGATCTTTTTACTCTTGATGGCCTGGATCACCAGATAACGCGCCAGGTTCATATTCAGCGGCGGCAGGGCGACCGCGGCCTGATTTTCCGCACGCCATTCGACGCCGCCCTCGCCAAGCATAATCAGCGGGCCGAAAAGCGGGTCATGCTCGACGACGACCCGGAGCTCCTGCGCCCCGGCGCGGTTGGCCATACTCTGTACCAACAGGCCATGAATGCGCGCCTGCGGCCAGGCCATTTTTACCCGGTCGATAATCGCGTCCGCCGCCTGCTGGACTTCAGCTGGGGTACGTAAATAGAGCATGACGCCCTGAACTTCCGATTTATGCGGAATATCCGGCGAACGTAGCTTCAACGCCACCGGGTAGCCAATCTGCTCGGCGATATGTACCGCTTCGGCGCTGTCGGCGGCAATCCAGGTGGGAAGAGTATGGATGCCGTAGGCGCGCAGCAGCGGGCTGACCTCATGGGTGTCCAGCGAGGTCGCGCCTTCGCTCAGCGCGCGCTGCAACAGCGTGTGGGCCTCTGCGGTATTGGCGGTCAAGGTATCGGACAATACCGGCGTTTCCCGTAGCTGTTTCTGGTTGCGCCGGTACTCGACCATATGCATAAAGGCGGTAATAGTGCCTTCCGGTGTGCGATAGGTTGGGATACCGGCCTCGCTAAACAACCGTCGCGCCTCCTGGGAAGAGTACTCCCCGCACCAGTTCGTCAGCACCGTGACGTATTTCCCGCGTGGATGACGCTTAAGGGCATCAATCAACGCCAGCGCGCTTTCGGTGCCCGGCGCCGCGGCGCTGGGGGAGTGGATCACCAGCAGCGCATCATAATCCTGGCTGTCCAGCAACACATTCAGCGCCTTGAGATAGTGCTCGCTGCTGGCGTCATCGCGCAGATCCAGAGGATTAGCAACCTCGACGCCCGTCGGTAACGCCTGCCTGAGCTGGTCGTAGGTGGCTTCACTGAGATTGGCGAGTTTGCCGTTACGCAGCCACAGTTCGTCCAACGCCAGCGCCGCCGGCGCGGCGCCATTACTGATAATCATCAGCTTTTCGCCGCGCAAAGGGCGCATATGGCTCAGGGTTTCAACGGCGGAAAAGAGCTCGTGGGTGTCCTGCACGCGCAGCAGCCCCGCCCGCTGAATAGCGGCATCCCAGGCGGGATCCATCCCTGAGTTGACATGCAGTAATTTCTGCGCCGCCGGGCTGCGGCCGCTTTTGATGACCAGAATGGGTTTATTACGCGATGCGCTACGGGCAGCGGAGACAAAACGCCGGGCATCGCTGAGATGCTCCAGATAGAGCAAAATAGCGCTGGTCTTGCTATCGCGGGCGAGAAAATCGAGCAGGTCGTCGACGTCGATATCAAGACTATCGCCAAGCGCAATAAAGTACGAGAAGCCCATTTCACGCTGCTGCGCCCAGTCCAGAATGGTGTTAGAGACGGCGGCGGATTGCGAGATAAACGCCAGCTTGCCGCGCTGGATAGGGACCGGCGAAAAGCTGGCGTTCAGGCCCTGCCACGGCGCCAGCAGTCCCAGGCTGTTGGGACCGAGCAGACGCATTTGATAACGGGCGGCGCACTCGAGCAGCGCCGGGTACTGGTCTGGCTGTGAAGAGAGGATAATGCAGGTTTTACACCCTTTCCGCCCTAAGGCCTCGAGCAACTCGAGATTGCGGCGGGCATTAGTACAGAGCACCGCCAGATCCGGGGTAAAGGGCAGGCTGTCGATAGTCGGCCACGACAGTACGCCAAGCACCGCTTTCCAGGCGGGCGTCACCGGCAGGACCGGGCCATTAAAACCGCCGGCCAACAAATTGCGCATCATTAAATAGCCAGCGCGCTGCGGTTTCATCGATGCACCAATGACGGCGATCGATTTTGGCCGCAGCAGTGCTTCCAGGCCTCGTTGGCTCATTCCGGTCTCCTTTGATCCCCTGTGACCGAATGATTTTAAACGCTTTCAGCCTGTTGTGCTGTGATACTGCCCTTATGCTGCGTTTTTCCCGCCAGATAGCGGCTTCTGAACAGGCTAAAGTGATCGCCAAGCGCGGCCGCCGCCTGCGCGTCGCCGGCTAAGTCCAGCAGGGCGATGGCGACTTCCGCCGTACAGTACTGACCGTCGGCATGGGCTTCGCGCAGGTGATAGGCGGAGATGCGCGACAGGTCGACAGAGATTACCGGCAGCGCATCGAGATACGGGCTTTTGCGAAACATTTTCCGCGCTTCCGTCCAGGTGCCGTCGAGCATAATAAACAGCGGCGGCTTACCCTCCGGCGGAGCGCTCAGTACCTGGCGTTCCGCTCCGGCATAAGAGGCCGGAAAGACGACCATGGGCTGATAATCGGGGTTGGCGACCAGATCGAGCAGCGCCTGCGGCGGCTCGGTACGCGACCACTGAAACGCTTCGGTGTTGGGCAGAATATCGGCGATAAGGCGCCCGGTATTGCTGGGCTTCATCGGCTCGGTGTCGAACATTACCAGGCAAAAGCGGCTGTCGGCCTGCGCCGGTGCCAGCGTTGCGCACAGACACTGTTTTAGGGGGAGCAGGCAGCGCTGGCAGCGGCGGATGCGGTTGCCGCGAGCAAGAAAAGGCCGGGTTGCGCGCGCGAGGCGTTCGGCGCGTAGCCGAAGGACAGCGTTATCAATCATGGGAGTCGCTAATGAAAAACGCTATTGTCGCAGAGGAGAAAACGGGGCACAAGCGGTGCCCCGGTGGGGTTACTGCTGGTTGGCTTCGTTCAGCCAGCTATCGAACGGCGCTTTGGGGACGGCGCCATTCAGCATGTCGACCATTTCACCATTTTTGAACATCATAATGGTTGGAATGCTGCGGATGCGGAAGCGAGCGCTCAGTTCGCGTTCGGCTTCGGTGTTCACTTTCACAAAACGCATTTCGCCGCTGCGCTCTTCAGCCACATCTTCAAAGATCGGCGCAAAGCTACGGCATGGGCCGCACCACGGGGCCCAGAAATCAATAACGACTGGCAGATCGTCCTTTAATAGTTTATCCAGCGTTGCCCCGGTCGCGTTGATGACATCGCCGTCAAAGAGATCGTGGCCGCAGCGTCCGCACTTGGCGCCATCGGCGCTACGGTCTTCGGGGATGCGGTTAAGAGCCTGACAACTGGCACAAACGGTATTCATAACTAACCTCTGGTTATGGGGTTGCAGCGCGGCACGTGGCCGATTTGTTTCTGTAATGTTACATATTATCGATGAGGCGCGAATAAAGGACAATGTCTTTTGTTCGATGGTTACAATAGACCAAGGCTTTTAAATGAAATAATGGCTAAGTGAAGATACATCGGGTAATCTTCGCGCTTCGCGCAGCGCAGGTGGAGAAAATAGATGAGCGACGAACTGAAAAATAAAAGCGGCAAGGTCAAAGTGATGTATGTCCGCAGTGATGATGATTCTGACAAACGTACCCATAACCCGCGTACCGGGAAAGGGGGAGGGCGTCCAGGAAAGTCACGTGTTGACGGCCGCAGCCGCCCTGCGCGCGATGAACGTAACAGCCGCGGCGACGATCGCAAACGCGACGATCGCAAGCGCAATGATTTTAACCGTGACGATGCGTCCCCGTGGCGCACCGTTTCCCGCGCTCCGGGTGATGAGACGCCGGTAAAAGAAGATCACGGCGGCATCAGCGGTAAGAGCTTTATCGATCCGGAAGTGCTGCGCCGTCAGCGCGCGGAAGAGACCCGCGTCTACGGCGAGAACGCCTGTCAGGCGCTGTTCCAGAGCCGTCCGGAAGCCATCGTACGTGCCTGGTTTATCCAGAGCGTCACTCCGCGCTTTAAAGAGGCGCTGCGCTGGATGGCGGCCAACCGTAAGGCCTACCACGTAGTGGACGAAGCCGAACTGGCGAAGGCGTCTGGTACCGAACACCACGGCGGCGTCTGCTTCCTGATCAAAAAACGTCATGGTACTTCCGTGGCCCAGTGGGTGGCGAAAGCAGAAGCCGAAGATTGCGTACTGGCGCTGGAAGATGTTGGCAACCCGCACAACCTCGGCGCGATTATGCGTAGCTGCGCGCACTTTGGCGTGAAAGGCGTGGTAGTACAGGATGCCGGCGTGCTGGAGTCTGGCGCGGCGATCCGTACTGCAGAAGGCGGCGCGGAACATGTTGAGCCGATCACCGGCGACAGCTTTATCGATACCCTGACGCAGTTCCGTCAGGCTGGCTACGCCATCGTCTCGACCTCCAGCCATAACGGTACGCCGCTGTTTAAGGCCGAGCTGCCGAAGAAAATGGTGCTGGTATTAGGCCAGGAGCGCGACGGTCTGTCCGATGCGGCGATCTCCAGCTCTGACCTCAACGTCGCCATCGATGGCACCGGCAACGTCGAAAGCCTTAACGTCTCCGTGGCGACCGGCGTGCTGCTGGCGGAATGGTGGCGTCAGAATAAGGCCTGATAACGGTCTCTGAATGCAAAAAGCCAGCTGATGCTGGCTTTTTTATTATCGTCGCTCACTCGCTTTCAGCGGGCAGCACCGGCATCCAGTCAATGGGCGCCTCGCCGCGTTCGGCCAGCCACTGGTTGGTTTGCACAAAGTGGTTGCAGCCGAAGAAACCGCGGTGCGCCGACAGCGGCGACGGGTGCGGCGCTTTCAGGACGCAATGGCGCTGGCGATCGATAATGGCGCCTTTTTTCTGCGCGTGCGCCCCCCACAGCAGAAATACCACTCCTTCACAATGCTGGTTAATCAGCGCTATCACTTTATCGGTAAAGGTTTCCCAGCCGAGACTGGCGTGTGAATGCGCCTGACCGGCGCGCACCGTTAACACGGTATTAAGCAGGAGCACGCCCTGGCGCGCCCAGCTCTCCAGATAACCATGCGCCGGGCGCTGAAAGCCGGGGATGGTGCCTTCCAGCTCTTTATACATGTTCAGCAGCGACGGCGGTATCTGCACTCCCGGTAAAACAGAAAAGGCCAGACCGTGCGCCTGTCCCGGGCCGTGATAGGGATCCTGACCTAAGATGACCACTTTGACCTCGCCCAGTTCGGTATAGCGAAAGGCGTTAAAGACGTCTTTCTGCGGCGGATAGATAGTCATGCCGGACTGGCGCTCTTCGGCGACGGTCTTGAGGGTGTTGAGAAAATAGGGCTGCTGCTTCTCTTCCGCCAGCACGTCGTGCCAGGTTAATGGGGTGGTCATCTCGCTCTCCTGCAAAGTGTCATGCCCATAGCTTAACTGCTTCTTTCTGCATAACAAAATCGCGACGTCATTCCTGACTGGTTGCGTATAAAAAAAATTGAAAATTTACAAAATTTTTTATGGCACCTACTGGCGTAACTTGATGTAAAACAATACTATCCTCATATACCCACTTTGAGTGAGTGGTTTTTATTGATTTAAGTCAATGAATGCCGGGTGTGTGGCTGATATATATACACTCATACAACAATGGTTTTACCAATTGGCCGCAAAGAGGCCAAAATCGAATAAACACTGCCTGGGAGGCATCAAATGATTACTGGTATCCAAATTACTAAAGCGGCAAACGACGACCTGCTGAACTCTTTCTGGCTGCTGGATAGCGAAAAAGGCGAAGCGCGCTGCCTGTGTGCCAAAGGTGGTTTTGCGGAAGATGATGTAGTTGCGGTGAGCAAACTGGGTGAAATCGAATACCGTGAAATCCCGGTAGACGTGAAACCGGAAGTCCGCGTGGAAGGCGGTCAGCACCTGAACGTGAACGTGCTGCGTCGCGAAACTCTGCTGGATGCCGTTGAGCACCCGGAAAAATACCCGCAGCTGACCATTCGTGTTTCCGGCTACGCGGTGCGTTTTAACTCTCTGACTCCGGAACAGCAGCGCGACGTTATCGCTCGTACCTTTACCGAAAGCCTGTAAGGCTGAAGCCAGATGTGAAAACGCCGGGATATCCCGGCGTTTTTTTACTCTTCGTTGGACGTTGACGGCGTCACGGCAGAGCTTGGCTTACGGCGCTTACCGATGTTTTTGGTATCGCGGTGGCGTTTCTTCACCCGCGGCTTCTCTTTTTCTTTCTCTTTTTTCTCGGCGCGTTTCGCCAGCACTTTCTTCGATGGTTTACCGGTTAACTTCTCGCTCGGCGCGCGGGTTTTCGGGCGCAATTCATCAATCACGCGAGCTTTCAGCGGTTCTTCAACGTAGCGGCCGATTTTGCCCAGCAGCAGGTGATCGTGCGCTTCAACCAGCGAAATAGCGGTGCCTTTCTTACCTGCACGGCCGGTACGGCCAATACGGTGCAGATAGATATCGGCTGTGCGCGGCATATCGAAGTTAAACACGTGGCTGACATCCGGAATATCAATACCGCGCGCGGCGACGTCGGTGGCAATCAGCACGTTCACGCGACCATCGGTCAGGCGTTTAATCGCTTCGTTACGTTTGATTTGCACCATTTCGCCTTCCAGCCAGCAGGTGGTGATGCCTGCTTCGTGCAGCTTAGCGGCCAGCTCGTGAACGCGCTCGCGTTTACGCACGAAGACGATAGAGCGGGTTGCTTCCGGTTGTTTCAGCAGATTAACCAGCAGCGCGGTTTTATGATCGATATCATCGGCGCGATAGTACCACTGGTGAATTTTTTTACGTTCGCGGGTCGACGGATTTGCAGAAACTTCAACCGGCTCTTCCAGCAGGCGTTCGGCAAAGTCTTTAATCGCATCGCCTTCCAGCGTGGCGGAAAACAGCATGGTCTGCTTGCGCCAGCGGGTTTCACCGGCGATGGTTTCGATATCCTGGGCAAAGCCCATGTCCAGCATGCGGTCCGCTTCATCAAGGATCAGCGTTTCTACCGCGCGGCAGTCGAAGTTCTCTTCTTTAATATACTGCAGCAGGCGACCGGTGGTGGCGACCACGATATCCTGGTTTTCGCTGAACACTTCCGCGTGGTTCATGTACGCAACGCCGCCGGTAATGGTGGCAATATCCAGATGGGTATGCTTCGCCAGTTCGCGGGCGTGATCGGCAACCTGCATCGCCAGCTCGCGGGTCGGCGTCAGGATAAGGATCCGCGGCGGCCCCGATTTCTTGCGCGGAAAATCAAGCAGATGCTGCAACGCTGGCAGCAAATATGCCGCAGTTTTACCGGTGCCTGTCGGCGCAGAACCGAGAATATCACGGCCATCAAGCGCAGGCGGAATAGCGGCGGCCTGAATGGCTGTCGGGCGTGTGAAACCTTTATCCTGGAGCGCTTCCAGCAGGTTTTCGTCGAGTTCAAGTTCGGAAAAAGTCGTTACAGTCATGTTCTACCTCTGAGTGGGCCGCCGATTATAGACGTTACTGACGTAATGTTCATCTGTTTGTAAGGCTATCTGTTCTCCGGTATTGTGCATAGCCTTAAGCACAGGAGTTTTCGTCAGCAAGGTTTTGAGGATGTCTCAGTCGAAGTTTGCGCTGCCGCGCAATGGTTTTACCTTTAAACAATTTTTTGTCGCCCACGATCGCTGCGCAATGAAAGTCGGTACCGACGGTATTCTGCTGGGCGCCTGGGCGCCGATTGCTCAGGTGAAGCACGTGCTGGATATCGGAACCGGTAGCGGTTTACTGGCATTAATGTTAGCCCAGCGTACCGCGAATTCGGTCCAACTGGATGCGGTGGAGTTGGATGAAGAGACCGCGACGCAGGCGCGGGATAACGTGGCGGCCAGCAACTGGCCTGGACGCATCGCCGTATACCAGGCGCCGATTCAGCAGTGGCAGCCGCAGCCGCCGCGGCGCTATGAGCTCATCGTCAGCAATCCGCCGTTTTTTGCCGAAGGCGTACCTTGCGCGACGTCGCAGCGCGAACAAGCGCGTTATACCACCTCGCTCGATCATACGACGCTGCTCACCTGCGCCGCGGATCTGATTACCGAGGAGGGCTTTTTCTGCGTGGTGCTGCCGGTGGATATTGGTAATGCGTTTGTCGAACGGGCGAAAGCGATGGGGTGGCATTTGCGCTTACGCACCGACGTGGCGGAAACAGAAATGCGCCCGCCGCATCGGGTCCTGCTGGCATTCTCTCCCAGAGCCGGCGAGTGTTTCAGCGATCGGCTGGTGGTTCGTGGGCCAGAGCAGCAGTACTCTGAAGGCTTTACCGCGCTGACCCGCGACTTCTATCTCTTTATGTGAGCAAGCGGCGAGAGCACCGACGGGCCGCTGTTTTCCAGCGTGTCCGGGTAGTCGAGCGTATAGTGCAGGCCGCGGCTCTCCTTACGCTGCATGGCGCAACGCACGATAAGCTCGGCCACCTGCACCAGATTGCGCAGCTCCAGTAAGTTATTGGAGACGCGAAAACGCGCGTAATACTCATCCAGCTCCTGCTGCAGCATAGTAATGCGCCGCAGCGCTCGTTCCAGCCGGCGGGTGGTACGCACAATTCCGACATAGTCCCACATTAGCAGGCGCAGTTCGTGCCAGTTATGTTGAATCACCACCAGTTCATCCGGGATCTCAACCTGGCTTTCATCCCATGGCGGCAGCTGTTCCGCCGCTTGCGCCAGCGGCAGGCGTTTCGCTATGTCCTCGGCTGCCGACCAGCCGTACACCAGACACTCCAACAATGAGTTCGAGGCCATGCGGTTGGCGCCGTGCAGCCCGGTGTAGCTTACCTCACCGATGGCGTACAGACCGTCGACGTCGGTACGTCCGTTATCATCCACCATCACGCCGCCGCAGGTGTAGTGGGCGGCGGGTACGATAGGCACCGGCTCTTTGGTTAAATCAATACCAAGGCCGAGTAGCTTTTCATAAATCATCGGAAAATGCTGGCGAATAAACGCTTCGGGCTTATGGCTAATATCCAGATACATGCAGTCGACGCCGAGGCGCTTCATCTCATGGTCGATGGCGCGGGCGACGATATCGCGCGGGGCCAGTTCGCCGCGTTCGTCGAAGTCCGGCATAAAGCGGCTACCGTCAGGCCGTTTCAACAGCGCGCCTTCGCCGCGCAGGGCTTCCGTTAAGAGGAAGTTTCTCGCCTGTGGATGAAACAGCGCGGTAGGGTGGAACTGGTTAAATTCGAGATTGGCCACACGGCATCCCGCGCGCCAGGCCATGGCGATGCCGTCGCCGGAGGAGACATCAGGATTGGTGGTGTATTGATAAACTTTAGCTGCGCCGCCGGTCGCCAGCACCACGGCTCTTGCGCTGCAGGTTTCTACCTTTTCCTTATTACGGTTCCAGATCCACGCGCCGACTACCCGCCGGGTACCCGGCAGGCCAATCTTATCGGAGATAATCAGGTCAACCGCGTTACTACGTTCCAGAATGGTGATATTCGGATGCGCCAGCGCTTTGCCAACCAGCGTCGTCTCAACCTCTTTGCCGGTGGCATCGGCGGCATGCAGGATCCGCCGATGACTATGGCCGCCTTCGCGGGTCAGGTGGTAGCTCTCTTCACCGTTGGCCTGCACCTGGGTATCAAACAGTACCCCTTGATCGATAAGCCACTGCACGCAGGGTTTGGCGTTGCTGGCGACGAAGGAGACGGCATGACGGTCACAAAGTCCGGCCCCGGCGATGAGCGTATCTTCGACGTGGGATTCGATGCTGTCGGTTTCATCGAAAACGGCGGCAATCCCTCCCTGGGCGTAGAACGTCGAGCCTTCGCTAACCGGGCCTTTGCTCAGAACGGTAACCGAGTGGCGTTCCGCCAGGCGCAGCGCCAGAGACAATCCGGCAGCGCCGCTGCCGATAATCAACACATCACAGGAAAAGTCAGGAGTCGTCTTCATAGCTTCTGTTTAATTTACTAAACACAATAGCCTCACCATAGCACCTGGTGGGGCTAAATCGTACAATTATTTTCGTGAATAGTTGTGCAGGCTAAACAAGGGTGGCAGAAAAGCAAATATGTAAACGAAAGAAAATATTTGCGAGGCAAGCCGTTACCTTCAGATTTTATAGTGAAAAATAAGTTGGGTTACGTTACCCTTCAGGCGGGCCTTGCGCTTTTTCTTCATTAGCTTACCTGGCGTTGAACAACGGGACTTATAATGAGAGATAACAATCAGTCCACCGTTGTCAGACAAAAATCAAAAGCGTAACGGAACTTTATTGTGTTCAGACACTCCAAACGTCTGCTTGCTCATAATGCAGTGCTTGGGTGGTGTTCTGAATACGCATGGGAATTGGGTTTGGGGAGACATTACCTCGGATGAGCGAGCAGTTAACGGATCAGGTCCTCGTTGAACGGGTCCAGAAAGGAGATCAGAAAGCCTTTAACCTACTGGTAGTGCGCTATCAGCACAAGGTTGCAAGCCTGGTCTCCCGCTATGTACCGCCGGGCGATATTGCTGACGTTGTTCAGGAGTCGTTCGTGAAGGCGTGGCGTGCGCTGGATTCTTTCCGGGGGGATAGCGCTTTTTATACCTGGTTGTATCGTATCGCCGTAAACACGGCAAAGAATTATCTGGTTGCTCAGGGACGCCGTCCGCCATCAAGCGATGTTGACGCCAACGAGGCGGAAAACTTCGAAAGCGGCGGGGCATTGAAAGAAATTTCGAACCCTGAGAACTTAATGTTGTCAGAAGAGCTGAGACAAATAGTTTTTCGTACCATTGAATCGCTTCCCGAAGATTTACGCATGGCAATTACGTTGCGGGAGCTGGATGGCCTGAGCTATGAAGAAATAGCCGCCATCATGGATTGTCCGGTTGGCACGGTACGTTCGCGTATCTTCCGGGCACGTGAAGCTATTGATAATAAAGTTCAACCGCTAATCAGGCGTTGACGATAGCGGAATACTGGAAAAGGGTATCAGGCATGCAGAAAGAAAAACTTTCGGCCTTAATGGATGGTGAAACGCTGGATAACGAGCTGCTCAATGAGCTGAGTCGTTCTTCTGAAATGCAAAAAACCTGGGAGAGCTACCATCTCATCCGCGACACGCTGCGAGGCGATACCGCCGAGATGCTCCAATTCGATATCTCAGCTCGCGTGATGGCCGCCATCGAGAACGAACCTGCTCGTCAGGTTGCGCCGCTTATTCCTGAGTCTCAACCTGCTCCACACCAGTGGCGTCAAATGCCTTTCTGGCAGAAAGTACGCCCGTGGGCCAGCTCGCTTACCCAAATGGGTGTGGCAGCGTGCGTTTCTCTGGCTGTGATCGTCGGCGTCCAGCAGTATAACGGACACTCCGATGCCTCCCAGCAGCCGGAAGCGCCAGTCTTCAACACTATGCCGATGATGGGCAAAGCCAGCCCGGTTAGCCTGGGCGTTCCGGCTGATGCCTCCGCCGGCAGCGGTCAGCAGGCGCAGGTTCAGGAGCAACGTCGTCGTATTAATGCTATGCTGCAGGACTATGAATTGCAGCGTCGCCTGCACGCTGAGCAGCTTCAGTTTGGCCAGGCCCAGACTCAGCAAGCCGCTGTTCAGGTGCCAGGTTATCAAACTTTAGGAACGCAATCGCAGTAATGAAGCAACTTTGGTGTGCCATGTCGCTCATGGCGGGCAGCCTGTTCTTCTCCACCAACGCCTCGGCTGATACATCGTCCGGGGCGTTGTTGCAGCAGATGAACCTGGCTAGCCAGTCCCTCAATTACGAGCTGTCTTTTGTCAGTATCAACAAACAGGGCGTTGAGTCGCTGCGCTATCGTCACGTGCGGTTGAACAACCAGCCCCTTGCTCAGTTGCTGCAGCTCGACGGTCCGCGTCGGGAAGTGGTGCTGCGCGGTACTGAAATCAGCTATTTTGAACCCGGTCTCGATCCCTTCACCCTGAACGGCGACTATATCGTCGATTCCTTGCCGTCTCTGGTGTATACCGATTTCAAAAAGCTGGCCTCGTATTATGATTTCATCTCCGTTGGCCGTACGCGTATCGCCGATCGCCTGTGCGATGTGGTGCGCGTAGTAGCCCGCGACGGTACGCGCTACAGCTACATTGCGTGGCTGGATGCCGAGACCAAGCTGCCGCTGCGCGTCGACCTGCTCGACCGCGACGGTGAAACCCTGGAGCAGTTCCGGGTGGTCTCATTCAATATCGGTGATAACGTAAGCTCGAGTATGGAAGCGCTGTCGAAAGCCAGCCTGCCGCCGCAGCTGTCGGTCCCGGAAAGCGGCAATAAAGCCAACTTTAACTGGGCGCCGACCTGGCTGCCGCAGGGCGTGACGGAAGTTTCCAGCAGTCAGCGTCGTTTACCGACCTTCGATGGCCCTGTCGAGTCGCGTCTCTATTCCGATGGTCTGTTCAGCTTCTCCGTCAACGTTAACCGCGCGACGGTAAACAGTAGCGATCAGCTGCTGCGCACCGGCCGCCGTACCGTCAGTACCTCGGTGCGCGATAACGCCGAAATCTCAGTGGTGGGCGAATTACCGCCGCAGACGGCAAAACGTATCTCCGACAGTATTAAGTTCAGGGCCGCGCAATGATCAAAGAGTGGGCGACTGTTGTCTCCTGGCACAACGGCGTGGCGCAGGTTCACTGCGATGTTAAAGCCTCTTGCAGCAGCTGCGCCTCGCGCGCCGGCTGCGGTAGCCGGGTGCTCAATAAACTGGGGCCGCAAACCAGCCATACCATTAGCGTCCCCTGTGAGCAGCCGCTGACGGCCGGGCAAAAAGTGGAGCTGGGCATTGCTGAAAGCAGCCTGCTGGGTTCGGCGCTGTTGGTCTACATGGCGCCGCTGTTTGGGCTGTTTGTGATGGCATCTATTTTTCAGGTGTTGTTTGCCAGCGATATCGCTTCGTTGTGCGGCGCGCTGTTGGGCGGCGTCGGCGGGTTCCTGGTGGCGCGTGGGCTGTCGCCGAAGCTGGCTGCTCGCCAGTCGTGGCAGCCGGTGATTTTAAGCGTTGGTTTACCGCCGGATCTGCTGCGCGTCGATACGCCTTCCTCTGGAATGGGGCAGTGATTTCACTGTCCCTCATCTTTATTTACGCTTCCTGATACAACGCCACAATTCTGCCGTTATGCTGGATCTAACAGCATTTCCTGGTTTCGCGGATGTAGTGTAGAATGCGGCGTTTTCGGATTAAAAAACGTCAGGCACAGAACAGCGGCCTCATGAGACTCGTAAGGCATAATTAACTCTAAATATGAAGAATATACGTAACTTTTCGATCATCGCTCACATCGACCACGGTAAGTCGACGCTGTCTGACCGTATCATCCAGATTTGCGGTGGCCTTTCTGATCGCGAAATGGCGGCCCAGGTTCTGGACTCCATGGACCTTGAACGTGAGCGCGGCATTACCATCAAGGCGCAGAGCGTCACCCTGGACTATAAAGCCAGCGATGGTGAAACTTATCAGCTCAACTTTATCGACACCCCGGGCCACGTTGACTTCTCCTATGAAGTATCGCGCTCCCTGGCGGCGTGCGAAGGCGCGCTGCTGGTGGTTGACGCCGGGCAGGGTGTAGAAGCCCAGACCCTGGCGAACTGCTATACCGCGATGGAAATGGACCTCGAAGTCGTCCCGGTTCTTAACAAGATCGACCTGCCTGCGGCCGACCCTGAGCGCGTAGCGGACGAGATTGAAGATATCGTTGGTATCGACGCTCACGACGCGGTTCGCTGCTCGGCGAAAACCGGTGTCGGCGTGCCGGATGTGCTGGAACGTCTGGTTCGGGATATTCCGCCGCCGGAAGGCGATCCGGACGCGCCGCTGCAGGCGCTGATTATCGACTCCTGGTTCGATAACTATTTAGGCGTCGTGTCGCTGGTGCGTATTAAAAACGGCACCATGCGCAAAGGCGACAAAATTAAGGTGATGAGCACCGGTCAGGTCTATAACGCCGACCGTCTGGGCATCTTCACCCCGAAACAGGTTGACCGTACCGAACTGAAATGCGGCGAGGTGGGTTGGCTGGTTTGCGCTATTAAAGACATCCTCGGCGCGCCGGTGGGCGATACCCTGACCGCGGCGCGTAATCCAGCGGATAAGGCGCTGCCGGGCTTCAAAAAAGTGAAGCCGCAGGTCTACGCCGGTCTGTTCCCGGTGAGCTCTGATGACTATGAGAACTTCCGCGATGCGCTGGGTAAACTGAGTCTGAACGATGCATCCTTGTTCTATGAGCCGGAAAGCTCTACGGCGCTGGGCTTCGGCTTCCGCTGCGGCTTCCTCGGCCTGCTGCACATGGAAATCATTCAGGAGCGTCTGGAGCGTGAATACGATCTTGACCTGATTACCACCGCGCCGACGGTAGTCTATGAAGTAGAAACCACCTCTAAAGAGGTTATCTACGTCGATAGTCCGTCGAAGCTGCCGCCGCTGAATAATATTCAGGAACTGCGTGAGCCGATCGCCGAATGTCACATGCTGCTGCCGCAGGAGTTCCTCGGCAACGTGATCACCTTGTGTATCGAGAAACGCGGTGTGCAAACCAACATGGTTTACCATGGCAAACAGGTTGCGCTGACCTATGAAATCCCGATGGCGGAAGTGGTCCTCGACTTCTTCGATCGTCTGAAGTCCACCTCCCGCGGCTATGCGTCGCTGGATTATAACTTCAAGCGTTTCCAGGCCTCTAACATGGTGCGCGTTGACGTGCTGATCAACGGCGAGCGCGTCGATGCGCTGGCGCTCATCACGCACAACGACAACGCGCCGTATCGTGGCCGCGAGCTGGTCGAGAAGATGAAAGATCTGATCCCGCGTCAGCAGTTCGATATCGCGATTCAGGCGGCTATTGGTAACCACATTATCGCGCGCTCTACCGTGAAACAGCTGCGTAAAAACGTCCTGGCGAAATGCTACGGCGGCGACGTCAGCCGTAAGAAAAAGCTGCTGCAGAAGCAGAAAGAAGGTAAAAAGCGTATGAAACAGGTTGGTAACGTTGAACTGCCGCAGGAAGCGTTCCTCGCCATTCTGCACGTTGGTAAAGACGGCAAATAATCTAAGGAGTTGGCATGGCGAACATGTTTGCCCTGATTCTGGTCATTGCGACCCTTGTGACAGGGCTGTTGTGGTGTCTGGATAAGTTCATATTCGCACCAAAACGTCGTGAACGTCAGGCCGCTGCTCAGGCAGCGACCGGCGAGCAACTGGACAAGAAGACGCTGAAGAAAGTCGGCCCGAAACCGGGCTGGCTGGAAACCGGCGCCTCGGTCTTCCCGGTACTGGCGATTGTGCTGATTGTGCGTTCGTTTATCTATGAACCTTTCCAGATCCCGTCAGGTTCGATGATGCCGACTCTGCTGATTGGCGATTTTATCCTGGTGGAGAAATTCGCCTATGGCATTAAAGATCCGATCTACCAGAAAACGCTGATCGAAACTGGTCATCCGAAACGTGGCGATATCGTGGTGTTTAAATATCCGGAAGATCCGCGTCTGGACTACATCAAACGCGCGGTCGGTTTGCCGGGCGATAAAGTCACTTACGATCCGGTGGCTAAACAGGTGACGATTGAGCCTGGCTGCGCGTCGGGTCAGGCATGCGGTAGCGCCTTGCCGATCACCTACTCCAACGTCGAACCAAGCGATTTCGTTCAGACCTTCTCCCGCCGCAACGGCGGCGAAGCCACCAGCGGTTTCTGGCAACTGCCGAAAGGCGAAACCAAAGCCGATGGTATTCGTCTGACCGAGCGTAAAGAGACGCTGGGTGAAGTGACCCACCGTATTCTGACGGTACCCATCGTTCAGGATCAGGTGGGGATGTACTATCGTCAGTCCGGCCAGCCGCTGGCAACGTGGGTCGTTCCGCCGGGTGAATACTTCATGATGGGCGACAACCGCGACAATAGCGCCGACAGCCGTTACTGGGGCTTCGTGCCGGAAGCGAACCTGGTGGGTAAAGCTACCGCCATCTGGATGAGCTTCGAAAAACAGGAAGGCGAGTGGCCAACCGGCGTACGTTTATCGCGCATTGGCGGCATCCACTAATTCCCCGTCTTAATTCACGCTGCCAGCGCAATAACGGCAGCGTGAATTATTTAGTATTTAAATCCATCCAAACTAACGACATCCCTTGTCGTTGCGTATAGAATATCCCCCCGAAGTTTTTGGTTGTCTCTCGAAAGAGTGACACTGCACACGAAACCGCGTTGGTTAGTTTCTGCCCTTATATATCAAGGGTATGTATGCTCAGGTCGGTTTCGTGTGCTGCATCTTTGACGCATTCATTTATTGGTAACGCATGAACCCCATCGTAATTAATCGGCTTCAACGAAAGCTGGGCTACACTTTTGTTCATCAGGAGCTGTTGCAACAGGCATTAACTCACCGCAGTGCCAGCAGCAAACACAACGAGCGTCTCGAGTTTTTAGGCGACTCTATTTTAAGTTTTGTGATCGCCAATGCGCTCTATCATCGTTTCCCTCGGGTAGACGAAGGGGATATGAGCCGTATGCGCGCGACGCTGGTGCGAGGCAATACGCTGGCGGAAATCGCCCGCGAATTTGAACTGGGCGAGTGCCTGCGCCTTGGGCCTGGCGAGCTGAAGAGCGGCGGTTTTCGTCGCGAATCGATTCTGGCTGATACCGTAGAAGCCTTAATCGGCGGGGTTTTCCTCGACAGCGATATTCAGAATGTTGAACGCTTAATCCTCTCCTGGTACCAGACTCGTCTGGACGAAATCAGCCCGGGCGATAAGCAAAAGGATCCGAAGACGCGTCTGCAGGAGTATCTGCAGGGTCGTCATCTGCCGCTGCCGTCTTACCTGGTCGTCCAGGTACGCGGCGAAGCGCACGATCAGGAATTTACTATCCACTGCCAGGTCAGTGGCCTGAGTGAACCGGTGGTTGGCACAGGTTCCAGCCGTCGCAAGGCGGAGCAGGCTGCCGCCGAACAGGCGCTGAAAAAACTGGAGCTGGAATGAGCGAAGAAAAAAGTTATTGCGGATTTGTCGCCATCGTTGGTCGTCCAAACGTTGGCAAATCCACGCTGTTGAACAAGCTGCTTGGGCAGAAGATCTCGATCACTTCCCGTAAAGCGCAGACTACCCGTCACCGCATCGTCGGTATCCATACCGAAGGGCCGTATCAGGCGATTTATGTTGATACCCCGGGCCTGCATATGGAAGAGAAGCGCGCGATTAACCGCTTAATGAACAAAGCGGCCAGCAGCTCGATTGGCGATGTGGAACTGGTTATCTTCGTTGTTGAAGGCACTCGCTGGACGCAAGATGACGAGATGGTGCTAAACAAGCTGCGTGATGCGCGCGCGCCGGTGATTCTGGCCGTCAACAAAGTTGATAACGTGCAGGAGAAAGCGGATCTGCTACCGCACCTGCAGTTCCTTGCCAGCCAGATGAACTTCCTCGACATTGTGCCGATCTCTGCGGAAACCGGCACCAACGTTGATACTATCGCGTCAATCGTACGTAAACATCTGCCGGAAGCGATTCATCACTTCCCGGAAGATTATATTACCGACCGTTCCCAGCGCTTTATGGCCTCCGAGATCATCCGCGAAAAGCTGATGCGTTTCCTGGGCGCTGAACTGCCGTACTCCGTGACCGTCGAAATTGAACGTTTCGTGAGTAACGAACGCGGCGGTTACGACATCAACGGCCTGATCCTCGTCGAGCGTGAAGGGCAGAAGAAGATGGTAATTGGCAACAAAGGCGCCAAAATCAAAACCATCGGCATCGAAGCGCGCAAAGACATGCAAGAGATGTTTGAAGCGCCGGTGCACCTCGAACTGTGGGTCAAAGTGAAATCCGGCTGGGCCGATGACGAGCGCGCGCTGCGCAGTCTCGGTTACGTTGACGACCTCTGAGTTAACGCAACGTGGATGGATGGCAGCGCGCCTTTGTCCTGCATAGCCGACCGTGGAGCGAAACCAGTCTGATGCTGGACGTCTTCACGGAAGAGTCCGGTCGCGTGCGCCTGGTTGCCAAAGGCGCACGCTCCAAACGCTCTAATCTCAAGGGCGCTTTACAGCCCTTTACCCCCTTACTGGTTCGCTTCGGCGGCCGCGGCGAAGTCAAAACGCTTCGCAGCGCGGAAGCCGTCTCGCTGGCGCTGCCGCTCAGCGGTATCACGCTCTACAGCGGTCTTTACGTTAACGAACTCATCTCCCGCGTGCTCGAGCACGAAACGCGCTTCTCTGAACTTTTTTTCGACTACCTGCATTGCATCCAGGCGCTTGCCGGGGCCAGCGGTTCGCCGGAGCCCGCGCTGCGGCGCTTTGAGCTGGCGCTACTCGGGCACCTGGGCTATGGCGTTGATTTCCTTCACTGCGCCGGCAGCGGCGACCCGGTGGATGACACCATGACCTACCGCTATCGCGAAGAAAAAGGCTTTATCGCCAGCTTGGTGATTGATAACAGCACGTTTACCGGGCACCATTTGAAAGCGTTGGCTAGCCGCGAGTTTCCGGATGTAGATACGCTGCGCGCCGCGAAGCGCTTTACCCGCATCGCCCTGAAGCCGTATCTTGGAGGGAAACCGCTCAAGAGCCGGGAATTGTTTCGCCAGTTTATGCCCGCGCGAAAGGCGCGAGCCGATAATACGAATAATGATTAACGAGGATTGTCATGGCTGAATTACTGTTAGGGGTCAATATTGACCACATTGCGACATTGCGTAACGCGCGCGGTACCGCTTATCCGGATCCGGTGCAGGCGGCTTTTATTGCTGAACAGGCCGGCGCCGATGGTATCACCGTGCACCTGCGCGAAGACCGCCGCCATATCACCGATCGTGACGTGCGCATCCTGCGCCAGACGTTGCATACCCGAATGAATCTTGAAATGGCGGTTACCGAAGAGATGCTGGCGATCGCCTGCGAAACTAAACCGCACTTTTGCTGCCTGGTGCCGGAGAAGCGTCAGGAAGTGACCACCGAGGGTGGGCTGGACGTGGCCGGGCAGCGCGATAAGATGCGCGATGCCTGTCAGCGCCTGGCGGATGCCGGTATTCTGGTCTCCCTGTTTATCGACGCGGATGATGAGCAGATCAAAGCGGCTGCCGAAGTGGGCGCGCCGTATATTGAAATCCATACCGGCTGCTATGCCGATGCCAAAACCGATGCCGAACAGGCTAAAGAGCTTGAGCGTATCGCCAAAGCGGCGACCTATGCTGCCAGCCTTGGCCTGAAGGTGAACGCCGGTCACGGTCTGACCTATCACAACGTGAAAGCCATTGCCGCCTTGCCGGAAATGCACGAACTGAATATCGGCCATGCCATTATTGGTCGCGCAGTGATGAGCGGCCTGAAAGAGGCTGTCGCGGAAATGAAACGCCTGATGCTGGAAGCGCGCGGCTAATGGCGATTCTTGGGCTGGGTACCGACATCGTCGAAATCGCCCGCATCGAAGCGGTGATCGCCCGTAGCGGCGATCGCCTGGCGCGCCGGGTGCTGAGCGATCACGAATGGAGCATTTGGGAGCAACATCAGCAGCCGGTGCGTTTTCTGGCAAAACGCTTTGCGGTCAAAGAAGCGGCGGCGAAAGCGCTCGGAACCGGTATTCGCAACGGCCTGGCGTTTAATCAGTTCGAAGTTTACAACGATGAATTGGGCAAGCCGAAACTGCGGTTATGGGGCGAAGCAAAGCTTTTAGCCGAACGGATGGGGGTAAGCGCTATTCACGTCACTCTCGCCGATGAACGCCACTACGCCTGCGCCACGGTGATCGTCGAAAGCTAAACCCGCGGTTAAAGCTTATCCGCGTGGTGCATGAGCACGAATTTATCCCACAACTGTTCTTCATTCTCGACGTGCGCCGGATCTTTGAGAATAGTATTCGGGATCGGGCACACTTTCTGGCAGGTTGGCGTGTCGTAGTGGCCCACGCACTCGGTGCAGCGGTCGCTGTTAATCTCATAAATGCTCTCGCCCATCGAAATGGCCTCATTCGGGCACTCCGGTTCGCACATATCGCAATTGATGCATTTTTTGGTGATTAACAGCGCCATCAGGAAAATCTCAGAAACAACACAAACAGGGCGGGCATTATACGCCCATTTTCTACTCAGACCAGCTTTTTCACCAGCGCTTCGCTATGGCGTATGCGTTCCGGCGCGTGTTCAAGATCTTGCTGCACCAGCGCCATAAAGAGGAGATCGGTGAGCATCATTTGCGCGCTGGTGGAGGAGATGGCTGCGCTGCGCGTCGCCTGCTCCTCAGCGATGGTGTAAAGGCACTGCGAGGCCTGCTGCTGTAAGGCATTGGGAGTAAACCCGGTGATCGCGAGGATCTTGCTGCCGACGCGGAGCGCTTCAGCGGCCGCCATATTGATCTCGCGGCGTTCGCCGGAGTAGGAGATAGCCAGCAGCAGATCGTCCGCCGACATCGCCTGCACCGTTGCCAGCAGCGCATGCATATCTTGCTCGGCGACGGCGTTGATGCCAATTTTCATTAACTTCCAGCTAAAATTGCGCGCCACCAGCCCGGAGGCGCCGATGCCGGTAATGATCACCCGGCGAGCATCGCGCAGCAGGGCCACTGCTTCCAGAAGTTTCTCTTCGCTGTTGACGTCCAGCGAGGCGTGCATCGCCGCGATGTTATCTTTGATCAGCTTTTCACCCACCAGACGCAGCGGATCGTCGCCGCGAATTTGGTTATGTACTGGCACAGAGTGCGGATCCGGACTGCTGGCCAGCGCTTCGCTCAGCGCCAGTTTTAATGCCGGAAAGCCTTTGAACCCCATTTTTTGCGCGAACTTCACCACGCTGGACTGGCTGACGCCCGCTTCGCCCGCCAGCTGCTGTGAGCTGAGATGGCGGGTTTGGTCCGGCTGAGCCAGAATAAAGTCGGCAAGTTTTTTGTCGCTCGCCGCCAGCGACGGGTAACGTTGGCGGATGCGGATTAAACAGTTCATGGCTTCTCCGAAGGAGGGCGTTAGCGGCTGAAAGAATTTTGTATTCGATTATAAGTGGAATAGTACGAATTAAAAATTCTGCTGTGAAGAATTATGCGAATGGGTCAGATTCTGAATCTTACCTCAACCGTGGCAGACAATTTCGCGCTCGTCGCGGCAAGCCTGTTAAGCTATCGGCATCGCCAGGAAAATCCGTACCAGAAAGGAGTTCGGTTTGAACAGTAACGCGCGACGAGTCGTGTTTTTCGATCTTGATGGCACATTGCACCAGCAGGATATGTTCGGCAGCTTTATTCGTTACCTCTTACGTCGTCAACCGCTCAACATACTGTCAGTGGCGGCCTTGTCGCCAATAGTACTGCTGGGCCTGTTGGTTAACGGACGCGCGGCGCGCTGGCCGATGAGCCTACTGCTGTGGGCCGCCACCTGCGGCCGGCGTGAAAGCCATCTTAAGCGTCTGGAGGCGGAGTTCGTTAGCTGGTTTCGCCAGCACGTGACCGCCTTTCCGGTGGTACAGGGCCGGCTAAACGACTATTTAACCAGTACCGATGCCGACGTCTGGCTGATTACCGGCTCACCGCAGTCGCTGGTGGAACAGGTCTATGCCGATACGCTTTGGCTGCCGCGCGTAAAGCTTATCGCCAGTCGCATGAGCCGCCGTCGCGGCGGCTGGGTGCTGACGCTGCGTTGTCTGGGCCATGAGAAAGTAGCGCAGCTGGAACAGCGGATCGGCGCGCCGCTACGCTTATATAGCGGCTATAGCGATAGCGAGCAGGATAACCCGCTACTCTGTTTTTGCCAGCATCGCTGGCGGGTGACGCCGCAGGGCGATCTCCAGCAGCTCGAATAATTCCGCTGCAGGCGAATTATTTGGGCGATATATAGCGCCCATGTATAATGCGCCCCGCTTTTTCTGCAGGAGTGCCGCTGTGTCTGACCACGAATTTAATGATGAATACTGGATGCGCCATGCGCTGACGCTGGCGAAACGCGCCTGGGAAGAGGGCGAGGTGCCGGTGGGCGCCGTGCTGGTGCATAACAATCAGGTCATCGGCGAGGGCTGGAACCGGCCAATTGGTCGTCACGATCCCACCGCCCATGCCGAAATTATGGCGCTGCGTCAGGGAGGGCTGGTCCTGCAGAACTATCGTTTAATTGATGCCACGCTGTACGTCACGCTGGAGCCTTGTGTGATGTGCGCCGGGGCGATGGTGCATAGCCGCATCTCGCGGCTGGTGTTCGGCGCCCGCGATGCTAAAACCGGCGCGGCCGGGTCGTTAATCGATGTGCTGCATCATCCGGGGATGAACCACCGGGTTGAAATTACCGAGGGAATTCTGGCTGAATCTTGCTCCGCGATGCTGAGCGACTTCTTCCGCTGGCGGCGGGAAGAGAAAAAGGCATTGAAGAAAGCGCGTCAGGAAGAGGGCTAACGTCCCATTGTCGGCAACTTCAGCTTAACGTTGTCGACGAGCTTTTCGCCGCGGAATTTAAAGAAGGGCATCGCATACTCTTTATGCTCGCTATCGAGTTCTTCCGGCGTAACGGCTGGATAATCTTCAGCAATCGCCATCTCCTGCGCCGCTTTCCTTTCCTGTTCAGACAAATATCCAACCAGGCTGATATGGTACTTACGAATATTTTCCACGTAGGCGTAAGCCTCATGGCCGCGGGCGTAGCCATATTTTAAGCGGCTGTAGTAGGGCTTCTGGCTCAGCAATGGCAGACGCTGCTTAACGTCGGACCAGCTGTTCGGGTTGCCTTTTTGTTTTTTAGTCAGCGCCATTGCGTCAAGCATATGCGCATAGCCCATATTATAGGCCGCCAGCGCAAACCAGATCCGCTCCTCTTTCGGGATCGCCTCCGGCACTTTGGCCATCATATCCTGCAGATAGCGCATGCCGCCGTCGAGGCTCTGTTCGGCATCGGTACGATCGGTCAGACCTAAACTCTGGGCGGTGTTACGGGTTAGCATCATCATACCGCGCACGCCGGTCGGCGAGGTGGCCTGCGGATCCCAGTGCGACTCCTGCCAGGCAATCGCCGCCAGCAGTCGCCAGTCGATTTGTCGGGCGTATTTCTCAAACAGCGGCTTCAGATCCGGCAGCGTATTCTGTACCGCGCGCAGGAAGGTGCGGGTATCAACATAGTCGAAGTCGTTGCCGTGGCCGAGATACTTCTCTTCCAGGCGGGCGAGGGTGCCGTCTTCATTCATACTATTAAAGAAATCGAGCATGGCTGCCGATAGTGAATTGTCTTCGCTTTTTTCGCTAAACCAGGTGACCGGCTGTTCATCGCTGATGTCGAGAGCCACCGCCAGCTCCGGATGTACGCGCTGGAACAGGCTGACGGCGACGGAATCGGCGACGGTATATTCCAGCGTGCCGTCGATGACCGCCTGCATCAGAGCGGTGGTGCCGCGCTTTTCATCAACGCGCCAGTTGAGGTCCGGATACTTGCTCTCCTTCAGCGCCTGCAAGTCGTTAAGGGCGACGTGGCCTGGGGCGATGGCGAGCTGTTCGGCGTTGATCCCGGCCAGCGTACGCGGACGATTACCGCCAACGCGATAGACCAGCTGCTGCGAAACGGAATAATAGGTGGGGCCCGCCTGATAGTTTTTTACCCGCTCGGTGTTATAGACCAGCCCGGCGGCCAGCATATCGGTTTTACCGGCATCGAGATCGTCAAACAATTGGCTGATATTCTGCCGCACGGTGACTTTCAGCTTCACCCCAAGGTAATCGGCGAAGCGTTTCGCCAGTTCGTAATCGAGACCGTAGTCTTTGTTGTTGATGGCAGCGTAGGTCAGCGGTGAGTTAATTGTACTCACGCGCAGTTCGCCGCGAGCAATGATCCCGGCAACGCGGTTCTCCGGTTTTCCCATCCACGGTAAAGACGGCCACAGCGCCGCCGCCAACAAAAGGGTGACGACGCCGATCAGCAGATAATTAATCTTTAATTTTTTCAAATAGTTAATTTTCTGCAGCGTGGAGTTCCTCAGCTGGGTATATCCGGGAAAAGTAAAAGGTTGCCGTAAGTTGAGCGGCATTTTGCTTAAGAATGCGCCAGTTGGCAACATATTCGCGATTCATGTCACATTTATTGATAAAACTGATGAATCATTTTATTTCTACGCAAACGGTTTCGTCGGGGCTCAGGATTCTCTATAATGGCGCCCGTTTCCCCCTGGCTCACCTTGAAAGCTTCGAAGACGAGAGACTTATGATGGATATTTTGCGTGGTTCACCTGCACTGTCGGCATTCCGTATCAACAAACTGCTGGCACGTTTTCAGGCGGCCAACCTGCCGGTTAGCACCTTATACGCGGAGTATGTTCACTTTGCCGACCTGAGCGCCCCGCTAAGCGATGAGGAGCGCGAAAGACTGGTCAGACTGCTTAAATATGGCCCAAGCCTCAGCAGCCATACGCCAACCGGTAAATTACTGCTCGTCACCCCTCGCCCCGGCACTATCTCCCCCTGGTCCTCCAAAGCTACCGACATCGCCCATAACTGCGGTTTATCGCAGGTCGTGCGGCTGGAACGCGGCGTGGCGTACTACGTTGAAGCACAGGGTCTGAGCGATGCGCAGTGGGACGCCGTTGCGGCGGAGCTGCACGATCGCATGATGGAGAGCGTTTTCACTGAGCTGGAAGAGGGAGAGAAGCTGTTTGCTCACCATCAGCCGACACCGGTGGCCAGCGTGGACCTGTTGGGCCAGGGACGTCAGGCGCTGATTGACGCCAACCTCCGTCTGGGGCTGGCGCTGGCCGATGACGAAATCGACTACCTGCAGGACGCATTCGTTAAGCTTGGCCGCAATCCGAACGACATTGAACTGTATATGTTCGCGCAGGCCAACTCGGAACATTGCCGCCACAAAATTTTTAACGCCGACTGGATTATCGACGGCCAACAACAGCCGAAGTCGCTGTTTAAAATGATTAAAAATACCTTCGAGAAAAACCCGGAATATGTGCTGTCTGCCTATAAAGACAACGCCGCGGTAATGGAAGGTTCCGAAGTCGGACGCTATTTCGCCGACTACCAGACCGGGCGCTATGACTTCCATCAGGAGCCGGCGCACATTCTGATGAAAGTTGAAACTCACAACCACCCGACGGCGATTTCGCCGTGGCCGGGCGCCGCAACCGGCTCCGGCGGCGAGATCCGCGACGAAGGCGCCACGGGGCGCGGCGCGAAGCCGAAAGCGGGTCTGGTCGGCTTCTCGGTGTCTAACCTGCGTATCCCGGGTTTTGAACAGCCGTGGGAAGAGGATTTCGGTAAACCTGAGCGTATCGTGACCGCGCTGGATATCATGACCGAAGGCCCGTTGGGCGGCGCGGCGTTTAACAACGAATTTGGTCGTCCGGCGCTGAATGGCTACTTCCGTACCTATGAAGAGAAAGTGACCAGCCACAATGGCGAAGAGCTGCGCGGCTATCACAAACCGATCATGCTGGCGGGCGGTATTGGCAACATCCGCGGCGAGCACGTCCAGAAGGGCGAAATCACCGTTGGCGCCAAGCTTATCGTGCTGGGCGGCCCGGCGATGAACATTGGTCTCGGCGGCGGCGCGGCGTCATCCATGGCTTCCGGCCAGTCTGATGCCGATCTGGATTTCGCCTCTGTACAGCGCGACAACCCGGAAATGGAGCGCCGCTGTCAGGAAGTGATCGACCGCTGCTGGCAGCTGGGCGATGCGAACCCGATTCTGTTTATCCACGACGTTGGCGCGGGCGGTCTCTCTAACGCCATGCCGGAGCTGGTGAGCGATGGCGGCCGCGGCGGAAAATTCCAGCTGCGCGATATCCTCAGCGATGAGCCGGGCATGAGCCCGCTGGAGATTTGGTGTAACGAATCCCAGGAGCGTTACGTTCTGGCGGTCGCGCCGGAACAGCTGCCGCTGTTTGAAGAGCTGTGCCGCCGCGAGCGCGCGCCTTATGCGGTGATCGGCGAAGCCACGGCGGAGCAACACCTTAGCCTGAGCGACAGCCACTTTAACGATCGGCCGATCGACCTGCCGCTGGACGTCCTGCTCGGCAAAACGCCGAAAATGACGCGTGACGTGCAAACGCTGAAAGCGCAGGGCAGCGAGCTGGATCGTCAACCAATGACGATTGCCGATGCGGTTAACCGCGTGCTGCATCTGCCGACGGTGGCTGAGAAAACCTTCCTTGTGACCATCGGCGATCGCACCGTGACCGGTATGGTGGCGCGTGACCAGATGGTGGGGCCGTGGCAGATCCCGGTCGCCAACTGCGCGGTGACCACCGCCAGCCTCGATAGCTACTACGGCGAAGCGATGGCGATGGGTGAACGCGCACCGGTTGCGCTGCTCGACTTTGCCGCCTCTGCCCGCCTGGCGGTCGGCGAAGCGTTGACAAACATCGCCGCTACGCAGATTGGCGAACTCAACCGCGTCAAACTGTCGGCAAACTGGATGGCGGCAGCCGGTCACCCGGGTGAAGACGCCGGCCTGTATGAGGCGGTAAAAGCAGTCGGTGAAGAACTGTGTCCAGCGCTGGGCCTGACTATCCCGGTGGGTAAAGACTCAATGTCGATGAAAACCCGCTGGCAGGAAGGAAGCGAGCAGCGCGAAATGACCTCGCCGCTGTCGCTGGTGATCTCCGCGTTTGCCCGCGTTGAAGACGTGCGCGGCACCGTGACTCCGCAACTCTCTACGGAAGATAACGCCCTGCTGCTGATCGATCTCGGCAAAGGTCGTAACGCGCTGGGCGCCACCGCGCTGGCGCAGGTCTATCGCCAGCTAGGCGACCAGCCGGCCGACGTGCGTGATGTCGCGCAGCTGAAAGGCTTCTGGGACGCGATGCAGGCACTGGTGGCGCAGCGTAAACTGCTGGCCTACCACGACCGCTCCGATGGCGGACTGTTAGTGACGCTGGCGGAAATGGCGTTCGCCGGTCACTGCGGCGTAACTGCCGATATCGCCGCGCTGGGCGACGATCGTCTGGCGGCGCTGTTCAACGAAGAATTGGGCGCGGTGATTCAGGTTCGCGCCGCGGATCGCGAAGCGGTGGAAGCGCTGCTGGCGATGAATGGTCTGGCAGATTGCGTGCACTACTTAGGCCAGGCGACGGCAGGCGATCGTTTTGTTATCACCGCCGACGGTCAGCCGCTGTTCAGCGAAAGCCGCACCACGCTGCGTATGTGGTGGGCGGAGACCACCTGGCAGATGCAGCGCCTGCGCGATAACCCGGAATGCGCCGATCAGGAGCACCAGGCGAAGTCTAACGATAGCGACCCGGGCCTTAACGTTAAGCTGTCGTTTGATATCAATGAAGATGTTGCTGCGCCGTATATTGCGACCGGCGCGCGCCCGAAAGTGGCTGTGCTGCGCGAGCAGGGGGTTAACTCCCATGTTGAAATGGCCGCCGCTTTCCATCGCGCCGGCTTCGATGCCATCGACGTGCATATGAGCGATCTGCTGGCGGGTCGTACTGGTCTTGGCGACTTCCATGCGCTGGTGGCCTGCGGCGGTTTCTCCTACGGTGACGTACTGGGGGCAGGCGAAGGTTGGGCGAAATCGATTCTGTTCAACGAACGCGTACGCGATGAGTTCGCCACTTTCTTCCATCGCCCGCAGACGCTGGCGCTGGGCGTGTGTAACGGTTGTCAGATGATGTCCAACCTGCGTGAGCTGATCCCTGGAAGCGACCTGTGGCCGCGCTTCGTACGCAACCACTCTGACCGCTTTGAAGCGCGTTTCAGCCTGGTTGAAGTCACCCAGAGCCCATCGCTGCTGCTGCAGGGCATGGCCGGTTCGATGATGCCGATTGCCGTTTCTCACGGCGAAGGGCAGGTGGAGGTGCGGGACAGCGCGCACCTGGCCGCGCTTGAAAGCAAAGGCCTGGTGGCGCTACGTTTCGTCGATAACTTCGGCAAAGTGACGCAAACCTATCCGGCGAACCCGAACGGCTCGGTGAACGGCATTACCGCGGTGACCAGCGAAAGCGGTCGCGCGACGATCATGATGCCGCACCCGGAACGCGTCTTCCGTACCGTCAGTAACTCCTGGCACCCGGAAAACTGGGGTGAAGACAGCCCATGGATGCGTATCTTCCGCAACGCGCGTAAGCAACTGGGTTAATACCGCTAAGTTGATGAAAACGGGCCCCCTGTTAATTCAGGGGGCTTTTTTATTTGTGATCGAGGCCGTATCAGAGTGTCGGGAATTACCGACAGACGCGGTTTAATGGTGTCTCTGAATGACGACACTTAAGCTATTGATTTTAAATATGTGTAATTGAGGACTGATTTGTTGTTGCCAATTGGCGACACTATGGTCAAAGAATAGACAAATGAATTTTAGTGGGTTATTGCATGTAATTCGTTATATATCATACTGTTAATAATTTGTTTTGAAAGGTGGCATAGTTCGTGCATAATAATCAGCAGTGGCTCATTCACCTTCTTATGTCAGCCCCTTCGGGAAGCGCTACATAAACTTCGAATGACGCACAAACAGGTGCCTGCCGTCCAACTCCTGATAACAGCTCTGCTTTATCAGTCATCGGGCGAAACGTCGAGTAAGGCACCGCCTCATTCCTTAATAAAGGCAGGCTTTAGAGCCTGCCTTTATTGTTTCTGCCGTGGATGTTTCCGCCATCCTCAGTTAGCATCTTCAGGAGCTAATGGTTGAGGCTATATCTTTGAAGCGATTCTCTCTTTTCCCCCGTTCCTTGCGCCAACTGGTGACGCTGTCCTTTGTGCTGATCATGCTGCCGCTGTTGGTGCTGGCATGGCAGGCCTGGCAAAGCCTGAACGCGCTCAGCGCCCAGGCCGCGCATATTAACCGCACCACCTTGACTGATGCGCGGCGTAGCGAAGCGATGGTCAACGCCTCGCTGGAAATGGAGCGTAGCTATCTCCAGTATTGCGTGCTGGACGATCCTACCCTTGAGCGGGTCTATCAAAATCAACGTAAGCGTTATAGCGAAATGCTTGAGGCGCTCTCCGGCGTGTTGCCGGATGCTCACATTTGGCAGACCCTGCGGCAGAACCTCGCCGACCTGGCCCAATTGCGTTGCCATAATAGCGCGCCGGACGCCAAAGCCGCGGCGAGCCTCGAAGCCTTTGCCGATGCTAACAGTGAAATGGTGCAAGCGACCCGCACGGTAATCTTCTCCCGCGGCCAGCAGCTACAGCAGGAGATCGCCGAGCGCGGGCAGTTCTTCGGCTGGCAGGCGCTGGTTCTGTTTCTGCTGAGCCTGACGCTAGTTTTGCTGTTTACCCGCATGATCATCGGCCCGGTGAAGGGCATCGAGAAGATGATTAATCGCCTGGGAGAGGGAAAGTCGCTGGATGATGCGGCACTGTTCACCGGCCCGCGCGAACTGCGATCGGTCGGTAAACGGATTATCTGGTTGAGTGAACGTCTGGCGTGGCTGGAGTCCCAACGCCACCAGTTTCTTCGTCATCTGTCACATGAACTGAAAACACCGCTCGCCAGCATGCGTGAAGGTACGGAACTGCTGGCGGACCGGGTAGCGGGGCCGCTGACGACGGAACAGCAAGAAATCGTTGAGATCCTTGATAACAGCAGCCGCAATCTGCAAAAGCTGATCGAACAGCTGCTCGACTATAACCGCAAACTGGCCGATGGCCCGGTCGAGCGGCAGAAAGTGGATATTGCTGAACTGGCGCAGACCGTCGTTTCCGCGCATAGTTTACCGGCAAGAGCCAAGATGATGTCTACCGAGCTGGCGCTGGGTGAACGCTTCTGCCTGGCGGAGCCGACATTGCTGACCAGCGTGCTTGATAATCTGTACTCCAATGCGGTGCACTATGGCGCTGAATCCGGTAACATTCGGATTCATAGTTACCGCCACGGCGAGCAGGTTCGTATCGATGTCGCCAATAGCGGCGAGCCGATCCCCGTCGCCGAAAGAAATATGATTTTCGAGCCTTTTTATCAGGGAAGCCACCTGCGTAAAGGGGCAGTAAAAGGCAGCGGTCTGGGGTTGAGTATCGCCCGCGACTGCGTACGGCAAATGCAGGGAGAGCTGAGCCTGGTCGATGACAATCCCGGGTTCATCTGTTTTCGCATCTCGCTCCCCGCCGCTGAGCCGGGAAAAACCAACACATGAATCAACATTGGGTGAATATGTCCCACTTTTTCGCATTGCGCCGTCCTTTACGGGGATGGCTGCTGTCGGGCCTATGCTGCCTGACGCTGGCGGGCTGTTCCGCTGCTATGTCGCCGCGCGCCGCTGACGGCAATGCGCCGCCCGAGCTGCCGGAACATCAGGTGGCGGATTTTCTCTCCGTAGATTGCGCCAATATCTGGTCGCTGGAAAACGATGCCAGTGATAAAAACCCGCTGTACTGGCTGCGCGGCATTGACTGCGCGGATCGCCTGGCGCCGGTACAGGCCCGTGCCGAAGCCAAATTGCATAATGATGATAACTGGCAGGACGCGTTGAAACGCGGCATTCTGCTGGCCGACGCCAAAATCACCCCCGATGAGCGTCGCGAAATGGTTGCCCGCATCGACAGCTTTAGCCCGCAAATCGCCGCGCAGGTTCGCCCGCTGTACCGGCTGTGGCGCGACGGCCAAGCCCGCCAATTGCAGTTATTTGAGGAGCGATCCCGCTACGGCAAACTCCAGCAATCAAGCGATGCTGAACTGGAAACCTTGCGTCAGCAGGAGCAGCAGTTGCGTAGCCAACTGGAGCTGACCACCCGCAAGCTGGAAAACCTTACCGATATTGAGCGCCAGCTCTCCAGCCGTAAGCCCGGCGGCAATTTTAATAGCGGTAGCGATAAGGTACCGGAGGTGATCCATGACGATCCGTAAACCCGCCCACCTGTTGCTGGTGGACGACGATCCGGGGCTGTTAAAGCTGCTAGGGATGCGTCTAGTCAGCGAAGGTTACAGCGTGGTCACGGCGGAAAGCGGGCCCGAGGCGCTACGCGTGCTGACGCGCGAGCGGGTGGACCTGGTGGTGAGCGATTTACGCATGGATGAAATGGACGGCCTGCAGCTGTTTGCTGAAATCCAGAAGGCGCAACCCGGCATGCCGGTCATCATCCTGACCGCCCACGGCTCTATTCCTGACGCCGTTGCCGCTACCCAGAAAGGGGTGTTTAGTTTTCTGACTAAACCGGTCGATAAAGACGCGCTATATAAAGCGATTGACGATGCTCTCGAGCAGAGCTCGCCGGCCACCGACGAGCGCTGGCGACAGGCGATTGTCACACGTAGTCCACAGATGCTGCGGCTGCTCGAGCAGGCCGGTATGGTGGCGCAGTCTGACGTTAGCGTGTTGATTATCGGCCAGAGCGGTACCGGGAAAGAGATTGTCGCCCAGGCGATCCACAACGCCAGTCCGCGCCACGAAAAACCGTTTATCGCGATTAACTGCGGCGCGTTGGCGGAACAATTACTGGAGTCCGAACTGTTCGGCCACGCGCGCGGCGCCTTTACCGGCGCGGTCAGCAACCGCGAAGGGCTTTTTCAGGCCGCCGAGGGCGGTACGCTGTTTCTTGATGAAATCGGCGATATGCCCGTCGCGCTGCAGGTAAAGCTGCTGCGCGTCCTGCAGGAGCGTAAGGTGCGCCCGCTGGGCAGCAACCGCGATATCGACATCGACGTGCGCATTATTTCGGCGACCCACCGCGATCTACCGAAGGCGATGGCGCGCGGCGAATTCCGCGAAGATCTGTTCTATCGGCTCAATGTCGTTAACCTGAAGATCCCGCCGCTTTCCGAGCGCGCGGAGGATATCCCGCTACTGGCCAATCATCTATTGCGCCAGTCCGCCGACCGTCACAAACCTTTCGTGCGCGCCTTCTCCACCGATGCGATGAAGCGGCTAATGGCCGCCAAATGGCCGGGCAACGTGCGTCAGTTGGTTAACGTGATTGAACAATGTGTGGCGCTGACCTCATCGCCGGTGATCAGCGATGCGCTGGTGGAGCAGGCGCTGGAGGGGGAGAATACCGCGCTACCGACCTTCGTCGAGGCGCGTAATCAGTTTGAGCTCAACTACCTGCGTAAGCTTTTGCAGATAACCAAAGGTAACGTGACGCATGCCGCGCGGATGGCCGGGCGCAACCGCACCGAGTTTTACAAACTGCTGTCGCGCCACGAGCTCGACGCCAACGACTTTAAAGAGTAGCCCCGCGGCATAGCGCAAGCTATGATACGGTAAGCAACCGGTTACGCGACAAAGACAGGAAAACCATGAAAAAGATTGATGCGATTATTAAACCGTTCAAATTGGATGACGTGCGTGAAGCGCTGGCGGAAGTCGGTATCACCGGCATGACGGTCACCGAAGTCAAAGGGTTTGGTCGTCAGAAAGGGCATACCGAGCTGTACCGCGGCGCGGAATATATGGTGGATTTTCTGCCGAAGGTGAAAATTGAAATCGTGGTGACGGACGATATCGTCGATACCTGCGTCGATACCATCATTCGTACCGCCCAGACCGGTAAAATCGGCGACGGTAAAATCTTTGTCTTCGACGTGGCGCGGGTGATTCGTATCCGTACCGGTGAAGAAGACGACGCGGCGATTTAATCCTCGCCGCTCGCTGCAGTATTGCCGGGTGGCGCTGCGCTTACCCGGCCAACAAATCCCCGCGTCGTTGGGCTTACAGAACCTTATGCGGGCCGAAACATTCGTAATGAATGTTGTCTTTATTGACCCCTAATTCTACCAGCTGCTTCGCCGCAAACTGCATAAACGCTACCGGGCCGCAGAGATAGAATTGCATCTGCGGGTCGCGAATATTTTCCGCCAGCGGCGCTAAATCCATCAAACCTTCGCTATCAAAACGTCCTGCCTGACGGTCGGCCTCGCTCGGGCTGCGGTACCAGACGTGAGAGGTAAACTTCGGTAGCGCCGCGCCAAGCGCCTTCACTTCGTCCGCAAAGGCGTGAACGTCACCGTTTTCCGCCGCGTGGAACCAGTTCACCTGGCCCTGATGATGGCTTTTGGCCAGCGTATCCAGCATCGCCAGCATTGGCGTTTGGCCGACGCCGCCGGAGAGCAGGGTCACCGGCGTCTGCGCTTCCACGTTGAGGAAGAAGTCGCCCGCTGGCGCGGCTAAATAGACTACGTCGCCTTCGCTGGCGTGGTTATGCAGCCAGTTGGACACCTGGCCGCCATTCTCGCGTTTCACCGCGATGCGATAGCCTTTACCGTCCGCTCTGCGGGTCAGAGAGTATTGACGAATTTCCTGATATTCGAAGGCTTCCGGCTTCAACCAGATAGCCAGATACTGTCCTGGCTGGTAATCGGCGACCGGCTGACCGTCGACAGGCTCCAGTTCAAAGCTGGTAATAAGCTGGCTGCGCGGGGTCTTCTTAACAATGCGGAACGCGCGGGTACCTTCCCAGCCGCCATTTTTACTGGCGTTATCCTGATAGATCTCCGCTTCGCGGTTGATGAAGACGTTCGCCAGCACCCCGTAGGCTTTGCCCCAGGCGTCGAGTACTTCCTGGCCTGGGCTAAACATTTCGTCGAGGGTCGCCAGCAGATGGCTGCCGACAATATTGTACTGCTCCGGTTTAATCTGGAAGCTGGTATGTTTCTGGGCGATTTTTTCAACCGCCGGCAGCAGGGCCGGCAGGTTGTCGATATTACTGGCGTAGGCGGCGATAGCGTTGAACAGCGCTTCGCGCTGGTCGCCGTTGCGCTGGTTACTCATATTGAAGATCTCTTTGAGCTCCGGGTTATGAGTAAACATGCGGTCATAAAAATGCGCGGTTAGCTTTGGGCCGGTCTCTACAAGCAGGGGAATGGTGGCTTTGACCGTGGCGATGGTTTGAGCGTCGAGCATAGCAGCTTCCTTAAATGTTATCCTATTGATGCATTTAAAATGCATCTTATATAAATAACCCTGCTATGTAAATGGTTCTTTATCACTTTGCCGCAAAGCAGTTACAACATGAAGAATTTGCATCACAAACCTGAAAAGAAATCCGTTGATAATGTTTGATGCGTTATTGCTCAAAGCCTTGTGTGCTGTGGAGCCAATCGTTTGCGTAAAATCCTTTGTCAAGACCTGTTATCACAGAATGATTCGGTTATACTGTGGGCCGCTGTCCATCAGGACCGCCTTTTTAGGCCAAAATTTTATCGTTAGCTGAGTCAGGAGATGCGGATGTTAAAGCGTGAAATGAACATTGCCGATTATGATGCCGAACTGTGGCAGGCTATGGAGCAGGAAAAAGTACGTCAGGAAGAGCACATCGAACTGATCGCCTCCGAGAACTACACCAGTCCGCGCGTGATGCAGGCTCAGGGTTCCCAGCTGACTAACAAATATGCCGAAGGTTATCCGGGCAAGCGCTACTACGGTGGCTGCGAGTACGTGGATATCGTTGAGCAACTGGCTATCGACCGCGCGAAAGAACTGTTCGGCGCCGACTACGCTAACGTGCAGCCGCACTCCGGCTCGCAGGCTAACTTTGCCGTCTATACCGCTCTGCTGCAACCAGGCGATACCGTGCTGGGTATGAACCTGGCGCAAGGCGGCCACCTGACCCACGGTTCCCCGGTTAACTTCTCCGGTAAACTGTACAACATCATTCCTTACGGTATCGATGAGTCCGGTAAAATTGACTACGAAGACATGGCGAAGCAGGCCCAGGAGCACAAACCGAAGATGATCATCGGTGGCTTCTCCGCTTACTCCGGTATCGTTGACTGGGCGAAAATGCGTGAAATCGCTGACAGCATCGGCGCTTACCTGTTCGTCGATATGGCGCACGTAGCGGGCCTGATTGCCGCCGGCGTTTATCCGAACCCGGTTCCGCACGCCCACGTTGTTACTACTACCACCCACAAAACCCTGGCGGGTCCGCGCGGCGGCCTGATCCTGGCGAAAGGCGGTAGCGAAGAGCTGTACAAGAAACTGAACTCCGCCGTGTTCCCAAGCGCGCAGGGCGGCCCGCTGATGCACGTTATCGCCGCGAAAGCGGTGGCGCTGAAAGAAGCGATGGAGCCAGAGTTCAAAGTTTACCAGCAGCAGGTTGCCAAAAACGCCAAAGCGATGGTGGAAGTGTTCCTGAACCGCGGTTACAAAGTGGTTTCCGGCGGTACTGAAAACCACCTGTTCCTGCTGGATCTGGTAGATAAAAACCTGACCGGTAAAGAAGCTGACGCCGCCCTGGGCCGCGCCAACATCACCGTTAACAAAAACAGCGTACCGAACGATCCAAAGAGCCCGTTCGTGACTTCCGGTATCCGTATCGGTTCTCCGGCTGTGACTCGCCGCGGCTTTAAAGAAGCGGAAGTGAAAGAGCTGGCTGGCTGGATGTGCGACGTTCTCGACAATATCAACGACGAAGCTGTTATTGAGCGCGTCAAAGGTAAAGTGCTGGATATCTGCGCTCGTTTCCCGGTTTACGCGTAATCTTGCCGCGTTAAGATAAAAAAGGCCGCGATTGCGGCCTTTTTTGTGTCTGCTGGTTATCGACGGTCCAGCGAAATCGAACCTGGTCCGGTTATCGCCAGCAGCAGGAAGGCCCCGGCGATACTGACGTTCTTATAGAAGTTAATCATATTCGGCAATACCGCATCGCCGGTCATATCCCAGTAATGATGGCCGATAACCGCCGTACCCAGGGTGTAAAAGATAAAGATCACCGCCAGCGGGCGGGTGAAGAAACCTAAAATAATCAGAATAGCGGCGGGTACCTCCATGATGACCGCGATGATCGCCGCCAGCGTCGGCATCGGCGCGCCGGAAGAAGCCATATATTGTACCGTTCCGCTAAACCCCATCAGTTTCGGATAGCCAAAAATAATGAACAGCAGCACGATCGCAATACGTGCGATTAACAGCAGAACAGGGCGGGAAGAGCCAAAGTCAAAATAGCGTAGCGTGTTCATAATCAGTCCTTTATCACAGGCGTGTGATCTAAACGTAATACACATTTTTACTCCCCGCCACGCTGGGAAAATAATATTGTTGCGCCTCGTTGAGCGGCGATTAAGCCGATACGAGGGAAGCGCTCTGATGCCCGGTTATCGGATTTTTTTTCATACTGCCCGCCATGTCGCACACTCATCGCGTGACAAGGCTCACGATTTTAAGAGAAATGTACTTAACGACCATGAAGATAGTGAGACATGGGTTTGCTCAGTATGCGCTTTATCGCCAGACTAGAGCTTCCATTCGGGAGGGAATCATGGTCTTGCACTCCACGCGCTGGCTGGCGCTAAGTTACTTCACCTACTTTTTTAGCTACGGTATTTTTTTACCATTCTGGAGCGTCTGGCTGGCAGGCGTTGGCCTGACGCCCGAAACCATTGGCGTGCTGCTCGGCGCCGGGCTGGTGGCGCGTTTTCTGGGCAGCCTGCTAATTGCGCCGCGGGTCAGCGATCCTTCTCGTTTGATTAGCGCCTTGCGTATCCTGGCGTTGCTGACGCTGCTGTTTGCTCTCGCCTTCTGGGTCGGCGGGCAGGTGGCCTGGCTGATGGTGGTCATCGTCGGATTCAACCTCTTTTTCTCGCCGCTGGTACCCTTAACCGATGCGCTGGCCAACACCTGGCAAAAGCAGATCACCATGGATTACGGTCGGGTGCGGTTGTGGGGATCGATTGCTTTTGTCATCGGTTCTGCGCTGACCGGCAAGCTGGTGAGTCTGTTTGATTACCGGGCGATCCTGTTGTTGTTAAGCCTGGGCACCGCTTCGATGCTGTTGGGCATGCTGCTGAAACCTTCAGTGATGCCGCAGGGGGAGAGCCGCCATCAGGAGGCGGCCGGACTACCGGCGTGGCTTAGCCTGGTGCGGCAAAGCTGGCGTTTTCTAGCCTGCGTCTGTCTGTTGCAGGGGGCGCACGCCGCCTACTATGGCTTCAGCGCGTTATACTGGCAGCAGGCCGGTTATTCTGCCTCCGCCGTCGGTTATTTATGGTCGCTCGGCGTCGTCGCCGAAGTGGTGATTTTCGCCTTGAGTAAAAAAGTGTTCCGTCGGTTTAGCGCCCGCGACCTGCTGCTGCTCTCGGCGGTGTGCGGGGTGGCGCGCTGGACGATTATGGGCTGGACGACCGCGCTGCCATGGCTACTGGTCGCGCAGATCCTCCACTGCGGAACGTTTACCGTCTGTCATCTGGCGGCCATGCGCTATATCGCCGCGCGGCAGGGAAGTGAGGTTATCCGCCTGCAGGCCGTTTACTCGGCGGTGGCGATGGGCGGCAGCATCGCGGTGATGACGGTGTTTGCTGGTTTCCTCTACCAGCACCTGCATCAGGGCGTCTTCTGGGTGATGGCGCTGGTGGCGCTACCGGCGCTGATCGTGCGACCGAAGGCGGTGAGCGCCTAATCCTCAAGCATTTTGCAAATCTGCTGCCGCTGGTGATCGCTAAAATTCTCTTCAGCATGAAACAGCGGCGGCGAAAACAGCGGTAGCGCGGTGGTGTAAGGCGTGACCACTAAGGTCACATCCTTCGGCGCGCCTTGTTGCTGAAACTGAGTCACGCTTAAGTATTTAATATTCAGCGGCAGCAGCGTTAATTCCCGCAATTGCATTTCCAGCGCCTGTTCCAGTTCGCTATTTTCCCGCGTCAGCAGCACCACCTGCTTTTCATGCAGGTCGGCTTTTTGCATCAACCACGCGCCGAAAATCACCGCGATTAAGCTGACCTCTTCCTGATTAAATTGAATATGATAGGCCGTTTCGAAATCGCGTAATGCCTCCTGGGTGGTACGCATCAGGCGCGGATACAGGCGTCCGATCTCCTCCGGTAAAGCGTTATCAATACCGATGGCGAATACGCTGCGGTTCAACGCCTGCGAAAGATGGATATAGAGCTGGTCACTCAACCCTTGTTCATCGCTGAATGGCCGTCCCGCCAGATCCTGGAAACGATGGATCAAGCGGGAGATCGCCAGATGCAGGCGTCTGTCCTGTTGATGACCGTCGTGAATGGGATCCGGGGTTTTCAGTAACATAAACAGCAGGGTCAGGAAAAGTTGTTCGCCGGCGTGGGGCGTGGCGCTGACCCGGCGCTGCCAGTGGCGGACGATTTCGGCGGCGAGGTTAAATTCCGCCGCGGCCTGCGCCCAGTTGCGCTGCTCACGGGTGAAATCCGGCGACTGGCCCAGATGATGTTGTAGCAGGCAGTACTGAAGATACAGGCGCAGGAACTGACCGTCCCGGCAGTCGAACTGCCGATTGAGCGCGCGAGCGCAGCGATTCACCAGCGCCTGAAGATTGGTATCATCATATAAGGTTCGCGCGATACCCTGCTGTTTAAGCTGCGTTTTTAACGCCGGGGTAAAATGGTGATGAACGAAATGCGGGCACAGGCGTAGCCCACGCCGGAGAGCGTGCAGCAGGCACAGGCGTTGATCGAGCGCGGCGCCTTCAATCCGATAGCTGCCGTCCATCTGCGACGCGAGAGTCAGTCGATGATAACGCTGAATTTCGCGCCCCGTCTCCGCGATATCCTGTTGGGCCGTCGCCTCATCCACCTGGTTGAGCCTGACCAGCTGTTGCGGCGTGACGGATTGTCCCGGAAGATAGAACATCAGGAGCACCTGGCTACGGCGCTGTGGACTGGAAAGCGCAGATGGTGGTTCAATCACTGTCATCATCTGGTAAGTTCCAGTTAGGGTTTCAGCTAAGAATAGCCAAAGGATGCAGGGTGAGCAGGGCGGGCCGCGGCCTTTAGATCAGGATTGCTGGCGAAGTTCACAGAATTTTTCACGCGAGGAACAGATGAAGAAAGTGAAACACTGCGTCGGTGCGGCATTTTTCATGGTTTTATCATTGTCAGCCGTTGCGCATCCGCACAGCTTCATTAATTTGCAGAGTGAAGCCGTGGTGAATGACGGTCTGTTGACCGGTTTTAAGATGCGCTGGACGATGGACGAAATAACGTCAGCAGATCTGCTCTATGATGCCGGCAATGCAAAGGCGGGCAGCGAAGTATGGAAAAAACTGGCGGCGGAGGTCATGGCCAACGTACTCGGCCAGCACTACTTCAGCGAGCTGTGGCATAACGGCCAGCGGGTGAAGTTTGCTAACCGCCCGGATGGTTACGGCCTTGCGCGTAGCGGGCTGCAGGCGGTACTTACCTTCACCTTGCCGTTGGCAACACCGCAACCTGTTGCCGGACAAACCTTTACTTTATCCACCTTCGATCCGACCTACTACGTCGATATGTTTTATGAGCAGGATAGCGATTTTTCGTTGCCTGCCGCGCTGCGGGCCTCCTGCAAGGCCACGGTAATGACGCCGAAACCCAACGACAAAATGTTGTCTTATGCGCAGTCGCTCGATAAAGAGGACGCGCCGCCGGAAGATATGGAACTGGGTAACTACTTCGCCCAGAAGGTGACCTTGACATGTCAGTAGTCTTTACGCCGCGAGCGCGGGCGCCGCGCTGGAAATCACTCTGGCCGCTGGCGCTGTTTCTGACGCTGACCGTCGTGGGCGGTATCTGGTTGTGGCTCGCCTGGCCGCAGGTACTGTTGCAAAGCGCGGTCTGGCAGCGTTCACTGAATCTTGAGCTCAGCCAACTGCTGCAGGCGGTGGCGGATAATCCGTCAGCGGCGGGGCTGTCACTGCTCGGGTTCAGTTTTGTCTACGGCGTACTGCACGCGCTTGGCCCCGGTCACGGAAAAATCGTGATTACCACCTGGCTTGCCACCCATCCCTCAAAGTTGAAATCGAGTATTGCGCTGACGCTGGCGGCATCGCTGTTGCAGGGAATGGTGGCGATAGCGCTGGTGGTGGTGGTATTGACGCTGCTGCAGCTTCCGGCGCGTCAACTGCATCTCAGCAGCTTCTGGCTGGAGAAGGGGAGCTATCTGCTGGTCGGCGCATTGGGGCTTTTACTGTGCTGGCGGGCATTGAAAAAACTGCGAGTCTTGCTGCGGCGGCCAACGTTTACCGTTTTTACCCCGCATCACGTCCATGATGAACATTGCGGCTGCGGCCATCAGCACCTTCCGGCGCCGGATCAACTACAGAGTGGCGACGACTGGCGCGCCAGGCTGGCGATTGTACTGTCGATGGGCATGCGTCCCTGCTCGGGAGCGATTATGGTGCTGCTGTTCAGCAAGGTAATCGGCGTCTTTGGCTGGGGCATGGCTGCCGCGCTGGTGATGGCGGCGGGAACGTCGCTGACCATAAGCGGGCTGGCGCTGTTGGTGCATGGATTCCGCCAGTTGGCTATCCGCCTGAGTCGTCATCAGGCGCCGGCGATGTGGAAACAGGTTGGCTGGGCGACGCTGGCGCTGGCCGGCGGCGTGGCGCTATTGACGGCGGCTGTCGTGATGTGGAGTAGCGCGATCCCGCCGGGCGGCGGCTTGCGGCCGTTTTAGGGTATAAAAAAAGGAAGCCGCGGCTTCCTTTTTACATTCAGTGAGAAATTAACGCTTCAGCGCTTCGCTCAGTTGCTCGCGCATGTTCGCCAGCATCGCTTTCACGACGCGCGGGTTACCGGCTACGATGTTGCCGGTCAGCATATAGTTATGACCACCGGTAAAGTCGCAAACGATGGCGCCTGCTTCACGAGCGATCAGTTCACCAGCGGCGAAATCCCACGGTTTGAGGGCGATTTCAAAGTAACCGTCAACGCGGCCAGCGGCAACGTAGGCCAGATCCAGCGCGGCGGAACCAGTGCGACGGAAGTCAGCGCACTCGGTGAACATGTTGCCGAGGATGTTCATGTAAGCGGTAGCGTGCTGCTTCGCTTTGAACGGGAAACCGGTGGCGATGATAGTACCGTCGAGATCGCGAGCGTTGCTGCCGCGCAGACGGTAGCCGTTCAGCTGCGCGCCCTGGCCGCGGGTGGCGGTGAACAGTTCATTACGCATTGGATCGTAAACCACCGCGACTTCAGTACGGCCTTTAATGCGTACGGCGATGGAAACAGAGAAGTGTGGCAGACGTTTAACGAAGTTGGTGGTGCCATCCAGTGGATCGATAACCCATTGAATATCCTGATCTTCACCAGCGTGCTCGCCGCTTTCTTCGGTGATGATGGTGTGCTGTGGGTAAGACTTGCGAATGGTTTCGATAATAATCGCTTCTGCGGCTTTATCGACGTTAGTCACAAAGTCATTGCTGCCTTTCTGGCTGGTTTCTACGGAATCTGGCGTTTCGTAGTGCTTGGCAATTAAATTACCCGCCTTGCGCGCTGCGCGCACGGCAATGTTCAGCATCGGATGCATCGGTATCTCTCACTGGATGTTAAAGAACGGGAAAAAACGGCGCATATAGTAACAGCGAATTCTGCTTATGTCTCCGTTTTATGTTAGCATGCACGAATAATCTTTAGCCGAAGAACCATAATGCTGCAAAATATTCGAATCGTACTGGTAGAAACCTCACACACCGGCAATATGGGCTCCGTTGCCCGCGCGATGAAAACCATGGGCTTAACTAACCTGTGGCTGGTCAACCCGCTGGTGAAACCTGATTCCCAGGCCATCGCGCTGGCCGCTGGCGCCAGCGATGTGATTGGCAACGCGCAGATCGTCGATACCCTCGATGAAGCGCTGGCGGGCTGTAGCCTGGTGGTTGGCACCAGCGCGCGCTCCCGCACGCTGCCGTGGCCGATGCTGGATCCGCGCGAATGCGGTCTGAAAAGCGTCGCCGAAGGCCAACATGCGCCGGTCGCGCTGGTCTTTGGCCGCGAGCGCGTTGGCCTGACTAACGACGAACTGCAGAAATGCCACTATCACGTGGCGATCGCCGCCAACCCCGAGTACAGCTCGCTGAACCTGGCAATGGCGGTGCAGGTTATCGCCTATGAAGTGCGAATGGCCTGGCTGGCGACTCAGGAACAGGCGCAACCGGCGGTTGAACATGAAGAAACGCCGTATCCGCTGGTCGATGATTTAGAACGTTTCTACGGCCACCTTGAGCAGACGCTGCTGGCGACCGGTTTTATCCGCCCGAATCATCCGGGACAGGTGATGAACAAGTTGCGTCGCCTGTTCACCCGCGCGCGTCCGGAAAGCCAGGAGCTGAACATCCTGCGCGGGATGCTGGCGTCTATTGAGCAGCAGAATAAAGGTAAGTAAGCGTGTTAACGCCGGATGGCGCTTCGCTTATCCGGCCTACGAATCTGTTGTAGCCCGGGCGAGGCCTTTGGCCGACCCCGGGAGCGGCTCGAAATCAATAACGGCACGGAAAGCCAAATACCTGACTAAAACAGTCAAGTAAATAGTTGACCAATTTACTCGGGAATGTCAGACTTGGCCCTGCTATGCAATACCCATATTAATAAAAAGCCCGGGCAGGGGCGAGTTTGAGGTTAAGTAAGACATGAGACTGACATCTAAAGGGCGTTATGCCGTGACCGCAATGCTTGACGTTGCGCTCAACTCTGAAACGGGTCCGGTTCCGTTGGCAGATATTTCAGAGCGTCAGGGAATTTCGCTTTCCTATCTGGAACAGCTGTTCTCTCGCCTGCGTAAAAATGGTCTGGTATCCAGCGTTCGTGGACCAGGCGGCGGTTACCTGTTAGGTAAAGAAGCTGGCAGCATCGCCGTAGGCGAAGTGATCAGCGCCGTAGACGAATCCGTTGACGCCACCCGTTGTCAGGGTAAAGGCGGCTGCCAGGGTGGCGATAAGTGTCTGACCCACGCGCTGTGGCGCGATCTGAGCGAACGTTTGACCGGTTTCCTCAACAACATCACCCTGGGCGAACTGGTGAATAACCAGGAAATCCTCGATGTTTCTGGTCGTCAGCACAATCATGAATCTCAGCGTACTACGCGTTCTCAGGACGCCATTGACGTAAAACTGCGCGCCTAGCACGAGGCTTAGTTTCAGCTTGCGGCTTACGGGCTGCAAGGTGAAACGGCAGGGTAGATAGCAATAATAAAGATTTTCAGAATCAGGCCGGGATGTTGAAGCATCTCGTGTACTCGGTCGTACATCAAGCCGGTTGCCTGGTTCCTTGCATTGAGTGATGTACGGAGTTTAAGAGCAATGAAATTACCGATTTACCTCGATTACTCCGCAACAACGCCGGTGGACCCGCGTGTTGCCGAGAAAATGATGCAGTTCCTGACCCTGGACGGGACCTTTGGTAACCCGGCCTCACGTTCTCACCGTTTCGGTTGGCAGGCTGAAGAGGCGGTAGATATCGCCCGTAATCAGATTGCCGAACTGGTCGGCGCCGATCCGCGCGAAATCGTCTTTACCTCCGGCGCAACGGAATCCGATAACCTGGCGATTAAAGGTGCAGCCAACTTTTATCAGAAAAAAGGCAAGCACATCATCACCAGCAAAACCGAGCATAAAGCGGTACTGGATACCTGCCGTCAGCTTGAGCGCGAAGGTTTTGAAGTGACCTACCTTGCTCCGCAGAGCAACGGTATTATCGATCTGAAAGAACTGGAAGCGGCGATGCGTGACGACACCATCCTGGTTTCCATCATGCACGTGAATAACGAAATCGGCGTGGTGCAGGATATCGCTACCATCGGCGAAATGTGCCGCGCCCGCGGTATCATTTACCACGTTGACGCCACCCAGAGCGTGGGCAAACTGCCTATCGATCTGAGCCAGCTGAAAGTTGACCTGATGTCCTTCTCCGGTCACAAAATTTATGGCCCGAAAGGTATCGGCGCGCTGTACGTACGCCGTAAGCCGCGTATCCGCATCGAAGCGCAGATGCACGGCGGCGGTCACGAGCGCGGCATGCGTTCTGGCACCCTGCCTGTCCACCAGATCGTCGGTATGGGCGAAGCTTACCGTATCGCCAAAGAAGAGATGGAAAGCGAAATGGCTCGCCTGCGCGGCCTGCGTGACCGTCTTTGGAACGGCGTGAAAGATATGGAAGAAGTCTATCTGAATGGCGACCTTGAGCAGGGCGCGCCGAACATTCTCAACGTCAGCTTCAACTATGTTGAAGGCGAGTCGCTGATTATGGCGCTGAAAGACCTGGCGGTTTCCTCCGGTTCAGCCTGTACTTCCGCGAGCCTTGAGCCATCCTACGTGCTGCGCGCATTAGGCATGACTGATGAACTGGCGCACAGTTCTATTCGTTTCTCTTTAGGTCGTTTTACTACCGAAGAAGAGATTGACTACACCATCAAGCTGGTTCGTAACTCCATCGGCCGTCTGCGCGACCTTTCTCCGCTGTGGGAAATGTTCAAGCAGGGCGTGGATCTGAACAGCATTGAATGGTCACATCACTAATTCGGCACCGATAAGGAGAATTCATCATGGCATACAGCGAAAAAGTCATCGATCATTACGAAAACCCGCGCAACGTCGGCTCTTTCGACAACAGCGACGACAGCGTCGGTAGCGGTATGGTTGGCGCGCCGGCGTGCGGCGACGTCATGAAGTTGCAGATTAAAGTCAACAATGAAGGTATCATTGAAGACGCGCGCTTCAAGACCTATGGCTGCGGTTCCGCTATCGCTTCCAGCTCCCTGGTCACCGAGTGGGTGAAAGGTAAATCGCTGGACGAAGCGCAGGCTATCAAGAACACCGATATCGCCGATGAACTGGAACTGCCGCCGGTGAAAATTCACTGCTCTATCCTGGCGGAAGACGCGATTAAAGCCGCGATTGCGGATTACAAAAGCAAACGTGAAGCAAAATAATTAAGAGTTGAGGTTTGTTATGTCGATTACCTTAAGCGACAGTGCAGCAGCGCGAGTCAATTCCTTCCTGGCGAACCGCGGTAAAGGCTTTGGCCTGCGTCTGGGGGTAAGAACCTCCGGCTGTTCAGGCATGGCTTATGTACTGGAATTTGTTGACGAGCCGGCGGCAGAAGACACCGTGTTTGAAGACAAAGGCGTGAAAGTCGTGATCGACGGTAAGAGCCTGCAATTCCTCGACGGCACTCAACTGGACTTCGTCAAAGAAGGCCTTAACGAAGGGTTCAAATTTACTAACCCGAACGTGAAAGATGAGTGCGGTTGCGGCGAAAGCTTTAACGTATAATCGGTAATCCCCAACCCCACCGCGGTCACGCCGCGCGTGGGGTTTTCGTTTAGATGCATGACCCTGAGGTTACTATGGACTATTTCACCCTCTTCGGGTTACCAGCCAGCTATACCCTCTCGCTCGAACAACTGGCTGTCCGGTATCAGGATCTGCAGCGCCAGTACCATCCGGATAAATTTGCCAGCGCGCCCGCTGCGGAACAGCTGGCTGCGGTTCAGCACTCCGCCACCATTAACCAGGCCTGGCAGACTCTGCGTCATCCGCTGACCCGTGCGGAATATCTCCTTTCGCTGCACGGCTTTGACCTCGCCAGCGAGCAGCACACCGTCCGCGACACCGCGTTCCTGATGGAGCAGCTGGAACTGCGCGAAGAGCTCGATGAAATCGGCCAGGCGAAAGACGAAGCGCGGCTGGAAGCTTTTATCAAACGGGTAAAAGCGCTGTTTGATACCCGCCATCAACTGATGGTTGAACAATTGCAAAACGAGACCTGGGATGCGGCGGCTGATACTGTACGCAAGCTCCGTTTTCTCGATAAACTGCGCAGCAGTGCTGAAGAACTCGAAGAAAAACTGCTCGATTTTTAATTTTCGGAAGCAATTATGGCCCTATTACAAATTAGTGAGCCTGGTCTGAGCGCCGCGCCGCATCAGCGTCGATTGGCGGCAGGTATCGACCTTGGCACCACCAATTCTCTGGTTGCTACCGTGCGTAGCGGCCAGGCCGAAACTCTGCCCGATCATCAAGGCCGCTACCTGCTGCCGTCGGTCGTGAACTACCACGCCTCGGGGCTGACCGTCGGCTATGAAGCCCGGCTGAATGCCGCTCAGGATCCGGTGAACACCATCAGCTCGGTGAAGCGAATGATGGGGCGTTCCCTCGCCGATATTCAAACCCGCTATCCGCATCTGCCGTATCAGCTGCAGGCCAGCGAAAATGGACTGCCGATGCTCCAGACCGCCGGCGGCTTGCTGAATCCGGTGCGGGTCTCCGCCGATATCCTCAAAGCGCTGGCTGCCCGGGCGACCGAAGCGTTGGCGGGCGATCTCGACGGCGTGGTCATTACCGTTCCGGCCTATTTCGATGATGCTCAGCGTCAGGGAACCAAAGACGCGGCGCGTCTGGCGGGCCTGCACGTGCTGCGTCTGCTCAATGAGCCGACCGCGGCGGCTATCGCCTACGGCCTCGATTCCGGCCAGGAAGGGGTGATTGCGGTTTACGATCTCGGCGGCGGTACCTTTGATATCTCCATTCTGCGCTTAAGCCGCGGGGTGTTTGAAGTGCTGGCGACCGGCGGCGATTCCGCTCTCGGCGGCGATGATTTCGACCATCTGCTGGCCGACTATCTGCGCGAGCAGGCAGGTCTCAGCGACCGTAGCGATAACCGCCTGCAGCGTGAGCTGCTGGATACCGCCATTGCGGCGAAAATCGCCTTGAGCGATGCCGACGTGGCGCACGTTGAGGTCGGCGGCTGGCAGGGCGATATCAGCCGTAGCCAGTTTAACGATCTGATTGCCCCACTGGTAAAACGTACTCTGATGGCCTGCCGTCGCGCGCTGAAAGACGCCGGCGTTGAAGCGCAAGAAGTGCTGGAAGTGGTGATGGTTGGCGGCTCCACCCGCGTGCCGTTGGTGCGTGAGCGCGTTGGCGAATTCTTTGGCCGTACCCCGCTGACCTCTATCGACCCGGACAAAGTCGTCGCCATTGGCGCGGCGATTCAGGCGGATATTCTGGTCGGCAACAAACCGGACAGCGAACTGCTGCTGCTTGATGTTATCCCGCTGTCGCTTGGGCTGGAAACCATGGGCGGCCTGGTAGAGAAAGTGATCCCGCGTAATACCACCATTCCGGTGGCCCGGGCGCAGGAGTTTACCACTTTCAAAGATGGCCAAACGGCGATGTCTATTCACGTGATGCAGGGCGAACGTGAGCTGGTGCAGGATTGCCGCTCCCTGGCGCGTTTTGCGCTGCGCGGTATCCCGGCGCTGCCGGCGGGCGGGGCGCATATTCGCGTGACCTTCCAGGTTGATGCCGACGGTCTGCTGAGCGTCACGGCGATGGAGAAATCGACCGGCGTGGAAGCCTCAATCCAGGTGAAACCGTCTTACGGCCTGACCGACGGCGAAATCGCCAACATGATTAAAGATTCGATGAGCTACGCCGAACAGGATATTCAGGCGCGTATGCTGGCTGAACAGAAAGTCGAAGCCGCTCGCGTACTGGAGAGCCTGGAAAGCGCGCTGGCCGCCGACGCCGCGCTGTTAAGCGCCGCAGAGCGTCAGGTTATCGATGCCGCCGCGGAGCAGGTTCGCACCGCCGCGGCAGGCGAAGATGCCGACGCGATTAAAGAAGCCATTAAAAATATCGACACACAAACCCAGGAATTCGCCGCACGCCGCATGGACCAGTCGGTCCGCGCTGCGCTGAAAGGCCAATCCGTGGACGAGGTTTAAAATGCCAAAAATTGTTTTTCTGCCCCACCAGGACCTGTGCCCGGATGGCGTAGTTGTGGAAGCTGAGAGCGGTGAAACCATTCTGGATGCGGCGCTGCGTAGCGGTATCGAGATTGAACACGCCTGTGAGAAATCCTGTGCCTGCACCACCTGCCACTGCATCGTGCGTGAAGGTTTTGACTCGCTGGCGGAAAGTAGCGAAGATGAAGACGACATGCTGGATAAAGCCTGGGGGCTGGAACCTGATAGCCGTCTGAGCTGCCAGGCGCGCGTCACCGACGAAGATCTGGTCGTTGAGATCCCACGTTACACCATCAACCACGCACGCGAGCACTAATATGGCACTGAAATGGACCGACAGCCGCGAAATCGGCGAAGCCTTGTATGACGCTTACCCGGATCTCGACCCGAAAACCGTTCGCTTCACCGATATGCATCAGTGGATTTGCGACCTGGAAGAGTTCGATGACGACCCAAACGCATCCAATGAAAAAATTCTGGAGGCGATTCTGCTAGTCTGGTTAGACGAAGCCGAATAATTTTCGCCTCAAGCGGAAAAATTTTAACGGGCTGCCATAGGGTGGCCCGTTTGCTAATAAGGATAAAGATAATGACCGAAGCCATGAAGATTACGCTTTCTACTCTGCCTGCCGATGCGCGCTGGGGAGAAAAAGCGACCTGGAGTATCAATAACGACGGTATCGCCTTACATCTCAACGGTAAAGACGACCTGGGGTTAATCCAGCGCGCGGCGCGCAAAATTGACGGCATGGGGATCAAGCACGTCGCCCTGAGCGGCGAAGGCTGGAACACCGATCGCGCCTGGGCCTTTTGGGCCGGCTATAAAGGGCCGAAAGGTCAGCGCCAGGTCGAATGGCCAACCCTGGACGACGCGCAGCGCAGCGAGCTGGATAACCGCCTGACGATCATCGATTGGGTTCGCGACACCATCAACGCGCCGGCAGAAGAGCTGGGGCCAGAACAGCTGGCGCAGCGCGCCGTCGATCTGCTGTGCGGCGTGGCGGGCGAAAAGGTCAGCTATCGCATCACCAAAGGCGAAGATCTGCGCGAGCAGAACTATCTTGGCCTGCATACCGTTGGCCGCGGCTCCGAGCGCCCGCCGGTCCTGCTGGCGCTGGACTACAACCCGACCGGCGATAAAGACGCGCCGGTATACGCCTGTCTGGTCGGCAAAGGCATCACCTTCGACTCCGGCGGCTACAGCATCAAGCAAAGCGCCTTTATGGATTCGATGAAATCCGACATGGGCGGTGCGGCCACCGTGACGGGCGCGCTGGCTTTCGCCATTACCCGCGGTCTGAACAAACGTGTGAAGCTGTTCCTGTGCTGCGCGGATAACCTGATTAGCGGCAACGCTTTCAAGCTTGGCGATATCATTCATTACCGCAACGGTAAAACCGTTGAAATCATGAACACCGACGCCGAAGGTCGCCTGGTGCTGGCGGATGGCCTGATCGACGCCTCGGCGCAGAAGCCGCAGCTGATCATCGATGCCGCCACCCTGACCGGTGCGGCGAAAACGGCGTTGGGTAACGACTACCACGCGCTGTTTAGCTTTGACGACGCGCTGGCGAATCGTCTGTTGGCGAGCGCGCAGGCGGAAAATGAAGCCTTCTGGCGTCTGCCGCTGGCCGAATTCCACCGCAACCAGCTGCCGTCTAACTTCGCTGAACTGAACAACACCGGTAGCGCGGCGTATCCGGCCGGCGCCAGCACCGCGGCGGGTTTCCTGTCCCACTTCGTGGAAAACTACCACCAGGGCTGGCTGCATATTGACTGCTCTGCGACTTACCGTAAAGCTGCGGTTGAACAGTGGTCGGCGGGTGCGACTGGCCTTGGCGTGCGCACTATCGCTAATCTGCTGACGGCTGAGTAATGGCCTTGCCGGGTGGCGCTACGCTTACCCGGCCAGGAAAACCGTAAGCCCGCGCGGACGGGCGATTTTTGAAGTAGCGAATCTATGTCTGATACTAAAAATGAATTAGAAACTCTGCTGGAGAAGGCGGCGACCGAGCCTGCCCATCGTCCGGCATTTTTCACCGCGCTGCTTGAGGCCACCGTGTGGGTGCCGGGTAGCGCGGCTGACGGCGAGCAGATTGTCGAAGATAGCGCCCTCGATCTACAGCATTGGGAAAAAGAAGACGGCACGTCGGTTATTCCGTTCTTTACCTCGCTGGAGGCGCTGCAGCAGGCGGTAGAAGACGAACAGGCTTTCGTGATGATGCCCGCCCGCACGCTGATGGCGATGACGCTGGGCGAATCGCTGTTCCTCAACCCGAAGCTGCCGAGCGGCAAAGAATTTACCCCGCGGGAAATCAGCCATCTGCTGGGTGAAGAGGGCAGTCCGCTCAGTACCCAGACGGTACTGGAAGGCGGTGAAGCGCTGCTGCTGTCTGAAGTCGCCGAACCGCCGGCGCAGATGGTGGATTCGCTGACCACGCTGTTCAAAACGCTGAAGACCGTCAAGCGGGCGTTTCTGTGCTCGATTAAAGAGAGCGCCGACGCGCCGGCTAACTTGTTGATCGGGATTGAAGCGGAAGGAGATATTGAATCCATTATCCAAACCACCGGCAGCGTGGCCACCGATACCTTGCCAGGCGATGAACCTATCGATATTTGCCAGGTGGTAGAAGGCGAGAAGGGCATCAGCCACTTTATGATTGCCCATATTACGCCGTTCTATGAAAAACGTTGGGGCAGCTTCCTGCGCGATTTCAAACAGAACCGGATTATTTAAAGCCTGCCGGGTAGGGCGCAGCCACTACCCGGATATTTTACCTTTACTGCGCCGGCTCGATCGGCAAATCCGTTCTCGCTCCCCATTCACTCCACGAGCCATCGTACAGGCACACGCCGTTGACGCCGAGGGTGGTCAACGCCAGTACCACTACTGCCGCCGTTACCCCGGAACCGCAGCTGGCGATAATCGGTCGGGCAAAATCAACGCCCTGACGCTTAAAGATATCGTTCATCTCATCAACGGTTTTCAGTTCGCCATTAATCACCAGCTCGGTCCACGGGACGTTAAGCGCGCCGGGGATATGCCCGCGGCGTAAGCCTGGACGCGGTTCATCCGCCAGCCCGTTAAAACGCGCCGCCGGACGGGCATCAACGATCTGCGCCGATCCTTCGTGGCTGACCAGCAGTACATCGGTTAAGCGTTTGATCACCTCCGGATCGAAGTTCACCTCAAATTCGCCTTCCGGCAGGTCGGGTTCGCCTTTCTCCAGCGGCAATTCATCACGGCGCCAGCCTTCGAGGCCGCCGGCGACAATTGACACTTTTTCGACGCCGAAGGTACGTAGCATCCACCAGGCGCGCGGCGCTGAGAACAGATTGCCTTCATCATAAACCACCAGGTGCTTATCGCTGTTGACGCCAAGCTCGCGCATCGCCACGGCGAAGGTTTCCGCACGCGGCATCATATGCGGCAGCGGGCTGGTGTGGTCAGACAGCGCTTCGATATCAAAAAAAACCGCGCCGGGGATATGCCCGTCGCGGTATTCCGCCGCCATATCGCGCAGCGCTTCCTGACCCGCCGGCGCCATCCGCGCATCAAGAATTTGAATCTGCGGGTCATCAATATGTTCCGCCAGCCAGTCGGCCGCAACAAAGAATGAGGTGGACATGAGTGCCTCCGTTTTATTATCGATCAATGAATTGTCGGCGTTTTATAAAGGGCTGACAAGTTAAGGTCGCGGGAGTGGGGAGGTGGTCACGTAGTTTCCCGATTCATCGGTGGTTTCTATGCTGGTAGCTGTTGAGAATCGCCGCGATGACGCATAATAGAACGTTATTGATTGCATCAGGCTCTGGGCCGAGGGGTTAGAAGGATGAAACCATTTCGTTTAGCGGCGCTATCGTTAGCGCTCCTTACCGCGCTCTCATTAAGCGGCTGCGATAACAGCGGTGAACCACAGGCCGTATCGGCGGCCGATAAAGGCGCCGCCGATAGCGCGAAAAAGCCGGATAGCGCGCAGCTGGCGACGTTAAAAGAAAAAAGCCAGGGCAAGGCTTTGACGTTGCTCGACGCTTCTGAAGTGCAGCTAGATGGCGCAGCGACGCTGGTGCTGACCTTCTCCATTCCGCTCAAACCGGATCAAGATTTCTCCCACAGCGTCCATCTGGTCGATAAGAAAAGCGGCAAGGTTGACGGCGCGTGGGAGCTGGCGCCGAATCTCAAAGAGCTGCGTCTGCGCCACCTCGAGCCAAAGCGTGAATTGATCGTCACTGTTGACCCAACGCTCATTGCCCTCAATGACGCCACCCTCGGCAGCTCTTTTGAAAAAACCATCGCTACTCGCGATATCGCGCCGAGCGTCGGTTTCGCCAGCCGCGGTTCGCTGCTGCCGGGGAAAGTGGTCGCCGGGCTGCCAGTGATGGCGCTGAACGTCGACAATGTCGATGTTAATTTCTTCCGTATCAAGCCGGAATCACTCTCGGCCTTCGTCAGTCAGTGGGAATACCGTAACTCGTTAAGCAATTGGGAATCTGACGAACTGTTGAAGATGGCCGATCTGGTTTACAGCGGGCGCTTCGATCTCAACCCGGCGCGTAATACCCGTGAAAAGCTGCTGCTGCCGCTTAACGACATCAAGCCTCTCCAGCAGCCGGGCGTCTATGTGGCGGTGATGAATCCGGCCGGTCATTACAGCTACAGTAATGCGGCAACGCTGTTCACCCTCAGCGATATCGGCGTCTCGGCGCATCGCTACCACAACCGGCTCGATGTCTTCACCCAGAGCCTCGAAAATGGCGCCGCGCAGTCGGATATTGAAGTGCAACTGCTAAACGCCAAAGGGCAGACGCTGGCGCAGGCGAAAAGCGATAGCCAGGGCCATGTTACTCTGCAAACCGATAAAGAAGCGGCGCTGCTGCTGGCGCGTAAAGACGGGCAGACGACGCTGCTTGACCTTAAACTGCCGGCGCTGGATCTGGCGGAGTTCTCCATCGCTGGCGCCCCTGGCTTCAGTAAACAGTTCTTTATGTTTGGCCCGCGCGATCTCTATCGCCCGGGGGAAACGGTTATCCTTAACGCGCTGTTGCGCGACGGCGATGGTAAACCGCTGGCGAAGCAGCCGGTGAAGCTGGAAGTGGTGCAGCCGGATGGCCAGGTGATTCGCTCTGTGATGAGCAAACCGGTCAATGGCCTGTATCAGTTTACTTATCCGCTCGACAGCGGCGCGGCCACCGGTATGTGGCACATTCGCGCCAGCACCGGCGATAATCAACCCCGCGAGTGGGATTTCCACGTCGAAGACTTTATGCCCGAACGCATGGCGCTGAATCTGACGCCGCAGGCCGCGCCTATCGCCCCGGATGCCGACGTCGCCTTTAGCGTCAGCGGCGCTTATCTCTACGGCGCGCCGGCCAGCGGCAATCAGCTGCAGGGCAAACTGTTCCTGCGTCCGCTACGCGATGCCGTCGCCGCGCTGCCGGGCTTCCAGTTCGGCGATATCGCGGAAGAAAACCTCTCCCGTAGCCTCGATGAAGTCCAGCTGACGCTGGATGAAAAAGGCCATGGCGAAGTGACCACCGCGAGCCAGTGGCAGGATAGCCATTCGCCGCTGCAGGTCGTGTTGCAGGCTAGCCTGCTGGAATCCGGCGGCCGTCCGGTGACCCGTACCGTACAGCAGCCGATCTGGCCTGCCGAGGCACTGCCGGGGATCCGTCCGCAATTTACGCTGAAGGACGTTTACGACTACCGCACCGATACCACGGTGAAACAGCCGGTAGTCGATGAAAACAGTAACGCCGCGTTTGACATCGTCTATGCCGATGCCAAAGGCGAGAAAAAAGCGGTCTCCGGTCTGCAGGTGCGGCTGATCCGCGAGCGTCGCGACTACTACTGGAACTGGTCCGATAGCGAAGGCTGGCAGTCGCAGTTCGATCAAAAAGATCTGCAGGAGGGCGAAACGTCGCTGGATCTGCAGGCCGGGCAGACCGGTAAAGTGAGTTTCCCGGTAGAGTGGGGCTCGTATCGTCTGGAGGTGAAAGGGCCGGATGACGTTGTCAGCAGCGTGCGCTTCTGGGCGGGCTATAGCTGGCAGGATAACAGCGAAGGCACCGGCGCGGCGCGTCCTGATCGCGTAACGATGAAGCTCGACAAACCTGGCTATAAACCGGGCGACACCATCAAGCTGCATATTGCCGCCCCGGCGGCGGGTAAAGGCTACGCGATGGTCGAATCCAGCGAAGGGCCGCTGTGGTGGCAGGAAATTGACGTCCCGGCGGAGGGCATGGATCTGTCTATTCCGGTGGATAAAGCCTGGAATCGCCACGATCTCTACCTCAGCACGCTGGTGGTTCGCCCCGGCGATAAATCGCGATCGGCGACGCCGAAACGCGCGGTCGGCCTGCTGCATCTGCCGCTGGGCGATGAAAACCGCCGTCTGTCTTTGGCGCTGGAAGCGCCGGAGAAAATGCGCCCGAATCAGCCGTTGACGGTGAAAGTGAAGGCCAGCGTTAAAGAGGGCGAGGTGCCGAAACAGGTTAACGTTCTGCTCTCGGCGGTGGATAGCGGGGTGCTGAATATTACCGATTACGCTACGCCGGATCCGTGGAACGCGTTCTTCGGCCAGAAACGTTACGGCGCGGATATTTATGACATCTACGGTCAGGTGATCGAAGGGCAAGGGCGATTAGCCAGTCTGCGCTTCGGCGGCGATGGCGACGAGTTAAAACGCGGCGGCAAACCGCCGGTTAATCACGTGACGATCGTCGCTCAGCAGGCGCAGCCGGTAGTGTTGGACGATCGGGGTGAAGGCTCGGTGACATTACCCATCGGCGATTTTAACGGCGAGCTGCGGGTGATGGCGCAGGCGTGGACGGCAGACGACTTCGGCAGCAGCGAAGATAAAGTGGTGGTAGCCGCCCCGGTTATCGCGGAACTAAATACCCCACGTTTCCTCGCCAGCGGCGACGCCACGCGTCTGGCGCTGGATCTCAGCAATCTGACCGACAAACCGCAAACCCTGCAGGTACATCTTACCGCCAGCGGGTTGGTCACGTTGACCGAGGGCCAACTGCCGCCGGTACAGTTGGCGCCGGGCGCGCGCAGCACGCTGTTTGTGCCGGTGACCGCGTTAGCGGGGTTCGGCGATGGTCAGGTCAACGCCACTATCAGCGGTCTGAGCCTGCCGGGCGAAACCTTCGCGCCGCTGCAAAAACAGTGGAAAATCGGCGTACGTCCGGCATTCCCGGCACAGACCGTCAATAGCGGCGCGGTGCTACAACCTGGCGAAAGCTGGCAGGCGCCGGCGGCGCAGAGTCAGGGGTTTGCCCCGCAAACGCTGCAGGGCCAACTGCTGCTCAGCGGTAAACCGCCGTTGAATCTCGCCCGCTATATTCGCGAGCTGAAAGCCTATCCTTATGGCTGCCTTGAGCAGACCGCCAGCGGCCTGTTCCCTTCTCTGTACACCAGCGCGGCGCAGCTAAAAGCGCTGGGCATCAGCGGCGATAGCGATGAGAAACGCCGCGCGGCGGTCGATGTTGGTATCTCGCGCCTGCTGCAGATGCAGCTGGAAAATGGCGGCTTTGCGCTATGGGATAAAGCCGGCCCGGAAGAGTACTGGTTGACCGCCTACGCCATGGACTTCCTCGTCCGCGCGGGTGAGCAGGGCTATAGCGTGCCGGTCAACGCGATTAATAAGGGCAACGAGCGCCTGCTGCGCTATCTACAGGAACCGGGTTTGATGACCGTGCGCTACAGCGACGATGCCCAGGCCAGCCGTTTTGCCGCTCAGGCATATGCCGCGCTGGTGCTGGCGCGCCAGCAAAAAGCGCCGCTCGGCGCCTTGCGTGAAATCTGGAGCCGTCACGAACAGGCGCGTTCTGGATTGCCGCTGCTGCAACTCGGTATTGCGCTGAAAACCATGGGGGATGCGCCGCGCGGCGCAGAGGCCATGAAGCTGGCGGTTACCACGCCGCGCCAGGATGAGAATCGCTGGCTGGGCGATTACGGCAGCCAACTTCGCGATGATGCGCTGAAGCTGGCGCTGCTGGAAGAGAATAAGCTGCTGCCAGAGGTGCAAAACCAGCTGTTGAGCAGCTTGTCGGAAGAGGCCTTCGGTCAGCGCTGGCTGTCGACGCAGGAAACCAACGCGCTGTTCCTTGCCGGGCGTACGCTTGCCGACCTGCCGGGCAACTGGCAGGCGCAAACCTCGCTGCAGGCGGAGCCGCTTGCCAGCGACAAAGCGCAAACCCGCAATCTCGACGGCGATCGGCTGGCGGCGCTGCAGGTGACGAATACCGGCAATCAGCCGCTGTGGCTGCGCCTCGATAGCAGCGGTTATCCGCAAAGCGCGCCACAGCCGGGCGGCAACGTGTTGGGGATTGAACGTGCTATTTTCGATACCCACGGTCAGCAGAAATCGCTGACTTCGCTGCGCAGCGGTGAACTGGTGCTGGTCAAGCTGGAGGTGACCGCCAAACGTAACGTTCCTGACGCGCTGGTGGTCGATCTGCTGCCGGCGGGACTTGAGCTGGAAAACCAGAACCTGGCTAATAGCAGCGCCAGCCTGCAGGAGAATGGCGAAGCGGTACAAAACCTGCTTAACCAGATGCAGCAGGCGGATATTCAGCATATCGAGTTCCGCGATGACCGCTTTGTCGCCGCCGTCGCCATCAATGAAGGTCAGCCGGTGACGCTGGTCTATCTGGCGCGGGCGGTGACGCCGGGCACCTATCAGGTTCCGCAACCGCAGGTGGAGTCGATGTATGTACCGCAGTGGCGGGCGACCGGAACGGCCAGCGGCCCGCTTACCGTTACGCCGTAAATGCGCGCATTACCTCGCATAAAACGCCGCTGGCGCTGGCTGGCGGCGTTTATTTTTCTGCTGTGGTTAGCGGTGCTGCTGGCCGATCGTCTGTGGCCGCTGCCGCTGCATGAAGTCACCCCCGCCCGCGTGGTGGTAGCGGAAGACGGCACGCCGCTCTGGCGCTTTGCCGATGCGCAGGGCGTCTGGCGTTATCCGGTCACCATCGCCGACGTTTCGCCGCGCTATCTGCAGGCGCTCATTCAGTATGAAGACCGCTGGTTCTGGAAACATCCGGGGGTCAATCCCTTCGCGGTGCTGCGTGCCGCCTGGCAGGATCTCACTTCCGGGCGGGTGATTTCTGGCGGCAGCACGCTCACCATGCAGGTCGCGCGTCTGCTCGACCCTCATCCGCGCACCTTCGGTGGCAAGCTACGCCAGCTATGGCGGGCGCTGCAGCTGGAGTGGCATCTGTCAAAAAGCGAAATTCTTACCCTGTATCTGAACCGCGCGCCGTTTGGCGGCACCCTGCAGGGGATCGGCGCGGCTAGCTGGGCTTATCTTGGTAAACCGCCCGCTCAGCTTAGCTACGGCGAGGCGGCGCTACTGGCCGTGCTGCCGCAGGCGCCGAGCCGTTTACGCCCGGACCGCTGGCCGCAGCGGGCGCAGGCGGCTCGCGATAAGGTGCTGGAGAGGATGCTCAGCCAGGGCGTCTGGCCGCAACGAGCGGTACAGGAAGCGATGGAAGAGCCGGTGTGGCTTTTTCCGCGGCAGATGCCGCAGCTGGCGCCGCTGTTTGCGCGCCGGGTGCTGGCGACAAGCGGTGATGAAAAGGTGACGACAACGCTCGATGCCGGGCTCCAGCGGCAGCTTGAAGATCTGGCGATGAACTGGAAATCACGTCTGCCGCCGCGCAGCTCACTGGCGATTGTCGTCGTCGATCACACCGATATGAAAGTCCGCGGCTGGGTGGGATCGGCGGATATCCGCGATGATAGCCGCTTCGGCCACATTGATATGGTCTCGGCGGTGCGCTCGCCGGGGTCGGTGCTGAAACCCTTTATCTACGCGATGGCGATGGATGACGGGCTGATTCACCCGGCATCGCTATTACAGGATGTGCCACGGCGCTTTAGCGATTATCGTCCAGGTAATTTCGACAGCGGGTTTCATGGCCCGGTGAGCGCCAGCGAGGCTCTGGTGCGTTCGTTGAATCTCCCGGCGGTGCAGGTGCTCGAAGCCTATGGACCAAAACGCTTTGCGGCTAATTTACGCAATGCCGGGCTCCCTCTGATGCTACCCGCCGGCGCCGAACCGAATCTGTCGCTGATCCTCGGCGGCGCCGGAGCGAGGCTGGAAGATATTGTCGCGGCATATGGCGCCTTCGCCCGCCATGGCAAGGCGGCGCGGCTGCGCATGAAGCCCGACGACCCGCTGGTGGAAAGGGCGCTAATGTCGCCAGGCGCGGCGTGGATCACCCGGCGGATATTGGCAGGCGAAGCCCAGCCATTACCCGATGCGTCGCTGCCGCAGGCGGTGCCGCTGGCGTGGAAAACCGGTACCAGCTACGGTTATCGCGATGCGTGGGCGGTAGGCCTCAACGCGCGTTATTTGATTGGCATCTGGACCGGACGGCCAGACGGTACGCCGGTGGTGGGGCAGTTTGGTTTTGCCAGCGCCGTGCCGCTGTTAAACCAGGTCAATAATATGCTGCTGGCGCGTCCGTTAATGAGCCGCGGCGGGCTGCCGGTCGACCCGCGTCCGCAGTCGGTGAGCCGCGGCACTGTCTGCTGGCCCGGCGGGCAGGATCTGCCGGTTGGCGATAGTAACTGCCGCAGGCGTTTAGCCAGCTGGCTTCTGGACGCCAGCCAGCCGCCGACGCTGCTGCTACCGGGTCAGGAGGGCGTGCGCGGTATCCGCTTCCCGGTCTGGCGTAACGCAGCAGGAGAAAGGGTCGCCGCGGATTGTCCGGGCGCGACAGAAACTTCTGTTGATGTCTGGCCGCTGCCGCTGGAACCCTGGCTGCCGGTTAGCGAGCGCCGCCGGGCGCGGCTGGGTACGGCATCGAAGGCGTGTCCGCCGCTGCAGACTCAGGATGCCGCGCCGCTGGTGCTTTCCGGCATCCGCGAAGGCGCAGTGATAAAACGACTGCCGGGCGAGGCGCGGGTGATGTTACCCGTACAAACGAGCGGTGGGGAAGGGCGACGCTGGTGGTTTATTAACGGCGAACCATTAGAGGCAACAGGCGTAAGAACGACAATTACGCTAGATAAACCCGGCGAGTGGCAACTGGTGGTAATGGATGAGGCAGGGCAAACGGCGGCCGCTAATTTCACCCTACAATAAACAGGGTAAATCTGTTGTTGGCGGTTTGTGTTGCTAATACTCATCTTATTTTAACAAAATGTTACCTTCATCCGTAGGCATCGCCGACGTTGCTCATTATAATGCGCGCCAGGCCATACGATCGTATGTGCAACAACAGAACATTTAATTAGAGGTAATCATGGCTATTGAACGTACTTTTTCCATCATCAAACCAAACGCGGTGGCAAAAAACGTTATTGGCAGCATCTTTTCTCGCTTTGAAGCTGCAGGGTTCAAAATCGTCGGCACCAAAATGCTGCATCTGACCGTTGAGCAGGCTCGCGGTTTCTATGCTGAGCACGAAGGTCGTCCGTTCTTTGACGGTCTGGTTGAGTTCATGACCTCCGGCCCGATCGTGGTTTCCGTACTGGAAGGCGAAAACGCGGTTCAGCGTCACCGTGACCTGCTGGGCGCCACCAACCCGGACAACGCCCTGGCCGGTACCCTGCGCGCTGACTACGCTGACAGCTTCACCGAGAACGGCACCCACGGTTCCGACTCTGTAGAATCCGCTGCTCGCGAAATCGCGTTCTTCTTTGCTGAAGGCGAGGTTTGCCCGCGCACTCGCTAATCTCCTGCGTCTTTCACGCCACCGCTTTGTTGGCTTCATTCGCGCACCCCGGTCACATAGTTATCTATGCTCCCGGGGATTTGCGAACTCGCCGCCTCGCGGTGACCTGAAATACTTTGGAGATACGCCCCTCGTCTTTTCGACCGTCGCGGCGTTGGCCTGACAATCGAAAAGCCTTAGAGGATTAAGTACGCAGTTACAGATTTTTTTATCATTGCTTTGTGCAAACGTGGCAATGATGCGCCAGAATTTGTAGAATATAGCGCCCCCGGACGAGCAGTCGCTCTCCGGGGCGTTTCTTTTTCAACCCACCTGGGGCCATAACGTGTAATAACGAGGCCGGAAAAATTATGTCTGAACAAATTGTCACACCTGATACCGCCGCTCTGACGGTGCCGAATAAAGATGCCAAAATCAACCTGCTGGATTTAAACCGTCAGCAGATGCGCGAGTTTTTCAAAAACATGGGCGAGAAGCCTTTCCGCGCCGATCAGGTGATGAAATGGATGTATCACTACTGCTGCGATGACTTTGATGAAATGACCGACATCAACAAAGTCCTGCGCGGCAAACTGAAGGAAGTCGCCGAGATCCGTGCGCCGGAAGTCGTTGAAGAGCAGCGCTCCAGCGACGGCACCATTAAGTGGGCGATTGCCGTTGGCGATCAGCGCGTTGAAACGGTATACATCCCGGAAGAAGACCGCGCCACGCTGTGCGTCTCTTCACAGGTTGGCTGTGCGCTGGAATGTAAATTCTGCTCCACCGCTCAGCAAGGCTTCAACCGTAACCTGCGCGTTTCCGAAATTATTGGCCAGGTCTGGCGCGCGGCGAAAATCGTCGGCGCGGTGAAGACTACCGGCGTGCGTCCAATTACCAACGTGGTAATGATGGGCATGGGCGAGCCGCTGCTGAACCTCAACAACGTCGTTCCGGCGATGGAAATCATGCTGGATGACTTCGGTTTTGGTCTCTCCAAACGCCGCGTGACCTTGTCTACCTCCGGCGTGGTGCCGGCGCTGGATAAACTCGGCGACATGATCGACGTTGCGCTGGCGATTTCTCTGCACGCGCCGAACGACACCATCCGCGACGAAATTGTACCGATTAACAAAAAGTACAATATTGAGACCTTCCTGAACTCGGTGCGCGGCTATATTTCGAAGTCCAACGCCAACCAGGGTCGTGTGACTATCGAGTACGTCATGCTGGATCACGTCAACGACGGTACCGAGCACGCCCATGAACTGGCGGCGCTGCTGAAAGATACGCCGTGCAAGATCAACCTGATCCCATGGAATCCGTTCCCGGGCGCGCCGTACGGCCGTAGTTCTAACAGCCGTATCGATCGTTTCTCCAAAGTGCTGATGGAATATGGTTTCACCACCATCGTGCGTAAAACCCGCGGCGACGATATCGATGCTGCCTGCGGCCAGCTGGCGGGCGACGTAATCGACCGTACCAAACGTACGCTGCGTAAGCGTATGCAGGGCGAAGCGATCGACGTGAAAGCCGTCTGATAAGTTATGCAGCGCACAGCTTTCGCTGCGCGCTGCATAAATATGTCGAATTGCCAGGCGAAATACGCTGATTCGGTTAATAATTACGGTGCGTTTTTGTCGACTTTGAGGCAGTATGTAGCGGTACAACAACCGCTTAGCATTCAATATTGATAAGTCTCTGTGATAGTCGCCCGGACAGCCTTATACTGTCGGTTGACGTTGAGCAGTGTCTCGCGGCGCAGGCTCTTTCCCGCGCTGAACTTTAAATTTCACGTACCAGTAGTTGTAGCGAATGAATACTGAAGCCACTCAAGACCATCAAGAAGCAAACTCTACGGGCGCGCGCCTGCGTAACGCCCGCGAACAACTCGGACTCAGCCAGCAAGCGGTGGCTGAACGCTTATGCCTGAAGGTTTCCACGGTTCGTGATATTGAAGAAGATAAGGCGCCAGCCGATCTCGCTTCGACCTTCCTGCGTGGCTATATCCGTTCCTACGCTCGCCTCGTACATATTCCGGAAGAAGAACTGCTGCCGATGATGGCGAAGCAAGCGCCGATTCGCGCCGCCAAAGTGGCGCCGATGCAGAGCTTCTCGCTGGGTAAACGTCGCAAAAAACGCGACGGTTGGCTGATGAGCTTTACCTGGCTGATTTTGTTTGTGGTTATCGGCCTGAGCGGCGCATGGTGGTGGCAAGACCACAAAGCGCAGCAGGAAGAGATCACCAGCATGGCCGATCAATCCACCAGCGATCTGAACAGTAGCGATAGCGGCAGCCAGTCAATTCCGCTGGATACCAGCTCGGCGAATAACGCGCCGGATACGACGGCAGCCAATGCCAATAGCGCGCCGGTCGATACCTCCACCGCACCTGCGCCAAGCGCGCCAGCGGCGACCTCCGCGCCGGTGGATAACAACGCCGTGGTCGCTCCTTCGCAGGCTAACGTTGATACCGCCGCCGCCGCGCCGGCTGCGCCAGCCCCGACCTCCGCATTGCCGACCGATCAGGCGAATGCCGCGACGACGGCTTCCGCTCAGGATCTGGTGATGAACTTTAGCGCCGATTGCTGGCTGGAAGTGAGCGATGCGACCGGTAAGAAACTGTTCAGCGGCCTGCAGCGTAAAGGCGGGAACCTGAACCTGAGCGGTCAGGCGCCGTATAAGCTGAAAATCGGCGCCCCGGCTGCGGTACAAATTCAGTATCTGGGCAAACCAGTCGATTTGAGTCGTTTTATCAGAACTAACCAGGTTGCGCGTCTGACCCTTAATGCCGAACAATCACCGGCGCAGTAACAGACGGGTAACGCGGGAGATTTTTCATGCATAACCAGGCTCCAATTCAACGTAGAAAGTCCAAACGCATTTACGTTGGTAATGTGCCGATTGGCGATGGGGCTCCCATCGCCGTACAGTCGATGACCAATACTCGCACCACCGATGTGGCCGCGACGGTAAATCAAATCAAAGCGCTGGAGCGCGTAGGCGCGGACATCGTCCGCGTTTCCGTCCCGACGATGGACGCAGCGGAAGCTTTCAAGCTCATCAAACAGCAGGTCAACGTCCCGCTGGTCGCCGATATCCACTTTGACTACCGTATCGCGCTGAAAGTCGCGGAATATGGCGTTGATTGCCTGCGCATCAACCCTGGCAACATTGGTAACGAAGAGCGTATCCGCATGGTTGTGGACTGCGCGCGCGACAAAAACATTCCTATCCGCATCGGCGTCAACGCCGGTTCGCTGGAAAAAGATCTGCAGGAAAAATACGGCGAGCCGACGCCGCAGGCGCTGTTAGAGTCCGCCATGCGTCACGTCGATCATCTCGATCGTTTGAACTTCGATCAGTTCAAAGTTAGCGTAAAAGCCTCAGATGTCTTCCTCGCTGTTGAATCCTATCGTCTGTTGGCGAAGCAGATCGATCAACCGCTGCATCTCGGGATCACTGAAGCCGGCGGCGCGCGTAGCGGCGCGGTAAAATCCGCGATCGGTTTAGGTCTGCTGCTGTCTGAAGGGATCGGCGATACCCTGCGCGTGTCGCTGGCCGCCGACCCGGTGGAAGAGATCAAAGTTGGCTTCGATATCCTGAAGTCGCTGCGCATCCGTTCTCGCGGTATTAACTTTATCGCTTGCCCGACCTGCTCGCGTCAGGAGTTTGACGTCATCGGTACGGTGAACGCGCTGGAGCAGCGTCTGGAAGATATCATCACTCCGATGGATGTTTCGATCATCGGCTGTGTGGTTAACGGCCCTGGCGAAGCGCTGGTTTCCACTCTCGGCGTCACTGGCGGCAACAAGAAAAGCGGCCTGTACGAGGACGGCGTTCGCAAAGACCGACTGGACAACAACGACATGATCGACCAGCTGGAAGCGCGTATCCGTGCGAAAGCCACCATGCTGGATGAAGCGCGTCGTATTGAAGTTCAGCAGGTTGAAGCAAAATAACGTGTTGGGAAGCAATACGCTTCCCGTGTATGATTGAACCTGCGGGCGCAAGGCGCCGGGGTTCATTTTTATATATAAAGAGAATAAACGTGGCAAAGAACATTCAAGCCATCCGTGGCATGAACGATTATCTGCCGGGCGAAACCGCTCTCTGGCAGCGCATTGAAGGCTCACTGAAGCAGGTGCTCGGTAGCTACGGTTACAGCGAAATTCGTTTGCCGATTGTAGAGCAGACCCCGTTATTCAAACGCGCGATCGGCGAAGTGACCGACGTGGTTGAAAAAGAGATGTATACCTTCGAAGACCGCAATGGCGATAGCCTGACGCTGCGTCCGGAAGGAACGGCGGGCTGCGTACGTGCCGGCATCGAACATGGTCTGCTGTACAATCAAGAACAGCGTCTGTGGTACGTGGGGCCGATGTTCCGCCACGAGCGTCCGCAGAAAGGGCGCTACCGTCAGTTCCATCAGATTGGCGCGGAAGTCTTTGGCCTGCAGGGCCCGGATATCGACGCTGAGCTTATCATGTTGACCGCGCGCTGGTGGCGCGAGCTGGGCATTTCCGATCATGTCAGCCTTGAGCTGAACTCCATCGGTTCGCTGGAGGCGCGTGCCGCCTATCGCGACGCGCTGGTTGCCTATCTGGAACAATTCAAAGATAAGCTCGATGAAGACTGCAAACGCCGCATGTATACCAATCCGCTGCGCGTGCTGGACTCTAAAAATCCGGAAGTGCAGGTGCTGCTGAACGATGCGCCGGCGCTGGGCGATTATCTGGACGACGAGTCCAAAGAACACTTCGCCGGTCTGTGCGCGCTGCTCGACGCCGCTGGAATTCGCTATACCGTCAACCAGCGCCTGGTGCGCGGGCTCGACTATTACAATCGCACCGTATTTGAGTGGGTCACGACCAGCCTCGGTTCGCAGGGTACCGTCTGCGCCGGCGGCCGTTATGACGGTCTGGTAGAGCAGCTTGGCGGACGCGCAACGCCGGGCGTTGGCTTTGCGATGGGCCTGGAACGTCTTGTTTTACTGGTTCAGGCAGTCAATCCGGAATTTAAAGCCGATCCTGTTGTCGATATATACCTGGTAGCCTCCGGTACCGATACTCAGTCCGCAGCAATGCGTCTGGCTGAGCAGGTTCGCGATGCGCTGCCCGGCGTTAAGCTGATGACTAACCACGGCGGCGGTAACTTTAAGAAGCAGTTCGCCCGCGCTGACAAGTGGGGCGCGCGGGTCGCGCTGGTGGTCGGTGAGTCAGAAATTGCTGACGGAAACGTGGTAGTGAAGGATTTACGCTCAGGTGAGCAAACTACCGTAACGCAGGATAGCGTTGCCGCGCATTTGCGCACACTTCTGGGTTAATTTCCCGGAAACTATTAGTCAGGAGAAGGACTGCGTGGAAACTTTCAACAACGAAAACGAGCAGGTCGACGCCCTCAAGCGTTTCTTTGCCGAGAACGGTAAAGCGCTGGCCGTCGGGGTGATTTTAGGGATCGGCGCGCTGGTTGGCTGGCGCTACTGGACTTCCCATCAGCTGGATTCGGCCCGGGATTCCTCTCTGGCCTATGAGAATGCCATTTCCGCGCTGAAGTCAGGTTCGCCTGAAACCCTGACCGCAGCGGAGAAATTCGCCGCCGACAGCAAAAACACCTATGGCGCGTTCGCATCGCTGGAGCTCGCGCAGCGTCTGGTCGATAAAAACGATCTGCAGGGCGCGGAGAAGCAGCTGCAACAAGGGCTGGCGGCCGCCTCTGACGATAACCTGAAATCGGTTATCAATATGCGTCTGGCCCGCGTACAGCTGCAGCTTAAGCAGCCGGATGCGGCGCTGAAAACCCTGGAAGGCATTAAAGGCGAAGGCTGGACCGCTATCGTTGCCGATTTGCGCGGTGAAATTCTGCTGAGCAAAGGCGACAAGCAGGGTGCCCGCGCGGCCTGGGAAGCAGGCGTGAAAAGCGATGCATCGCCAGCGCTCAGCGAAATGATGCGTATGAAAATAAATAATTTGTCCATCTGAGAGGGACTCGATGCAATTGCGTAAATTACTTTTGCCAGGGCTGCTTTCCGTCACCTTACTGAGCGGTTGCTCGCTGTTTAACAGTGAAGAAGATGTGGTGAAAATGTCACCTCTGCCGACGGTGGAAAACCAGTTTACGCCGTCCACGTCCTGGAGCACTTCAGTTGGCGATGGTATCGGTGATTTCTATTCCAACCTGCACCCGGCCTTTGCCGACGGCGTTGTGTATGCGGCTGACCGTAAAGGCACCGTGAAAGCGCTGCACGCTGAAGACGGTAAAGAAGTCTGGTCGGTGAACCTGGCGGAAAAAGACGGGTGGTTCTCGCGCGCCCCGGCGCTGCTCTCCGGCGGGCTGACCGTTTCCGGCGGCCACGTTTATGTTGGTACTGAAAAGGCGCAGCTGTTCGCGCTGAATACCAGCGACGGTACCGTCGCGTGGCAGAGCCGTGTGGCGGGTGAAGCGATTTCTCGTCCGGTCGTTAGCGATGGCATGGTACTGGTGCATACCAGCAACGGTCAGCTGCAGGCGCTGAACGAAACCGACGGCACGGTAAAATGGACCGTGAACCTGGACATGCCTGCGCTCTCCCTGCGCGGTGAGTCCGCTCCGGCCACCGCTTATGGCGCGGCGATTGTCGGCGGTGACAACGGTCGCGTCAGCGCCGTGCTGATGCAGCAAGGGCAGATGATTTGGCAGCAGCGTATTTCTACGGCCACCGGCCCGACTGAAATCGACCGTCTGAACGACGTTGACACCACGCCGGTTATCGTTAATGGCGTTGTTTATACGTTGGCTTATAATGGCAACCTGACCGCGCTGGATCTGCGCAGCGGCCAGATTATCTGGAAACGCGAACTGGGTTCTGTGAACGATTTCATCGTTGACGGCGACCGTATCTATCTGGTCGATCAGAATGACCGTCTGCTGGCGCTGACCACCGATGGCGGCGTAACGCTGTGGACCCAGAGCGATCTGCTGCACCGTCTGCTGACTTCTCCGGCGCTGTATAACGGCAGCCTGGTGGTAGGCGACAGCGAAGGTTACATGCACTGGATTAATCCGGAAGATGGCCACTTTGTGGCGCAGCAGAAAGTCGATAGCTCCGGTTTCCTGACCGACCCGGTTATCGCCGACGGTCGCCTGCTTATCCAGGCCAAAGACGGTACGCTGTATTCGATCACGCGTTAACTCGCGCGGTAGTATCGCTTTAATAAACGGCTCCTGACAGACAGGGGCCGTTTTGACTTTTTAAAAAACCTCGTAAAATGAGGTTGTATTGCAATTTGTATGAGGCATTTAACATGATACCTGTGGTCGCGCTTGTCGGGCGCCCTAACGTTGGAAAATCCACGCTCTTCAACCGCTTAACGCGCACTCGTGACGCGTTGGTCGCGGATTTCCCGGGGCTGACTCGCGACCGTAAGTACGGTCGTGCTGAAGTGGAAGGCCGCGAATTTATCTGTATCGATACCGGCGGTATCGACGGTACGGAAGAAGGCGTGGAAACCCGGATGGCGGAACAGTCTCTGCTGGCGATTGAAGAGGCCGACGTGGTGCTGTTTATGGTTGATGCGCGCGCGGGCCTGATGCCGGCGGATTCCGCGATCGCCAAACATCTGCGTTCTCGAGAAAAACCGACCTTCCTGGTGGCGAACAAAACCGACGGCATCGACGTCGATCAGGCGATGGCCGACTTCTGGTCGCTGGGGCTGGGCGATATTTATCCGATCGCCGCTTCGCATGGTCGCGGTGTTACCAGCCTGCTGGAACACGTGCTGCTACCGTGGGTAGATGAGGTTAATCCGCAGGAAGAAGTGGATGAAGACGCCGCCTACTGGGCGCAGTTTGAAGCCGAGCAAAACGGCGAAGAAGTTGAAGAACCGGAAGACGACTTCAACCCGCAAGATCTCCCGATTAAGCTGGCGATCGTCGGCCGCCCGAACGTCGGTAAGTCAACGCTGACTAACCGCATTCTCGGCGAAGACCGTGTGGTGGTCTACGATATGCCAGGCACTACCCGCGACAGTATCTACATCCCGATGCAGCGCGATGAACGCGAATACGTGCTGATCGATACCGCCGGCGTGCGTAAGCGCGGCAAAATTACCGATGTCGTGGAGAAATTCTCAGTCATCAAGACGCTGCAGGCGATTGAAGACGCCAACGTGGTGATGCTGGTCATTGATGCCCGTGAAGGTATCTCCGATCAGGATCTGTCGCTGCTGGGCTTTATCCTTAACAGCGGTCGTTCCCTGGTTATCGTGGTCAACAAATGGGATGGCCTGAGCCAGGAAGTGAGAGAGCAGGTGAAAGAAACCCTCGACTTCCGTCTGGGCTTCATCGACTTCGCCCGCGTGCACTTTATCTCCGCTCTGCACGGCAGCGGCGTCGGCAACCTGTTCGAATCGGTGCGCGAAGCTTACGACAGCGCCACCCGTCGCGTGGGTACCGCCATGCTGACCCGCATTATGACCATGGCAGCAGAAGACCATCAGCCGCCGCTGGTACGCGGTCGCCGCGTGAAGCTGAAGTATGCGCACGCCGGCGGTTATAACCCGCCGATCGTGGTGATTCACGGCAACCAGGTGAAAGACCTGCCTGATTCCTATAAGCGTTACCTGATGAACTACTTCCGTAAATCCCTGGATGTCATGGGTACGCCGATCCGTATTCAGTTCAAGGAAGGGGAAAACCCGTTTGCCAATAAACGCAATACCCTGACGCCGAACCAGATGCGTAAGCGTAAGCGCTTGATTAAGCATATCAAGAAAAGTAAATAATGCAGAAACCCGCCGCTGGCGGGTTTTTTTTATCTACCCTATTCAACGCTTCGCGGGTCAGCAACGCTGACGTATGACGTGATAAACTCATGCTATTCATTATGAGAAGGAGGCACCATGGAACTCAATTGCCCGATTTGCCATGCCCGGTTGGAAACGCAAGGCAACGGCGCGCATTGCGCGCACTGTGAGAAAGAGTTTGCTGTAGAGGCCCGCTGCCCGGACTGCCATCAGCCGCTGGAAGTACTGAAGGCCTGCGGCGCGGTGGATTATTTCTGCCAGCACGGCCACGGATTGATTTCGAAAAAACGCGTCGAATTTGTGCTCGGTTAATCGCTAACGCAGCCTTCACCATTTCGCCAGAGTTCAACCAGCGCCTCCGGCGCCCGCTCTTCCGGGATGAGAATGATCAGGCTGTGATAGTGCTGGGCGCTGATTATTTGGATGCGAAAGAAACGCTGGTCGCCGCTACCTGGAGAATCCGGCTGCCCCGGCGGCTTGCCGAGCGGCAACGACTGCTGCAGTATTGCGGCGATGCGCTGTTTTTGCTGTTCGTTAAGCTGCGCCACGACAATCTTACGCATGCCGCTCAGCGTCGGGATCCAAGCGACGCCACCTTCGCGGGCCAGCTCAATAATCGCGTCATCGCTGAGGTCTGCCTCGTTCATGATGTGACTCCAACATCCTCCCAGGCCTTTCGAATCGCCTCGGCGGTCTCTTTACCAAAACGTTTTTCGCCATGATGAATCGTCAGTTTGGCAAAGGCCGGGAAATCGGCGTCTTTTGCCAGCGATTTATCACAAACCGCGTCATACCAGGCATATCCCGCTTTTTCCCATGCAAAACCACCCAGCGCGATGGCGGCGAGATAGAAAGCATGATTAGGAATGCCGGAGTTAATATGCACGCCGCCGTTATCCTGCTGGGTATGCACAAAATCTTTCATGTGGGCGGGTTGTGGGTCTTTGCCAAGAATAGGGTCATCATAGGCGGTTCCCGGGTGCGACATCGAACGCAGACCTTGGCCGTGAATACCTTTCGCAAGTAGCCCCTCGCCAATTATCCAGTCTGCTTTGTCTGCCGTTTGCTGGCGCTGATATTGTTTGACCAGCGAGCCAAAAACATCGGAAAGCGATTCATTGAGCGCCCCGGATTGTTCGAAATAGATAAGCCCGGCTTCGCTCTCCGTAACGCCATGGCTTAACTCGTGCGCCACCACATCAATAGCAATAGTAAAACGATTAAAGATCTCGCCATCACCGTCGCCAAACACCATTTGTTGCCCGTTCCAGAAGGCATTTTGATATTCGTGACCATAGTGGACGCTGCCGGTCAGCTTCAATCCGCGGTTGTCCAGCGAATCACGATGATAGCTCTTCCAGAAAAAATCATGGGTGATGCCGAGATAATCATAGGCCTCATCGACGGCGACATCGCCGTTGGAAGGCTGTCCTTCAAAACGCACCTGGCTCCCTGGAAGTTCCTGAGTCTGCCTGGCATCGTAAATGTCGCGCTCAAGCTGGCCTGGCATGGCGACATGGGCGGCAGCGGGGCGGCCCGGCACATGCGCCATGAGGGTTTGTACATGGCTCAGCGTTTGCTGCGCGCAGCGCTGTTGCTGAGCGGAGCCATGATCGACAATGCGGCGTAAAATGTAGGGTGGAATCACGAAACGAGGACGAGTATCTGGCATATCACGCTCCCTGGCCGGATGAACGGTTTTAAAAGGGCATGACAGCAGTATAGTTATCCCCGCATGAAACGGGCGGATAATCAGACTTTTTTGCGGGCGCGCGTTTTCTTCACCGGAGTGATGGCTGTCACTTCGCTTTCGACCCAACCATCTTCCAGCCGGGTAGTCACGACATCGCCAGCCTGCACCTGTTTGATTTTTTTCAATACTTTGCCATCGCCGGCTGAGGTGACGCTGTAGCCGCGAGCCAGCGTCGCCAGCGGGCTGACGGCTTCCAGATGCGTCACGGTATTGCCGAAACGCTCGCGCTGCTCGCTCAGGCGGGCGCGAATATTTTCCGCCAGACGATACTCCAGTTGCTGAATACGCGACTGCGCGCGATGGATGCGCGGCTGCGGGTTTTGCTGATTCAACCGCTGCACGGCGCGCTGCTGGCGCTGGTCGGCACGTTTGAGCTGGCTTTCCAGCGCAAAGCGCATCCGCTGACGCAGGCGCTCCAGTTCGGTCTGCTGACGCGCTAAGCGCAGCTGAGGATGTTGCTGCTGTAAACGGTGAAACAGCTGAGTAAAGCGGCGATGGCGGTTGGCGAGGAAGTAATCCATCGCCATCTCCAGGCGCTGCTGGCCGGACTGTAGCTGACGCAACAGTTCCTGCTGATTGCGGCTGACGATCTCTGCTGCCGCAGAGGGCGTCGGCGCACGCAGGTCGGCGACGAAATCGGCGATAGTGACGTCAGTTTCATGGCCGACGGCGCTCACTACCGGAATGCGGCTGGCGAAAATTGCCCGCGCGACCCGTTCGTCGTTAAAGCTCCATAAATCTTCCAGCGAACCGCCGCCGCGCCCGACGATCAGCACATCGCATTCCTGGCGCTGGTTGGCTAATGCTATTGCGCGCACGATTTGCCCCGGCGCATCATCGCCTTGCACCGCCGTCGGGTAGATAATCACCGGCAGCGAGGGATCGCGGCGTTTCAACACATGTAAGATATCATGCAGCGCGGCGCCGGTTTTGGAGGTGACGACGCCAACGCAGTGCGCGGGAGAGGGGAGCGCCTGCTTGTGGCTTTGATCGAATAACCCTTCTGCCGTCAGGAGCGCCTTGAGCTGCTCATATTTTTGCTGCAACAGGCCCTCACCGGCGGGCTGCATGCTTTCGACGATGATCTGGTAGTCGCCGCGAGGCTCGTAAAGGGTAATGTTGGCGCGAACCAGCACCTGCTGGCCATGCTGCGGGCGAAATGTGACGCGACGGTTGCTGTTGCGAAACATCGCGCAGCGCACCTGAGCGTTATCGTCTTTTAAGGTGAAGTACCAGTGGCCGGAAGAGGGCTGGCTGAAGTTAGAGATCTCGCCGCTTATCCATACCTGGCCCATTTCGCGTTCCAGCAGTAAGCGAACCGTCTGATTCAGGCGGCTGACCGTAAATATTGCAGGGGATTGAGATGGCAACATGTGAGCAAGATCAAATTCTAAATCAGCAGGTTATTCAGTCGATAGTAACGCGCTGAGAGGGGATCGCAAGTATTATTTGCAAAAAAGGGTGGATGCAATCGGTTACGCTCTGTATAATGCCACGGCAATATTTATCCACCCTGGTCGAGATATTGCCCATGCTACGTATCGCTAAAGAAGCCCTGACGTTTGACGACGTCCTCCTTGTTCCCGCTCATTCTACCGTTCTGCCGAATACCGCCGATCTCAGCACGCAGCTGACGAAAACTATTCGCCTGAATATTCCTATGCTCTCCGCGGCGATGGATACCGTAACTGAAGCGCGCCTGGCAATTGCCCTGGCCCAGGAAGGCGGCATCGGCTTTATTCATAAAAACATGTCAATCGAGCGCCAGGCTGAAGAAGTCCGTCGCGTGAAGAAACATGAATCCGGCGTGGTAAGCGATCCACAGACCGTTCTGCCGACTACCACCCTGCGCGAAGTGAAAGAACTGACCGAACGTAACGGTTTCGCCGGTTATCCGGTAGTGACCGAAGACAACGAACTGGTCGGCATTATCACCGGCCGCGACGTGCGTTTTGTTACCGACCTGAATCAGCCGGTCAGCGTTTATATGACGCCGAAAGAGCGCCTGGTCACCGTGCGTGAAGGTGAAAGCCGTGAAGTGGTCTTCGCGAAAATGCACGAAAAACGCGTAGAAAAAGCGCTGGTAGTGGATGATAGCTTCCACCTGCGCGGCATGATCACCGTAAAAGATTTCCAGAAAGCGGAACGTAAACCGAATGCGTGTAAAGACGAGCACGGTCGTCTGCGCGTTGGCGCAGCCGTTGGCGCTGGCGCCGGTAACGAAGAGCGCGTTGACGCGCTGGTTGCCGCAGGCGTTGACGTTCTGCTGATCGACTCCTCTCACGGTCACTCCGAAGGCGTTCTGCAGCGTATTCGCGAAACGCGCGCTAAATATCCTGACCTGCAAATCATCGGCGGTAACGTGGCGACCGGCGCGGGTGCTCGTGCCCTGGCGGAAGCTGGCGTCAGCGCGGTGAAAGTGGGTATCGGCCCAGGCTCCATCTGTACTACCCGTATCGTTACCGGCGTAGGCGTTCCGCAGATCACCGCCGTTTCCGACGCGGTTGAAGCGCTGGAAGGCACCGGTATTCCGGTTATCGCCGATGGCGGTATCCGTTTCTCCGGCGATATCGCAAAAGCGATTGCCGCAGGCGCCGCCGCGGTGATGGTTGGCTCCATGCTGGCCGGTACCGAAGAATCCCCGGGTGAAATCGAGCTCTATCAGGGCCGTTCTTACAAATCCTACCGCGGTATGGGTTCCCTGGGCGCGATGTCCAAAGGTTCCTCCGACCGTTACTTCCAGAGCGATAACGCCGCTGACAAACTGGTACCGGAAGGTATCGAAGGCCGCGTTGCCTATAAAGGCCGCCTGAAAGAGATCATTCACCAGCAGATGGGCGGCCTGCGCTCCTGTATGGGTCTGACCGGTTGTGGTACTATTGACGCACTGCGTACCAAAGCAGAGTTCGTGCGCATCAGCGGCGCGGGCATCCAGGAGAGCCACGTTCACGACGTGACGATCACCAAGGAATCCCCGAACTACCGCATGGGCTCCTGATTTTCATCGCCCGGCTACGCGCCGGGCGATTTTTATTCAATCATCGCTACTTCTCTGGAATTAACGTCAATGACGGATAACATTCATAAACATCGCATTCTTATCCTGGACTTCGGTTCTCAGTACACCCAGCTGGTTGCGCGTCGCGTACGTGAATTAGGGGTCTATTGCGAGCTCTGGGCTTGGGACGTGACCGAAGCTCAAATCCGCGAGTTCAACCCGAACGGCATTATTCTTTCCGGCGGCCCGGAAAGCACCACCGAAGACAACAGCCCGCGTGCGCCGCAGTACGTCTTCGAAGCCGGCGTACCGGTATTCGGCGTATGCTATGGCATGCAGACCATGGCCATGCAGCTGGGCGGCCACGTTGAAGCTTCCAACGAGCGCGAGTTCGGTTACGCGCAGGTGGAAGTGCAGACCGACAGCGCGCTGATTAAGGGCATCGAAGATGCGCTGAGCGCTGACGGTAAGCCGCTGCTGGACGTGTGGATGAGCCATGGTGATAAAGTCACCGCTATCCCTTCCGACTTTGTGACCGTCGCCAGCACTGAAAGCTGCCCGTTCGCCATCATGGCGAATGAAGAAAAACGCTTCTACGGCGTACAGTTCCACCCGGAAGTCACCCACACCCGTCAGGGGCTGCGTATGCTGGAGCGCTTTGTGCGCGATATCTGCCAGTGTGAAGCGCTGTGGACGCCGGCGAAGATCATCGACGACGCAGTTGAGCGTATTCGTCAGCAGGTGGGTGAAGATAAAGTCATCCTCGGCCTGTCCGGCGGCGTTGACTCTTCCGTTACCGCGATGCTGCTGCACCGCGCCATCGGCAAAAACCTGACCTGCGTATTCGTGGATAACGGCCTGCTGCGCCTGAACGAAGCCGAGCAGGTTATGGATATGTTCGGCGACCGTTTCGGCCTGAACATCGTGCACGTTGCGGCGGAAGATCGCTTCCTGACCGCGCTGAAGGGCGAAAACGATCCGGAAGCGAAGCGTAAAATCATTGGCCGTGTCTTCGTTGAAGTGTTTGACGAAGAAGCGCTGAAGCTGGAAGACGTGAAATGGCTGGCGCAGGGCACTATCTACCCTGACGTGATCGAATCCGCCGCTTCCGCGACCGGTAAAGCGCACGTCATCAAGTCTCACCACAACGTGGGCGGCCTGCCGAAAGAGATGAAGATGGGCCTCGTTGAACCGCTGAAAGAGCTGTTCAAAGACGAAGTGCGTAAGATTGGCCTGGAGCTGGGCCTGCCGTACGACATGCTGTTCCGCCACCCGTTCCCGGGGCCGGGCCTTGGCGTTCGCGTACTCGGCGAAGTGAAGAAAGAGTACTGCGACCTGCTGCGTCGCGCGGACGCTATCTTCATTGAAGAACTGCGCAAAGCCGACCTGTATGACAAAGTAAGCCAGGCATTTACCGTGTTCCTGCCGGTTCGCTCCGTCGGCGTGATGGGCGATGGCCGTAAATACGACTGGGTCGTCTCCCTGCGTGCGGTAGAAACCATCGACTTTATGACCGCGCACTGGGCGCACCTGCCGTATGATTTCCTCGGCCGTGTTTCCAACCGCATCATCAACGAAGTTAACGGTATTTCCCGCGTGGTGTACGACATCAGCGGTAAGCCGCCAGCGACTATTGAGTGGGAATAATTCCTGCTGATAGCTGAACCAAACCCTCTGTTTACAGAGGGTTTTTTTTATGTCCTGGTAAATGGCGCTGAGGAAGGATTATTGAGCGTAGTCTAAATATAGTCTATATTAAAACCGAGACATGACCATTAGGCGGACCAACATGAAAGTAGAGACTATCAGCTACGTTAAAAAGAACGCCGCAACGCTTGATCTGTCAGAACCTATCCTGGTCACACAAAACGGTGTGCCTGCTTACGTTATAGAGTCCTATGATCAGCAGCAGGAACGGGAAAACGCCATTGCTTTGCTGAAATTGCTTACTCTGTCAGAGAAAGATAAATCGGAAGGGCGCGTGTTCTCGAAAGACCAGTTGCTGGATGGCCTTGCGGATTAAACGCAGCGCGCTCAACGTTAAGGGACTTCCATGGAACAGCAGGTGACCTTTGAGTACACGCTTACGGTGAAGCACTGCATCGACACAATAGCGGGTTTTCTGAAGCGTGTTGATGTTGAGCCGCGTCCGGTTATCGCAGATATTCTCACCCAGTTTGAGAGCACCGTAGGACAGTTCCCCTTGGGCTGCCAGATTTGCCCCGAATTGCTGAAAATTGGCTGCGCCAAATATCGGGAGTTTAATCACGCTGAAGGCTACCGGGTTTTGTATTCCGTAGACGGAACTTTAGTAACCGCGCATGCGATCCTGGCACATCGGCAGGATGTTCAGCAGCTGCTGTTTAAGCGTCTGATCGTGGCCTGATAGTCCTAAATGTGTGTGTTTTACAGAGGGTTTTTCATACCCTCTCTTCACTTTGTCCATGACTTATCCGCACAACCTGCCGCCGCTGCAGCCAGCCGATTCTCAGCGCCAGCCCCAGTACGACCAGCGATAATAGACCCGAAATAGCAAGGCTCCTTTCTATCCCCAGATGTTGATTTAGCCAGGCATAGGCAAATGGCGAGACGGCGGCCAGTAGTTGCGCTGGGATCAACAGCCGTCCGGTACGCCGCGCGTAATCTTCCGCCGCGAATAGCTGCAACGGTAATGTTGCTTTAAATACCGTCGTCAGGCCGTTAATGGCCCCGTAGGCGAAAACGAAACCGCCAACGGTCCAGCTTAGCGAGGCGGCGTTGAGGCCCAGTAAAAAGCAGAGCGGCAATAGCGCTGTGGTCAACAGCGTTAGCCGGAGTGGGGTGAGTCGCGCTCCTGAAATCACCTCCAGAAATCGGGCGCCGGTCTGTCCGATGCCCCATAGTACGCCTATCGTTACCGGCAGACCGTAGCTGGCGATAAACTCAGGCAGATGGGTGGATGTGCCGTTAGAAATAAAGGTGACCAAAGCGATAAGCGAGGCGTACAGCAGGCCTGTGCGCTGGTCGCGGCGGGAAAGCGGCACTTTCTCCTGATGAGCGCCCCGGTCGGGCAAGCATTGATTAGGCATCCGCCACAGCAGTAGTGCGCTAAGCAGGCCAAACAGGCTGTAGATTACCAGCGCTCCACGCCAGCCCATTAGCGCGAGCAGCGCGGTGCCCAGCGGCCAGAATATCGCTGAGGCCAGTCCTCCAGCCAGGGTCACCCGTGAAATAGTTACTTTGGCGCGTTGACCATACAGGTTAACCAGCGCGGCGAACAGCGCATCGTATAGCGCCAGCCGCATACCGACACCGGCCAGTAGCCATGCGACGTACCAGAAGATCAGGCTGTCTGCCTGCGACATTGCCAGACAGCTTGCCGCGATGGTTAATGAACCGATGAACACCACCCGCTGACCGCCAAACCAGGCCAACAGGCGGGCGATAAAAGGCGAGATCGCCGCCATCATCAGCATGGCGAAGGTCAAACCGAGAAAGATCTCTGTTCCGCCCCAGCCAGTATCATTAGCAATAGCGCCGGCAAAGGTACCGGGCATATAAAAAACGATCCCCCAGTTGATGAGCTGGTTGCCGCCGGCTGCGAGGGTAAGGGAAAGAGGCGCGGTGCCAGGCAAGATTGACGTTTTCATTGAATTCCAGAGCGTTATGCAGTTGTCGGCAGCATATCGCGCGCGCTATTGTGCAGGCAGCACCTGGGGCTTATAGCCTGCATAAGAGAAACTTTGTGATGACGATGCTGAATTTGGTAAATCTGACCACCTTCCGGCTGGTGGCGCAGCGCGGCAGTTTTTCCGCCGCCGCTGATGTACTGGGAATATCGCAGCCGGCGGTAAGCCTGCAGGTTCGCCAGCTTGAGCAGTTCCTGCAGACGCGGTTGGTTGAGCGTACCGGGCGAGGGATCAAGGCTACTGCCGCCGGATTGGCGCTACTGGCCCATAGTGAGATTATTGAGCAGGCGGTGAATACGGCGGTGCAGTCGGTGGCTGAGTTTAACCATGAAGTGCACGGCACGATGAGCTTCGGTACCGGGGCGACGGCCTGTATTCATTTGCTGCCGCCGCTATTGTGCCATCTACGCGAGAAGCATCCGCTATTAACGGTTGGCGTCACGACCGGTAATACGCTTGACATTGTACGTGCGGTGGAAGAGAGCCGGCTTGATTTGGGATTGGTGACCTTACCTGCCAGCGGCCGCAGCCTGGCGGTAACGCCAGTGCTGGAGGAAGAGTTTGTATTTATTACTGCCAACGATGATGAACCGCTAGTGGGGCAATTGACGCCTTCACTGCTACAGGCACTTTCGCTAATAGCATTTGAAGCCGGCAGCGGGACCCGTGAGCTGAGCGATGGCTGGTTTCGCGCTGCCGGGGTAAACTCGGCGCCGGTGATGCAACTCGGTAGCATTGAGGCTATCAAGCGTATGGTGCGTGCTGGTCTGGGATACAGTATCGTACCGAAGATGGCGGTGGCGGCTGAAGATGACCGCACCGGAATACGTGTACAGTCGCTATCGCCGCGGCTCTATCGCCAACTGGGCGTAGTGATGCGTCAGGATAAAGTTATCAACAAAGGGATAGCGGAGATGCTGCGTCTGCTGCACCAACTAAAAATTTTGCCGTAGGCGTTATTCCTGGGCTGGGGTCGTTGGTGTCGCGGGAGCATCAATGGTGATGGTCGATTGCTGCGACTCTTGTTTGTCCTGATGATGGTACCAGGCACCGATAGAGGAGTAGACAAAGCGTCCAAAGAAGAAGAGAAAACTGATAAGTAGTACGATACGGGTCATGCGACGGTTAAATCGATGTCGTTTACGCATACTGGGTGCCTGACTCACAAAAGGTTCCTTGAAGTATACCCGAAGACGGGCGATGGGGGTATTAAGTCATAGTATAGCGGCGGGGTCAATTGTCGGCGGTGTAAAAATCGTCGTGCTAAAACATTACTTAATGTTATATAAGATGAACATCGTATTTACACGGATTTTGATTATTGCACCAGTCCGCAAAAAAATAAGTTTTATTAATATTAGCTAAATAGTTTGTTGATTTGCGTCAATTGCTTGATTCCATTGGCCACTAAAATCGTCCATCTGTTCCGCATCGTTATTACTTTCGCGGTTAGCCTGGTCGGGTTGGATGCCTGTCTGAATATACTCCGCAGGAGTTGGGGTAATCTGTCGAGCATCTATGAGTATTATTAAACTATACAAACGATATCAGGATAAATGGTGGGCGCTACCGCTCATCCTCCCTTCGCTGCTGTTGCCGCTGGCGCGTGCCGCGAATACATTTGCAAATCTTAACGGTCACACCGTCTTTCTGTTTTATCTTCCGCTGGCGTTAGTATTGAGCCTGATGCTGTTTTTCGGCTGGGCGGCGATTCCGGGCATTATAGTCGGCTTGCTGCTGACCATTACGCGCGGAATGACCTTCGAGCAATCTATCGGCGTATTGTTTCATTTTTTGATCCCTTCAGTGCTGTGCTGGGGCGGTTATCGCATTTTCGTTCCACGCCGTCAGCAGATTTCACATGGTAATGTTGCCCTGATGCCGTATCGGCTGTTCTGGCAAATGCTGCTGCCCTCGGTAATTTTTCTCATTATTTCGCAGATTGCTGAGTATCTTGGCCTGCATCCGCGGGCGGCGGAACTGGTGGGGTCAACGCCATTTAGTTTACGTTCGTTAATCACTTTTCAGGCGCTGATGGTGGGGTGCTTGACCGGTGTGCCACTGTGCTATTTTTTGCTGCGTGTTATTCGTAACCCGCTACACTTACGCGGTTTTATATCCCAGGTGCGTTTACAAATCGACCAAAAAATAAAACCGCTGGAAATTATTGTCTGGGCAATAATATTGTTAATAATACTGGCTTTATTATTCATGCCGTTAAATGCCAGCAGCACGATATTTAGCACAAATTATACATTGTCATTACTTATGCCGGTCATGTTGTGGGGAGCGATGCGTTTTGGCTATCGTTTTATTTCCCTGGCGTGGCCGCCGATATTAATTCTGGTTATCCATTTTCATTACAGCTACCTGCCATTTTCCCCGATCTACAATAACCAGCTGGCGATTACCTCCTCCAGTTACCTGGTGTTCTCTTTTATTATCGCTTATATGGCAATGCTGGCGACGCAGCAGCGGATGATCCACCGTCGGGTTCGCCGGATGGCCTTTCTCGACCCGGTCGTTCATATGCCGAATTTACGGGCCCTGAGCCGAGCGCTAAACCACTCGACCTGGTCGGTGCTGTGCTTTTTACGCATGCCAGAGCTGGAGTTGCTTGGGCGGCACTACGGCGTGATGCTACGCATTCAGTATAAGCAGCAGCTGTCGGAATACCTGAGTCACATACTGCAGCCGAACGAAATGGTCTATCACCTTTCGGGCCATGACCTGGTGATACGCCTGAATAGCGACGACCATCAAAAACGCATCGTGATGCTGGATGAGCGGATTAAGCAGTTCCGTTTTATCTGGGATGGTATTCCGCTACAGCCGCCTGTCGGGATCAGCTATTGCAACGTACGTTCTCCTGTCAAGCATCTGTATTTACTGCTCGGCGAACTGAATAATATTGCCGACATGTCATTGACCAGCGGCCACCCGGAAAACGTGCAGCGCCGCGGCGCCGTTCACGTTCAGCAGGGGTTAAAAGAACGTGTGTCAATGATGAACCAGATCCTGCAGGCGCTGGATCAGAATCGTTTTCGGCTGATGGCGCAGCCCATTATCGGCATGCGCGGCGATAGTTATCATGAAGTCCTGTTGCGTATGGTGGGCGAGCAGGGCGAGCTGGTTGCGCCGGATAATTTTTTGCCTGCGGCGCACGAATTTGGCCTGGCTTCGCGCATCGACAGCTGGGTTATCGACAATACGCTGGCGTTTATGAACGCTAATCGCCATACGTTGCCGGGCATGCGTTTGGCCATCAATCTGTCGCCAGTTTCGGTCAGCCGCAGCCGTTTCCCGGACGAAGTCGAGGAAATGCTGCATCATTATAATATTGAGCCCTGGCAGCTTATTTTTGAACTGACGGAAAACCACTCGCTCAGTAATCCGGAGCAGGCGCAACAAACCCTCGCGCGGTTGCAGGAGTTGGGATGCCGGGTGGCGATTGATGATTTCGGTACCGGCTATGCCAGCTATGCGCGGCTGAAAACGCTTAACGTGGATATGCTGAAAATTGACGGTAGCTTTATCCGTAATCTGGTCACCAGTAGTCTGGATTATCAGGTTGTGGTGTCGATTTGCCGGTTGGCGCAAATCAAAAATATGCAGGTAGTGGCGGAGTATGTGGAATCGCCGGAGATCCGCCAGGCGGTGATTTCGCTGGGGATTGATTATATGCAGGGCTTTGACATTGGAATGCCGGTTCCGATAGAACAACTGGCCTGCGCGGCTGACGTCGCATAAAAAACGGCCGGGCGTGTGACCCGGCCGTTTTAGTGAAAGATGTCAGCTTTACGCTTCTTCTTCAGTAATTTTCAGCAGCCATTCCGGCACGCCTTCCCAGTACTGTTGCTCTTTTTCCAGATCCAGCAGCACCAACGCATTCTGGCTAAACCAGTCATGCGGGAAAATTAACGTCCAGTGGTTGGCTTCCGTCTTCAATGTCAGTTTTGGCGGCGTAGTGGTCGCCTGACGCTGATTGTTCAGTAATACGCCCAGACGCAGTAGTTGAATCAGCGGCAAGAACTGTTTTTTCTTGAACAAGGTAAAACGCGGCAAATCATCAAGCTTGATAGCTTTGCGGTGATAGCGTACCAGCGTGGCCATCAGCGTCTGCTGCTCCTGATTAAAGCCCGGCAGATCGCTATTTTGCAGGATATAGGCAGAGTGGCGATGCATGCCGCTGTGGTTAATGTTCAACCCCACTTCATGTAGCATTACCGCCCACTTCAGCAGGGCAGACAGATGCGGGTTAGCCAGTTTCGGGTTTTGCTCCTGCCACTGTTCCAGCATCTGAGTGGTGGTCTCCAGTACCCGGCGCGCCTGTTCGCGATCGATATTGTACTGATTCGCCAGGCTCTGGGCCGTACGGCTGCGAATATCCTGGTGGCGGAAGCGACCTTCCATCTCGTACAACACGCCTTCGCGCAGGGCGCCGTCGGACAGGCGCAGTTCTTTGATCGCCAGCGCGTCGAATACCCCGCACAAAATCGCAAGACCCGGGGCGAATACCGCTTTGCGGTCCTCCGACAATCCCGGCAGGCTTAATGAGTCGAAGTTTTTATTCTTCAGAAGCTCACTGACCAGCATTTCAAGACGTTCCGGGGTAATGAAGCCGTCTTTCTCCCCCATGGCGACCAGCACTTCGTGCGCGGCTTTGATGGTGCCAGAGGCGCCCAGCGCCACGTTCCATCCCTGAATACGGAACTGCCAGGCCAGGGTTTCCAGTTTCTGCACCGCCGCCAGGCGCGCGCGCTGGAAGTTTTCTTTATTGATAACGCCGCCGGCGAAATAGGCCTGCGAGAAGCTTACGCAGCCCATACGTCGGCTTTCAACCAGGCGGGGCTCGAAATCTTCGCCGATGACGAGCTCAGTCGAACCGCCGCCGATGTCAATAACCAGCTTACGGCCGCGCTCCGGTTGCGTATGTTCGACGCCCATAAAAATCAGACGCGCTTCTTCGTTACCGGAGATTATTTCGATGGGATAAGGGATAACTTTTTCCGCTCGTTTGAGAAAATCCGCCGCGTTAGCCGCCTGGCGCAGGGTATGCGTCCCGACGATACAAACGCTGGAAGGGGAGAATCCCTGCAGACGTTCCGCAAACAGCGACAGGCAGTTCAGCCCACGAGTAATCGCTTCTTCGCTCAACACCGAGTTTTCATCCAGGCCATCGGCCAGGTGGACGCGCTGCTTCAGGCGACCGATGATCTGCATTGCCCCGTCGACGACACGGGCGATCACCATATGAAAACTGTTCGAACCAAGGTCGACCGCAGCGAACTCCTGCGGCCGAGGGGTTTTTTCGTTTATTGGCATAGGTTAATCGGGTTGTTCGAGTGATTTGAGATAATCGTAAATCGCTATCTGTGCGCGTACTTTGCGGCGATTGCCGCGCGGCACGTAGCGATTACTCAGTTCTTTATCAAGATAGCGCGCTTTTACGGTATCGTTGAACAGGATATCGAGAATATCCAATACGCGTTGCTTCAGACGCGGGTCCAGCAGCGGTACGGCGACTTCGATACGATAGTCGATGTTGCGCGTCATCCAGTCGGCGGAGGATAACCACACCTGTTTATCACCACCGTTTTCAAAACAATAGACCCTATCGTGCTCAAGGAAACGGTCAACGATACTAATCACGCGAATATTTTCGCTAATTCCCTCAAGACCCGGGATTAGCGAGCACATGCCGCGGATAAGCAGGTTAACCGGCACGCCGGTACTGGAGGCGGCATAGAGTCTGTCCACCAGCCCTTTATCGACCAGGTTATTTAATTTAAGCGTAATTCCGGACGGTTGCCCATTTTGCGCATTGGCGATTTCGCGGTCGATCATTTCATACAGCAGACGACGCGAGTTCTGCGGCGATACCAACAGGTAGTCGAAGCTGACTGGCCGGTAAGGGTTTTCGATAAAATTAAACACGCGACGGACTTCATTAGTGATGCGCGCGTCGGCGGTGAGGAGCGAATAGTCGGTGTAGATACGAGCGGTTTTCTCGTTGAAGTTGCCGGTGCCGATATGCGCATAACGCACTACCTCATCGCCTTCTTTACGCGAAATGAGGAAGAGTTTGGCGTGGATCTTCAGCCCCGGCGCCGAGAAGATAACGTGTACGCCGGCTTCTGTCAGACGTTTGGCCCAGTGAATATTGGCCTCTTCGTCGAAGCGAGCCTGCAGTTCAACCACCACGGTCACTTTTTTACCGTTGTGGGCGGCGTGGATCATCGAATCGATAATCCGTGAATCCTTAGCGACGCGGTAGATATTGATTTTGATTGCCAGCACGCTTGGGTCGAACGAGGCCTGACGCAGCAGTTCAAGCACGTGCTCGAAGGTATGATACGGATAGTAGAGCAGTACGTCGCGTTCGCGGATGGCGTCAAAGCCGTTGCGGAATTTATCGAACCACAGGTGGCGCAGGCGCGGCATCGGTTTATTGACCAGATTGGCCTTGCCAACATTCGGGAAACCGATAAAGTCTTTAAAGTTGTGATAACGACCGCCCGGCAGCATCGAATCGTAGTTCGAGATGGAGAGCTTATCGCGCAGCATTTCGACCATCGCATCCGGCATATCGCGCTGGTAGACAAAACGCACCGGCTCGGCGGTTAAGCGCTGCTTCAGGCTGGAGGACATCAGCTCCATCAGGCTCGATTCCATTTCGTGTACCAGATCGTACTCGGCATCACGGGTCATTTTCATCGAGTATGCATTCAGGGCATCGTAGTCAAAGAAGCCCTTAAAGATATCATCCAGGCAGTAACGCAGAATGTTATCCAGCAGAATCATCGGTTTGCGGCGTCGCGGCGTCTCCGGCGGCAGGTTCACAAAGCGCGGCACCTTATCGGATGGAATCTCCAGCAGCGCATAGTTAATGGTATCGCCGCGGATAATCTCCACCGCCAGATAGGTGTAATCATCTTTCAGGAATTGAACCAGGTCCGTCTCGCGGTTGATCAGAATCGGCGAAATATGCTGGCGCAGATACTGTTTGAAGTAGTTGCGTAACCAGGATTGCTGGTTAACGGACAGCTGGCGTTCGTTAATCAGGAAGATCTGATTACGCGCCATTTCCAGCAGCAGTTCATTATAGAGACCATCAAATTCCTGATCGGCCTTTAGCACGCGGGCCTGGATTTTGCCTAACAGATGACGCGAATGGGCGGTACTACCTTGTTCTTCACTGATAAGAATGCGTCGCTTAAGTTCAGCGAAGCGCACTTTGTAAAACTCATCAAGGTTATTGGAGTAAATTCCTAAGAAGCGCATGCGCTCGATAAGCGGGTTGCTCTTGTCCGCCGCTTCCTGAAGTACGCGCTCGTTAAAGGACAACCAGCTGAGTTCTTTTTCGATGTATAGCTTTTCCTGGCCCATTACAACTCACACTCCGGATCATTGACGTCGCTTTTTCATTATGGCGAGCTTTGCCATTGAATGTCCAACTATGTCAAAGCAATATGACAGTTTTCTTGCAATCAGATGCCGGGAAAAAGCGGACGCGTTTGTTTGCTTACGTTATGTTCAGTCAGGGGCGAAATGGAGGGCGAAACAATGTGGGAAACGCGGGCGCTGGAGCTCAATAATCAGGACATCTGGCACTGGCCGTCGGCCTGTCGGTTGATTGAATACGCAATTGAGCATGATTTTAATACCGTGGTGGTGGGACAGGCCGAGTTATTTGGCAAGCTGGTTTCGCCACAGGGGTATACCCCTTTTGACTATAACGACCGATTGTCGAGCCAACAACGAGCGCGCTGTATCTATCTCAACCGGCTGGCGTTACGCTGCCGTGAGCAGGGGTTGCGATGTTATCTGCAGGCGAAAGAACTTAGCTTCCCGACCGAACTGTTATTAGCGCATCCGGAACTGCTGGATACCCCGCGCGGGGTGCGTTTTGATGTCGATTTCTGGAGCCGCTGGTTAACCGACAAAATCCGCGCCGTGTGTCAAAGCGTACCGGCGCTCACCGGTTTGATTATCGCGCTCTCCAGTACCGATGGATTATTACCGATCTCTCGCCCGCAGTGGGACAGACAACACGACGATCCCCGCCAGCCAGCGCAAAGCTTGATGCTCTACCGCCGCTGTTTTAACGCCCTGAGTCAGGCGGTAGCCGCGCAAAATAAGCATCTGGTACTGCGTGTCTTCCCTGCCAGCAATGACGATCTCAGCGCCGTGCTGGACGCGATTGAACCGCTGCCGCCTGCGGTTTCGGTATCGATAAAACTCACGCCGGAACGTTTCTGGCCTGCTTTCCCTAACAATCCGGCGCTGTTGGCGGTGCAGACGCGAGATGTATGGATCGAGATCGATCTTGCCGGCGAAGAAGTGGGATGGGGAGTCATGCCGTTTTTACGTATTGATGAGCTGCAGGGGCGACTGTTGTGGTGTCAGAGTCGCAACCCGCGCATTACCGGCGCTATCTGTAAAACCAGTTGGGAAAGTATCGATAATCACTGGATCCCTGCGACGTTAAGCGAATGTAATCTCTTCGCCTGTAGTCAGTTGCTGGGCGAAGGGGCGGCGAAAAATCAGCAGCAGTTACTGGTGCAATGGCTGGCGCAGCGTTACGGCTGGTGTCCGCCAGCCGATGTCGCGCAGCAGTTCCAGTCGCTGCTTGAACAGGCGACGCAGACGCTCTATCAGTCAATATATGTGCGAGACCATGTTTTCCATCGCCATAGCCAATTGCCTGAAAGCTACGGCCAGGCGGTGTGGGGCCTTTACGGACAACTGGCGCGCAGTCACTGGTTACCCGGTTCGGCGCAGGATATCCACTTCACCCGCGACGACCCGCAGAAGTCGATGGCTAATCTCACGCAAATCGCGCAAGAAAAAGATGAGGTCGCAGCCAGCGCGCAGCTGCTGGGGAAAGCAGCGCAAGCGTTCGCTCTCACGGCGGATTTTCCCACCGCGCTGGCGCTTCGGTGGCGTGAGGAGTGGCAGGGATTGGCGCTCTATTGTCAGACGTTTACCCACGCGCAAAAGGCCTTCTTTACTCTGCACTTCGCCCGAGAGGTGGAAAACAGCTGGAGCATGCGGGAGATTTGCCATATTAACGTGCAGGCGTTATATCGCTGCGCATCGGAAATGGAAACGCTTTGTCAGCAGACAGGCGAGGCCTCACCGGCGTTTTACGTGATGTTCGATCCTGTACGAGCACGTAATCTGGCGGATAGCCTGAGCACCGAACTGACGGCGCTCAGATAGCCGTATTAAAGCGTGCGGCGTAGCGCTTCAACCAGGCACAGTATCGCCATTGCCTGGCCGTAGGGCATGGCGGTCAGGGGGATGTTACGATAGTGGTCGAGGTCGTTGCCCATCGCCGTGCCAAACGACACCTGCGTTAACTCTCCTTGCGGCGAGATATGTTCGATAATGCCCCGGCAGGCCTTTCCGGCGACCGGCAGAAACGCATCGTCGAGGTAGCCGAGGCGCACCGCCTTGAAAATACCCGCGGCAAAGCCTGCCGTCGCAGAGGCTTCCAGATAACTATCCGCGTCGTTAAGTAGCGTCGGCCATAGGCCGTTTTCGGCCTGGCAGCGGGCAAGGGCGCTGACCTGAATCTGCAGAGTATTTTGCAACTGGCGGTAAAAGGCGTCATGTTCGTCGAGCTCAAGCATCTCCAGCAGTTCCGGTATCGCCAGCGTTATCCAGCTATTGCCGCGGGCCCACAGCGCGCCGGCGAAATGGTGTCTGCCGTCGAAATGCCAACCGTGAAACCACAGGCCGCTTTGGCGGTCGCTTAAATAGTGCAGGTGCTGCAAAAACTGAAATTTCGCCTCTTCTACCCAGCGCGGTTTACCAAACATTTTGCCGAGCATCGCCAGCGGCAGTACCGCCATCATGAGCGTATCGTCCCAGATTTGTTGATGATGGGGATTCTCATAGGTGACGTGCTGAAGGCAGCCCTCCTCGGTACGCGGCATCTGGCGATATATCGCATCTCCCCAACTTTCCAGATAGGCGCGCCAGTCGCTGCGCGGCGTCTGTTGATAGCACAGCGCCAGGGTTAAAAACGGACAAGCGGTGTTGATGTTTTTCTCCGGCGTACCCTCGGCGAAACGGGCGCTAAACCAGCCGTCGATAAGTTCACGAGCCCGAAGCGATCCTGTCAGCTGCTGGTAGCGAAACAGGCCAAACAGGGCGATGCCATGCGTCCACTCCCAACCGTCCCAACCTTTGGTGTCAACCACCCGGCCATCTGCCAGCCGCTGCAAATACTCGCCGCTATCATCGGTAATCGCGGTTAAGTTGCCGATTAGCGCTTCGATGAGTGATTGTAATTCAGGACGGTTGTTTTTCTGCGACATAGTGATTTCCTTGAGAAGAAACGGCGGCGTGTTGCCAGCGATCGTTGCGATGAGGATGGCCGGTCAGTAGCTCGATAGTTTCGCGGGTCTGCGGGCTGGCATCCTGTGGATGACCACCGGCGCGCAGACGCTCCAGTTCGCTAATCAGGATTTGATGTCGCGGCTGGCTCAAGCGAAAACGAAACGCGCCATACATTGCCAATAAGGCCAGCAGGCCGGGGCCAACGAGGAATACCCACCAGATACCATTCAGCGCGGCGGTATTCTGCGTTTCGGCGCCTTTGGTGAATCCAAAGGCTTCCAGCGCCAGGCCGACGATAAACAGCGCCAGCGCCTGGGAGAATTTGCGCGTCAGCATCATTACCCCCGCGTAGATCCCTTCACGCCGCACGCCGGTATAAGCTTCATCGATATCGGGCAGAAAATTGTAGACATTCCATGGGATAAGATAGGTGCCGCCGCGGGCGATGCCCATCACGATTGCGCCGCCGAGTAGCAGCCAGGAAAGATGGCTGAAAGAAGCGGTCAATTGGCTGAACCACAGTAGTGCGCAGAGGATCAGCGCGATGGCGACCTTATAGGCGTTGCCGTTGCCGACGCGGATGCAAAGCCAGGTAAATAAAGGGATCGCGAAGAACTGAAACAGCGTCATCAGACTCATGGCCTGCGAAGCCAGCGAGGTGCCGACACGTAGCACGTAGGTCATATAGTGCATAAACAGCGAGCCGAAAATATCCAACGCCACCGCGCCGCCGACATACATCATGATATGAATACGGAAGGTCCGCAGACGGAAGGTCGAGGCCATTTCCCTATACAGCGAACGTAGCGTTTTGCCTAAACCTTGCTGCGTCTGCGGTGGTGGGAGATGCTCGCGCTCCCAGGTACCGCGCCAGACGAAGATCCACGGCAAGGCAAAAAGCAGGGCGAAGATAATGCCGATATAGAGAAACGCCTGCGATTTATCGGCGACGTGGGCCATGATTTGCCCGGGGATCAGCGCCGCGAGAAAGGCTGTCGCCTGAGCGAATAGCATTCGCGCGCCGGACATTTTCGAGCGCAAATCATAGCGGGTGGTCATCTCTGCAGGCAGCGTATCGTAAGGCACCATCAGCAGGGTGAAGACGGTGCTGAATAGTAGATAGGTACCAAGGTACCAGGCGTAGCCAAAACCACTTATCCACATCAGGGCGAAACAGAGCGATAACGGCGCGCCGAGAATAAAGAAGATCCGTCGCCGCCCCCAACGGGTGCGAATGTTGTCGGTAATGTAGCCCATCACCGGGTCCGTGATGCCGTCCCAAATCTTGGCGATGGCGAAAATAGAGGCCGCAGCGGCGGGCGAGAGCCCGGCGACTTCAATATAAAAGTAGAGCAGCCACAGGCCGGTGATGGTCATCGCGCCGCTGCCGAAAATATCGCCCATCCCCCAGCAGAGGATGTTGCGGGTTTTGACTTCTCGTTGTGGGGAGACTGTCCTCGTCATTGGAATATCTCTTATATGAAGGAAAGCGAGGTTGCACAGTAAAAGAGGGGGAAGGAGGCGAAAATCCCGACAGTCGGTTTTTCGTACCGTTCTGCGAGCAGCATGCCAAAAGGCGACAAAATGAAATAAATCCCGTGACGCTACTCACATATGCAGCGGTTTAAGAGGGCGTTTACTGTGATAACGGCCCTGTTTTCATTTTTTCCGCAGGCAAATTTTGCGCGTAATCTCACGTTTTGCCCCAGATCCTGACGGCGAATGTGAAAGAGTACGCAGATATTTCCGCGGTAGCGATTTCGACCCTACGCTGAGGGTGAGAGAGATGGTGAGATAGTCCCCACGTTGATTTCTAGGACATGCTATGAACATTTATCTTTCGCACCGTCATCCCCATGCGGATGGCGTGACGCCTGATACTGAACTCTTTCAACAGGCGCTGGACGAACTGGCGCAGGCGGGCGGCGGCCGGTTGGTGGTTGATTGTGGCAGGTACGCGCTCGGCGGTTTACGGATAGGCTCGAACACCTGTTTGTGGCTGTCGCCGGGCGCCGAGCTTATCGTTAGCGAAAACTATGATGACTTTGCTCAGGCGACGGCGCTGAGCCGGGCGGAATCTTCAGATCGGGCCTTTCTGTATGCTGTGGATGCACAGAATATTACTATCTGCGGAGGCGGCGAGATTTACGGCAGTGCTGACGGCTGGTTTTCCCGTCAAGTTGATGCCATGGGTTACCGCACGCCAGCCAGGGCGCGCCCGCGGATCATTTTGCTGGAAAATTGCCGTCGCGTCCGGCTGGAGAATATCACCGTACGGCATGCCCCGATGTGGACAATTCATCTGGTCTCCTGCACGGGCGTGGTGGTTGACGGCGTCACCGTCGACAATGATTTGACGATGGCTAATACCGATGCGCTGGATATCGATAGCTGCCAGCAGGTACATATCGCCAATAGCTATTTCAGCGCGGCTGATGATGCCATCTGTCTGAAGACCACCGATAAACCTGAGCGGATCCAGCGACCGTTGCGTCAGGTAACCATCGTTAACTGCACGCTGCGCTCGAAAAGCTGCGCCTTTAAAATCGGTACTGAAACCTGGCAGGATATTGAAGATGTGCTGGTGAGTAACTGCACTATCTTTGACTCCAATCGCGGCATTGGCCTGATATCCCGCGACGGCGGGCGGCTACGGCGGATGATTTTTAGCAGCATTGCTTTTGATTGCGTGAGCGCGCCGGCCTGTCATTGGGGCGAGGCGGACCCTGTTTTCCTTTCCGCGCGCCGTCGCGATCCGGCGATTGAACCCGGCGAAATCTCACAGATCCAGTTCCGCGGGCTGGTTGGCGAGTGCGAAGGCGCGATAAACCTGCATAGTGAAACGCCAGGTCAGATCCGGCGCATTCTGTTTGACGGCGTGCAGCTAACCCAGAAGCTGAACCTGGCAGCGGAGCAGGGGCTTTATGATATCCGCCCGCCGTGCAATCCGATGTCGCCGACCGGGATGGGGATTGATAACGCCTGGTGTCTGAATCCGCAAAGTGGCCGCGTTTGGGGTGTCGAACCTTATCCCGGCGGTTTGCCGGTACTGTATGCTAACGGCGTAGCGGGTCTGACACTGCGCGAATTTGATTATCAGCGCCCGACACCCTTACCGGCAGCCTGGAACCCTAACGCGCTATGTCTGGAAAACGGCGATAATTAGCGAGGAAACAAGAGAGGAAGTTGCCCCGGCGATTGCTCCGGGGCAGGTTGAACTTATTCTTCGGCGGCATAGCCCTGCGGCGGCAGCTTGCGATTATCCAGCCACGCAGAGTTAGCTTCCATACGCAGGCGGCCATCAACAAACCAGCTCACCACCAGCGGGTAGATGTCGTGCTCCTGCGCCTGAACGCGGGCGGTAACGTCATCTTCGCTGTCTTCCGGAAATACCGGCACCCGAGCCTGTAAGATCACCGGCCCGCCGTCGAGTTCGTCGGTGACGAAATGCACCGAGGTGCCATGTTCCTCATCACCATTTTCCAGCGCCTGGCGATGAGTATGCAGCCCTGGATATTTCGGCAGCAGAGAAGGATGGATATTCAGCAAGCGCCCCTGATAGTGGCCAACAAACGCTGGGCTAAGGATACGCATGTAGCCCGCCAGCACCACCAGATCGGGTTGGAAGACATCGATTTGCTGCATCAGCTCGCGGTCGAAGGCTTCGCGGCTATCAAACGCTTTCGGCGAGAGCGCAAAGGCCGGAATACCGGCCTCGCGGGCGCGCTCAAGGCCGAATGCTTCGGCCTTATTGCTGAATACCGCACGCAGGGTGCCGTTGATTTGCTTCCGGGCGCAGGCATCAATAATCGCCTGTAAATTACTGCCGTTACCGGAAATCAGCACCACAATGTTTTTCATTCAATGACCACGCGTTGTTCGGCATCGGATGCCTTGATGTAACCGATTTTCCACGCGTTTTCACCCTGCTCGTTCAGCAGGGCGATGGCTTTATCCGCCTCGGCTGCCGGCAGCGCGACCAGCATGCCGACGCCGCAGTTAAAGGTGCGGTACATTTCGTGGCTGCTGACATTACCGGCGGTTTGCAGCCAGTTGAAGACTTCCGGCCACTGCCAGGAGGACTCGTCGATTACCGCCTGGGTGTTGTCCGGCAGTACGCGCGGGATATTTTCCCAGAAGCCGCCGCCGGTCAGGTGGGCGATGGCGTGGACGTCGACGTTAGCAATCAGATTCAGAATCGATTTGACATAGATGCGGGTCGGCGCCAGCAGGTGGTCGGCCAGCGGTTTGCCGTTGAGGTCGGTGGTCTGCGGATCAACGCCGCTGACTTCGATAATCTTACGCACCAGCGAGTAGCCGTTAGAGTGCGGGCCGCTGGAGGCAAGCGCGACCAGGACGTCGCCGTCAGCCACTTTGCTGCCGTCGATGATTTCTGATTTTTCTACCACGCCGACGCAGAAACCGGCCACGTCATAATCTTCACCATGGTACATACCCGGCATCTCTGCCGTTTCGCCGCCAACCAGCGCGCAGCCGGACTGTAAGCAGCCTTCGGCGATGCCGTTGATGACGCTTGCCGCGGTGTCTACGTCCAGTTTACCGGTCGCGTAGTAGTCGAGGAAAAACAGCGGCTCGGCGCCCTGAACTACGAGGTCATTGACGCACATAGCGACCAGATCGATACCGATAGTGTCGTGACGTTTAAGATCCATCGCCAGACGCAGCTTGGTGCCGACGCCGTCGGTACCGGAGACCAGTACCGGTTCGCGGTATTTCTGCGGCAGAGCGCACAGCGCGCCGAATCCGCCCAGTCCGCCCATCACTTCCGGGCGACGGGTTTTCTTCACCACGCCCTTAATACGGTCGACGAGAGCGTTGCCTGCATCAATATCCACGCCGGCATCTTTATAGCTGAGAGAGGTTTTATCGGTCACTGCGAAGTCTCCACGCGTTTGCGGTAGCAAGAAAAATCGGCGCAATTCTAACAGGGAAAGCAAACGTTTGCGAGCCTGCTTTACACTCGATTTAAAACGGCTAACAGATGAGCAAATTTGATACTGTTCACGAAAATGAAACCGGGTACAGTCTTCTGCTTGCCTCGCCTTTAATGAATGATCATTATGCCAATGAAACCGGTTTCTGTTTGGTGAAAAGCGCATAACGATCGTCTATAGGGAGAGTATATGTCCGGATTCAAAGAAGGTTTTTTGTGGGGCGGCGCGGTAGCGGCGCATCAGCTTGAGGGCGGCTGGCAAGAAGGAGGGAAGGGGATTAGCGTCGCGGACGTGATGACCGCAGGCGCCCATGGGGTGCCGCGAACGATCACCGACGGCGTACTGCCTGGTCATAACTACCCCAACCATGAGGCAATTGATTTTTATCATCGTTATAAAGAAGACGTAGCGCTGTTTGCCGAACTGGGATTTAAGTGTTTCCGTACTTCAATTGCCTGGACGCGAATTTTTCCGCGGGGCGATGAGCTGGAGCCCAATGAGGCGGGCCTGCAATTCTATGACGATCTGTTCGACGAGTGCCTGAAATATGGCATCGAACCGGTGATCACGCTCTCCCATTTTGAAATGCCTTACCACCTGGTGACTGAATACGGCGGCTGGCGCAACCGTAAGCTGATTGATTTCTTTGTCCGCTTCGCGAAGGTGGTGTTTACCCGCTATCAGCACAAAGTGAAGTACTGGATGACCTTTAACGAGATCAACAACCAGGCCAACTTCCATGAAGATTTCGCCCCCTTTACCAACTCCGGCCTGAAGTATCAGCCCGGAGAAGACCGTGAGCCGGTGATGTTTCAGGCCGCCCATTATGAACTGGTGGCCAGCGCGCTGGCGGTAAAGGCGGCACGTGAGATTAATTCGGACCTGCAGATTGGCTGTATGATCGCGATGTGTCCAATCTATCCGCTCACCTGCGCGCCGGACGACATCATGATGGCGATGAACGCTATGCATCGTCGTTACTGGTTTACCGATGTGCACGTGCGTGGCCGCTATCCGCAGCATTTGCTCAACTACTTCGCGCGCCGCGGTTTTACGCTGGATATCACCGACGCCGATCGCCTGGCGTTAAAAGAGGGTTGCGTCGACTATATTGGTTTTAGCTACTACATGTCCTTCGCCACCAAAGCGACTGACGATAATCCGCACCTGGATTACGACGAAAGCACCAGCCTGGTCTCCAACCCTTACGTCAAGAAATCGGATTGGGGCTGGCAGATTGACCCGGTTGGTCTGCGTTACTCGCTCAACTGGTTCTGGGATCACTATCAGTTGCCGCTGTTTATCGTTGAGAATGGCTTTGGCGCCATTGACGTGCGTGAAGCTGACGGCAGCGTGGATGACCAGTATCGTATCGAGTATCTCAGTGCCCATATTGCCGAAATGAAAAAAGCGGTAGTGGAAGATGGCGTCGATCTGATGGGGTATACCCCGTGGGGTTGTATCGATCTGGTCTCCGCCGGTACCGGCGAGATGAAAAAACGCTATGGATTTATCTTTGTCGATAAAGATAACGACGGTCGCGGCACGTTGGCCCGCAGCCGTAAAAAATCCTTTGCCTGGTATCAGCAGGTTATTGCCAGTAACGGCGAAAATCTGTAATCGCCAACAAGCATAGCCTTGTCAAAGATAAAAGCCGAAGGGGAACCTCCGGCTTTTTTTGTTTGTTTTATAATGTGTAACAATCCATAAATCACTTTGTTTGATATACGTCAAGCAAGATGGGTATGGCGCAATCCGCAAAAAGCGGTATAATCCCGCGATTTTTTTTGTGGCTGCCCCTCAGAGGAGAAAGAGAATGAAGATCGTGGAAGTGAAACATCCACTCGTCAAACACAAGCTGGGCCTGATGCGTGAGCATGACATCAGTACTAAACGCTTCCGTGAACTCGCCTCAGAGGTTGGTAGCTTACTGACCTACGAAGCAACCGCCGATCTCGCTACCGAGCGTGTCACTATCGAAGGCTGGAACGGTCCGGTCGAAGTTGAGCAGATCAAAGGTAAGAAAATTACCGTGGTGCCTATCCTGCGTGCCGGTCTGGGGATGATGGAAGGCGTGCTGGAGCACGTGCCTAGCGCGCGTATCAGCGTGGTTGGCATCTACCGTGATGAAGAAACGCTGGAGCCGGTTCCTTACTTCCAGAAGCTGGTTTCTAACATTGACGAGCGTATGGCGCTGGTGGTTGACCCGATGCTGGCAACCGGCGGTTCGATGATCGCAACTATCGACCTGCTGAAAAAAGCGGGCTGTTCGAGCATTAAGGTGCTGGTGCTGGTGGCGGCGCCGGAAGGCATTGCCGCGCTGGAGAAAGCGCATCCTGACGTCGAGCTGTACACCGCCTCCGTCGACCAGGGCCTCAACGAGCACGGATACATTATTCCGGGCCTCGGCGATGCCGGCGATAAGATTTTCGGTACCAAATAAATGATGAAGTGATAAAAAGCCGACTTTGAGAGTCGGCTTTTTTTTGAATAAATCACGCCCACAACAAATAACAAACGACTCTCAGAGGATAACATTATGACGCGCCGTGCAATCGGGGTGAGTGAAAGACCGCCGCTTTTACAGACAATCCCGCTTAGTTTGCAACATCTGTTCGCCATGTTTGGCGCAACGGTTCTGGTGCCTATTCTGTTCCACATTAACCCGGCTACCGTACTGCTGTTTAACGGCATCGGTACGCTGTTGTACCTCTTTATCTGTAAAGGCAAAATTCCGGCCTATTTGGGGTCGAGCTTCGCCTTTATCTCCCCGGTGCTGCTGCTGTTGCCGCTGGGTTATGAAGTGGCGCTCGGCGGTTTCATTATGTGCGGCGTCCTGTTCTGCATTGTCTCCTTTATTGTCAAAAAAGCCGGTACCGGCTGGCTGGATGTGATGTTCCCGCCGGCGGCGATGGGCGCCATCGTGGCGGTTATCGGTCTGGAACTGGCGGGTGTGGCGGCGAACATGGCCGGGCTGCTGCCGGCTGACGGCCAATCGCCCGACAGCAAAACCATTATTATTTCGATGGTGACGCTGGCAGTGACGGTTTTTGGATCCGTACTGTTCCGCGGCTTCCTGGCGATTATCCCGATTCTTATCGGCGTGCTGGTAGGCTATGCGCTCTCCTTCGTGATGGGTGTGGTCGATACGACGCCTATCGCCGAAGCGCACTGGTTTGCACTGCCGACTTTCTACACCCCGCGCTTTGAGTGGTTTGCCATTTTCACTATTTTGCCTGCTGCGCTGGTGGTGATCGCCGAGCACGTGGGGCACCTGGTGGTGACCGCCAATATCGTTAAACGCGATCTGATCCGCGATCCGGGTCTGCACCGCTCGATGTTCGCCAACGGGCTGTCGACGATTGTCTCCGGTTTCTTTGGCTCAACGCCAAACACCACCTACGGTGAAAATATCGGCGTGATGGCGATTACCCGCGTATACAGTACCTGGGTTATTGGCGGCGCGGCGATTATTGCGATTCTGCTCTCCTGCGTCGGCAAGCTGGCGGCGGCGATTCAGATTATCCCGGTACCGGTGATGGGCGGCGTTTCTCTGCTGCTGTACGGGGTGATCGGCGCATCCGGTATCCGCGTGCTGATCGAATCAAAAGTCGATTACAGCAAAGCGCAGAACCTGATTCTGACCTCAGTTATTCTGATTATCGGCGTGAGCGGCGCGAAGGTGCATATTGGCGCGGCGGAGCTGAAAGGCATGGCGCTGGCGACGATCGTCGGTATCTGTCTGAGCTTGATCTTTAAACTGATCAGCGTTCTGCGTCCGGAAGAAGTGGTGCTGGACGCCGCGGATAGCGAAGAAGCGAAATAACGATCCTGATACCGGGCAGCGATCCTGCCCGGTTCTCTCCGGACCTAAAACTGTGTTAAACTCTTCGCGTTTTTCTGTAAGCCTATGTTGAGGTCCATCTGAACGCTCCGGCACAGCTCTCTTTGCCACTGTATCTTCCTGACGACGAAACGTTCGCGAGTTTCTGGCCGGGTGATAATCCTTCCCTACTTGCCGCTCTGCAGAACGTGTTGCGGCAGGAACACAGCGGATACATCTATATCTGGTCTCGTGAAGGCGCGGGGCGTAGCCACCTTTTGCATGCCGCCTGCGCTGAGCTATCCCAGCGTGGCGATGCCGTCGGCTACGTGCCGTTGGATAAGCGCACGTGGTTCGTGCCGGAAGTGCTGGACGGCATGGAGCAACTGGCGCTGGTGTGCATCGATAACATCGAGTGCGTGGCAGGGGACGAGCCCTGGGAGATGGCTATCTTTAATCTCTATAACCGTATTCTCGAATCAGGTAAAACCCGCCTGCTGATCACCGGCGATTGCCCGCCGCGGCAGCTGCATCTCGGCTTGCCGGATCTCGCCTCGCGCCTTGACTGGGGGCAAATCTATAAGCTGCAGCCGCTGTCGGATGAAGATAAGCTGCAGGCGCTGCAGCTACGCGCCAGACTACGCGGTTTCGAGATGCCGGAAGACGTCTGCCGATTCCTGCTCAAGCGGCTGGATAGAGAAATGCGCTCGCTGTTTATGACGCTCGATCAGCTCGATCACGCATCGATTACCGCCCAACGAAAACTGACGATCCCATTTGTTAAAGAGATCCTGAAGCTTTAAGCCGAAAGCGACGCCAGTTCCTGCTCTGCCAGCCCGGTTAGCTGCGCCACCAGCGCGGGGGCGAGACCGCTACGTAACATCGCGGCGGCGATACGCTGTGCTTCTTCTTTCCGGCCTTCTTGCCGGCCCTGAAGCAAACCGCGCTCCAGCCCTTGCTGCTCGAGATATTCTGCAATAGTCATCAGCGTCTCCTTATGTTGCGGCGTCCGGCGCGCCAACTCACGAATAAACTTTATCGGTTCGCGGCTATTTCCCGCGAGCACCAGATAGTGCATTAGCGCCTGCACCTGTGTTTGCGTGGCTAATCCAGTCAATAATAATTCGCTCAGCTTGTCGAGTAACTGCGCCAGATCGCGTTGTCGAATATGTTTTTGCAGTAATTCCAGCGTCGCCATACGTTGATGAGTGGCGATTTCATCATCCGGTATGACGGTGATATCCGCCAGTGGAAATTCGCCGTAGTAGAGCGTGGTCGCCAGCTCCGGCGCGGCAAACTCATCCAGCCAGCGCATTGAAAACGGATAGGGCGTCACCAGACCGTGATAGAAAAGCACCGGGATCACCAGCGGAAGTTTTTCGTGTCCGGCATCAAGGTGGCGCTGCATGACGGCGACGGCGTAGCGCATCAGGCGAAAGGCCATATGTCGGTCGGGGCTACTTTGATGTTCGATTAGCGCGTAAATATAGCCGTCGCCCGCAGTGGTTTGCAGCGAGTAGAGAATATCGGAATAGTAAGGTCTGAGATCTTCTTCGATAAAATTACCTGATTCTAAATGTAGCGTGCGCAGATCGCAGATCTCCTTTAGCGCTTCAGGAAGATACAACCGGAGAAAATCACGCGCAGTATCCGAATGGGAAAGGTAGGTTTTAAATACTGCGTCATGCGGCGTGGAAATAGCTTTTTTCATTGGCAATCCGTCCAGTGGATTCAGGTGACGGACAGACAGTAGCACCACTGTGCGGGCAGGGGGAGTTGGCCTGTATTTTCTGGAAGCGGGCACGAAAAAAATCGCGCCGCGGGCAAGACCGGCGGCGCGTAGGGGTTAGCTGACGATTTCCAGTACCTGTTCCGGCGGGCGGCCGATACGCGCCTGGCCGTGGCTGACCACGATGGGCCGTTCGATGAGCTTCGGGTTCTCGACCATGGCCTGAATCAACGCCTCTTCGCTGAGCTGTGGGTCGGCGAGATTGAGCGACTTATACAGATCTTCTTTCTGGCGCATCAGTTCACGGGCGCTGCTCATATTCAGCATTTTCAACAGCTGGCGCAGCGTCGCGGCATCCGGCGGCGTCTCCAGATACAGCACCACTTCAGGGTCGATGCCGTTAGCTTTCAGCAGGCTGAGCGTGTCACGGCTCTTCGAGCAGCGAGGGTTGTGGTAAATTTTTACCGCGTCAGACATGTGGTCTCCTTACATTTTCTGATAGGGGCGGAATCTTTCCTGCAGCTGGCGCAGCTGGTCGATGCGAGCGTCGTAGCGCGCCTGCTGCAAACTGCCCAATTTTACTTGCGAACTGGCGCTGCTCAGCAGCGAGATGGCCTGGTCAAGCCTACCGGCCAGCGCCATGCCTTCGGCTCGCGCCGCCAGCTCCTGGTCGCGATGACCCAATGCGCCTTCCGCCTGCGCCAACAGGTCCCAACCGTTGCCGTCATCTTTATTGTTAAAGGTGTAGCGGTTGAGAATGGTCGCGGCTTCCGCCGGCTGCCCGCCCTGTACGTAGGCATTGGCCAGGTTCAGTTGCAGGACCGGATCGGTGCGGATCTCTTTGGCGTTTTTCAGGCGGTTAATTGCGTCAGTGGTCTTTTTCTGCCCAAGATCGATATCGGTGGCGAGATCCAGATACCAGGGATTTTGTGGGTCGGCGCTGAGCAGCGGCTGGAGCGCTTTGCGCGCCTGATCGTAGTTATTGCTCTCCATAGCCAGTAGCGCGCGGCCATACTGCGCGGCGTGCTGTTCGCGGATGTTCCCTTTTGACCAGGCGTCAAGCAGATCGCTGCTGAGCTTATTTTCACCGGAGTTGTACATACCGAGGGTACGGGCCTTGGCGAGATAGAAATCCGCCGACGACTGGACTACCACCGGGCGCATCTGATTGGCGCGGTTACGAGCGTCGGCCAGACGGCTTTCCGGCAGTGGGTGTGTGAGCAGCATTTCCGGCGGGCGGCTGGAATAGCGGGATTCGTCGAGTAATTTACCCATAAACGCCGGCATCGCCTGCGGATCGAAACCGGAGCGCTGCAGTACCTGAATACCGATGCGGTCGGCTTCTTCTTCGTTCTGACGGGTGAAGCTAATCATCCCCTGTTGGGTGCCAGCCAGGGTGCCGGTTAATGCCGCCATCCCCGCCTGCGGGCTGGCCATCGCCAGCAGAATAGAGCCCAGCGCGCCAACCCAGGTTAGCGGCGCGCTACGTTTTTGATCTTCCATCGCACGCGCCAGATGGCGCTGGGTGACGTGAGAGATTTCGTGCGCCATTACCGAGGCAAGCTGGCTTTCGTTATCCGCATAGCGGAACAGCGCCGAGTGCAGCACCACGTTGCCGCCGAAGAAGGCAAAGGCGTTAATCTGATCGTTATTAATCAGATAAAAGTGGAACGGCGTACGGACGGAATTAGCGTGAGCGACCAGGCGCATGCCCAGCCCGTTAATGTATTGCACCAACAGCGGGTCGTTTATCAGCGGCGCGCTGCCGCGTAGCTGGCGTACGTAGTAATCCCCCATCTGCATTTCCTGACCGATGGAAAGGGTGCTTCCTGCCGAGGTGCCCATATCCGGCAGCGTATCCGCCGAGTCAGCGGCGGCAGGTAATATCGTCCCCAGCGTCAACGACGCGACGGCGGCGGCCACCAGCGTTTTCTTTAACTGCCTGAACATAACCTCTGTCCTGTAATGTGGGTGTGCCAGTTTGACCGGTTGTGCGGTCCAATGTTCCCATGCCGCAGATTCAGCGAGTTTAGCTGTCGTTGATGGCGTTGAAAATATGATATTCGCACAGTTGTGCAGGTTTGTGTCATCGCCAATAAAAAGCGAAGTCTTTTTTGTGACACTTAGATACAATTCCCCGGATTGTGGCGATTTGCGCTTCAGGGAAGGGTTTATGCTTGAGATGTTAATGCAGTGGTATCGTCGTCGTTTCAGCGACCCGGAAGCGATAGCGCTGCTGGTTATTCTGCTGGCCGGCTTCGGCATTATGTTCTTTTTCAGCGGGCTGCTGGCGCCGCTGCTGGTCGCCATCGTGCTGGCCTATCTGCTGGAGTGGCCCACCGTTCGTCTGGAGCGTATCGGCTTGTCGCGAACCTGGGCCACCTCGCTGGTGCTGGTGCTATTTGTCGGTATCTTGCTGTTAATGGCCTTTGTGGTGATGCCGGTGGCCTGGCAACAGGGCATTTATCTCATCCGCGATATGCCTGGTATGCTCAATAAGCTTTCCGATTTCGCCGCCACGCTGCCGCGGCGCTATCCGGCATTGATGGATGCCGGCATCATTGATGCAATGGCCGAAAATATGCGCAGCCGCATGCTGACCGTTGGCGATTCGGTAGTGAAGTATTCGCTCGCCTCGCTGGTCGGCCTGCTGACGCTGGCGGTGTATCTGGTCCTGGTTCCGCTGATGGTTTTCTTCCTGCTGAAAGATAAACAGCAGATGCTCAATGCCGTACGCCGCGTATTACCGCGTAATCGCGGCCTGGCGGGGCAGGTGTGGAAAGAGATGAACCAGCAGATTACCAACTATATCCGCGGCAAGGTGCTGGAGATGATTGTCGTCGGCGTCGCCACCTGGATAGGCTTCATTCTCTTCGGTCTCAACTACTCGCTGCTGCTGGCGGTGCTGGTGGGATTCTCGGTGCTGATTCCGTATATCGGCGCTTTTGTGGTCACCATTCCTGTGGTCGGCGTGGCGTTGTTCCAGTTCGGCGCGGGTACTGAGTTCTGGAGCCTGTTTGCCGTATACCTGATAATTCAGGGGCTGGATGGCAACCTGCTGGTGCCGGTTCTCTTCTCGGAGGCGGTGAATTTACATCCGTTGGTGATTATTCTGTCGGTAGTGATTTTCGGCGGGCTGTGGGGTTTCTGGGGGGTATTCTTCGCGATTCCGCTGGCGACGTTAATCAAGGCGGTGGTTCACGCCTGGCCTGATGGAATGGTTATTGAAGACGAGTGACGCGCTGATTGACGCAAAAAACGCCGGGCGATTTATTATCCCCGGCGTTTTCATTTAGACGTTATGCGTTTTCTTTCAGCCAGTTCAGCACGACATCATGGTGATTGCTGGTTTTGAAGTTATCAAACACATGTTCAATCTTGCCGTCAGCATCAATGAGGAAGCTAATACGGTGAATGCCGTCGTAGGTTTTCCCCATAAATGATTTTTCGCCCCAGACGCCGAACTGTTCGCAGACCTGATGATCTTCATCAGACAGCAGCGTAAAGTTCAGCAGCTCTTTTTCGGCAAAACGAGACAGTTTTTCTGGTTTATCAGTGCTGATACCCAGTACTTCGACGCCCGCTTTTTTCAGGTCGTCCATATTATCGCGTAAACCGCACGCTTGTACGGTGCAGCCTGGGGTCATGGCTTTCGGGTAAAAATAAACCAGAACACGCTGTCCCTGGAAGTCGGTTAAATTTACTTCCTCGCCGTCCTGGTCCGGTAAGCTAAATTTCGGTGCGATATCACCGGCTTTCAGTGGGGTCATTGGTTAAACTCCATCCTGTTCATCATGCTGTGAATAATTAACGATGTTAATACTGCCTTGTGCGCTCAGTTCTGTACATAGTGCTTTGAACGCTTGCTCGATATTTGTCGTGTTTTGCGAGGCAGGACTGTGTGCGGTGATTTGAATAAATAGCTGAGCGGCGTCTTTATCTTCTCCCGGTTGCGTACGGGAGACCAGTTCGGCGATATTCATATTCCACGTGTCGCACAGCGCGGTAAAGCGCTCAATGATATGCGGCGAGTCCGGCACCTCTACCTGGATCCAAACCGTATTCGGCATCGCCTGCGGTGGGCGGGCGGAGGTGCGCTTCATTACGATCAGCAAATCCAGCTCGGCTCCTTTTAACGGCAGCGTTGATTCGATCAGGTTAATCGCGTTCCACGAGCCGGAAAGCAGCATTATAAACGTGAACTCGTCGCCGAGCATGGCCAAGCGGCTGTCTTCAATATTGCAGCCGCAGCTGCTGACGTGGCGAGTGATTGTGTTTACGATGCCGGGGCGGTCTGCGCCCAGAGCGGTAATCACCAGATAGTGTTGTAATGAGGCTGTCAAACCTGTTCTTCCTTTAAAAAGGTGAGGTAACATTAGGAAAGCATAAAAAAAACCGGCGTACAACATCCCAGATGGCGTTGGGTCTCTTGCTTTTATTGCAGCACCAAACGTAACATTGAGAATCTTGTCCCACTTCTGCTCTGAGGATGGCCCATGTTCACGGGAAGTATTGTAGCGCTTGTCACGCCGATGGATGATAACGGTAATGTCTGCCGGTCAAGCCTGAAAAAACTGATTGATTACCATGTCGCCAACGGAACCTCGGCGATTGTTTCGGTAGGGACTACCGGCGAATCCGCAACGTTGAGCCATGAAGAGCATGGCGACGTCGTGATGATGACCCTTGAGCTGGCCGATGGCCGCATCCCGGTCATTGCAGGTACCGGTGCAAATGCAACCGCAGAGGCGATTAGCCTGACCAAACGTTTCAACGATAGCGGCGTTGTCGGCTGCCTGACGGTCACTCCTTATTATAACCGTCCGACCCAGGAAGGCCTGTTCCAACACTTTAAAGCTATCGCTGAACATACTGACCTGCCGCAAATTCTGTATAATGTGCCGTCCCGTACCGGTTGCGATATGCTGCCGGAAACCGTTGGCCGCCTGGCGGAAATTAAAAATATTGTCGGTATTAAGGAAGCTACAGGGAACTTAAGTCGTGTTCACCAGATCAAAGAGCTGGTTTCAGATGACTTTATTCTGCTGAGCGGCGATGACGCGACCGGCATGGACTTTATCCAGCTCGGCGGCGTCGGCGTTATTTCCGTCACGGCGAACGTCGCCGCCCGTGAAATGGCCGACATGTGCCGACTGGCGATGGCGGGGCAATTCGCGGAAGCTCGCGCGATTAACCAGCGTCTGATGCCGCTGCATACAAAATTATTTGTCGAACCCAACCCGATCCCAGTCAAATGGGCTTGTAAGGCGTTGGGACTTGTAGCGACCGACACGCTGCGCCTGCCAATGACGCCGATTACCGAAGCGGGTACGAAAGCGGTTACCGCAGCGCTGAAGCATGCCGGTTTGCTGTAGAGTTTAGGGAGATTTGATGGCTTACTCAGTACAGAAGTCGCGCCTGGCGAAGGTTGCGGGTGTTTCGCTGGTTTTACTCCTCGCGGCCTGTAGTTCTGACTCGCGCTATAAGCGTCAGGTTAGCGGCGACGAGGCTTATTTAGATGCCGCGCCGCTCAGTGAACTTCACGCCCCGGCGGGGATGATCCTGCCGCTGCAGACTGGCGACTACAACATTCCGGTTGCCGCCAGCACCGGTGCGGTAGGCAAGGCGCTGGATATTCGTCCGCCGGCTCAGCCTTTAGCCCTGGTCAGCGGCGCGCGTACCCAGTTTAACGGCGACACCTCCACCCTGATGGTGGAAAACAGCCGCAGCGGTTCTTTATGGGCGCAGGTGGTTAGCATCGTACAGGCGAAAAACTACACCATCACCAAGCGTGACGATGCAGGCCAGACGCTGAATACCGATTGGGTAGAGTGGAACCGCCTTGATGAAGACCAGCAGTACCGTGGCCGTTATCAAATCTCCGTTAAGCCGCAGGGCTATCAGCAGGCGGTGGTGGTGAAGCTGGTGAACCTGGAGCAGGCGGGCAAGCCCGTGTCTGACCCGGCTTCTCTGCAGCGCTACAGCACCTCAATGCTGAACGTTATCTCTTCCGGTCTTGATTCCAACGCCACTAATGCGCAGAACGCGGCGCAGCGAAGCGCTGGCGCGACCTTCGACGTGCAGAGCGCGGCGGATGACACCGGCTTGCCTATGCTGGTGGTGCGCGCGCCGTTCAACATGGTGTGGCAGAAACTGCCGGCCGCGCTTGAAAAAGTGGGCATGAAGGTAACCGACAGCACTCGCTCTCAGGGCAGCATGGCGGTAACTTACAAGCCGCTGTCTGACAGCAGCTGGCAGGATCTGGGCGCCAGTGACCCGCAGCTGGCCTCTGGCGACTATAAACTGCAGGTCGGCGATCTCGATAACCGCAGTAGTCTGCAGTTTATCGACCCGAAAGGCCACACCCTGACGCAGTCGCAAAATGACGCCCTGGTAGCCGTATTCCAGGCCGCATTTAACAAGTAATAAAAAGGGCTGGAGCAATCCGGCCCTTTTTAATGTATAGTGACGCAAACGTGTGCGTAGCCGCAAAGTCAGGTAATTTGCCTGATTTTGCCTACGGGCGGAAAGGTAATTTTTTGGCTTAATATCACTGGAGTGGTGAAAGATGAAAAAGCAAGCTGAGTTGTATCGTGGCAAAGCGAAAACGGTATACAGCACCGAAAACCCGGATCTGCTGGTACTTGAATTCCGTAACGATACGTCAGCAGGGGATGGCGCCCGCATCGAACAGTTCGATCGTAAAGGTATGGTGAATAACAAATTCAACCATTTCATTATGAGCAAGCTGGAAGAAGCCGGTATCCCGACCCAAATGGAAGCGCTGCTTTCTGATACTGAATGCCTGGTGAAAAAGCTGGATATGGTGCCGGTTGAATGCGTGATTCGTAACCGCGCGGCGGGTTCACTGGTGAAACGCCTGGGTATTGAAGAAGGTATCGAGCTGACTCCGCCGTTGTTCGACCTGTTCCTGAAAAACGACGCCATGCACGACCCGATGGTCAACGAATCCTACTGTGAGACGTTCGGCTGGGTGAATAAAGAAAACCTGGCGCGCATGAAGGAGCTCAGCTACAAAGCGAACGACGTACTCAGCAAGCTGTTTGATGATGCCGGTCTGATTCTGGTCGACTTCAAGCTGGAGTTCGGTCTGTTCAAAGGCGAAGTGGTGCTTGGCGATGAATTCTCTCCGGACGGTAGCCGTCTGTGGGATAAAAACACCCTCGATAAAATGGACAAAGATCGCTTCCGCCAGAGCCTCGGCGGCCTGATCGAAGCTTACGAAGAAGTGGCCCACCGTCTGGGCGTCAAGCTCGACTAATCCCCTCCGCGCCGGAAGAAATCGTCTCTTCCGGCACTCTTATTCGTTGTTTCCTGTGGTAATCCTCCGCTGAACCGCCTACGATCTCTCATATTCGTAACATGATGGAATAGAGGTGCTTATGCGCTGGCAAGGGCGTCGTGAAAGCGACAATGTGGAAGACAGACGTAGTGATTCAGGTTCGCCGCTGGGCGGCGGCGGTGGCGGTTTCCGTATTCCAAGCGGTAAAGGCGGCATCGTCCTGCTCATTATCGTTCTGGTGGCGGGTTACTATGGCGTGGATTTAACCGGCATGCTGACCGGAGAACCGATGCCGCAGCAGCAGACTTCAACCCAGCGTTCGATCAGCCCGAAGGATGATGAAGCGGCGAAGTTCACCTCCGTTATTCTGGCCACTACCGAAGATACCTGGGGGCCTATTTTTGAAAAGATGGGGCGGCAATACGTACAGCCGAAGCTGGTGATGTATCGCGGCGCGACCCGTACCGGCTGCGGCACCGGTCAATCGGTGATGGGGCCGTTCTACTGCCCGGCGGACAGCACGGTCTATATCGACCTGTCATTCTATGACGAGATGAAAAACAAACTCGGCGCTGACGGCGACTTTGCGCAGGGCTACGTGATTGCGCACGAAGTCGGCCACCATGTGCAGAAGCTGCTCGGCATCGAACCTAAGGTCCGTCAGATGCAGCAGCAGGCTTCGCAGACTGAAGTGAACCGCCTGTCGGTGAAAATGGAGCTGCAGGCAGACTGCTTTGCGGGCGTCTGGGGCAATAACATGCAGAAACAGGATGTGATGGAAACCGGCGATCTGCAAGAGGCGCTCAATGCCGCTGAGGCCATCGGCGACGATCGTCTGCAGGAGCAGAGCCAGGGCCGTGTGGTGCCGGACAGCTTCACCCATGGGACCTCCCAGCAGCGCTATACGTGGTTCAAACGCGGTTTCGATAGCGGCGATCCTTCGCAGTGTAATACCTTCGGCAGCGCGCTTCGCTAACGTTTGCCGATGGAAACGCTGCTTGACCTGACCGCGCAGATGGCGCGCGAGGGTATTCGTCGCCTGCTGGTGCTCAGCGGCGACGAACATTGGTGTCTGGCGCAGGCCGTTGAGCTGCGAGAGCGGCTGGGCGGCGATAGTCTGTGGGTCGGCGCGTTGCCGCAGCAGGAACCCAGCGTGGCGCCGGGCGCGCTGAAAACGCTGCTCGGGCGCGAGTTCCTGCATGCCTTCTTCGATGCTCGTCACGGTTTTGACGTGGCGGCTTTTGCTGCCCTCGGCGGTACGCTGCGCGCCGGCAGTTGGTTAGTGCTCCTCGCACCGGATTTTGCCCGCTGGCCTGAGCAGGCGGATGGCGATTCGCTGCGCTGGAGCGATACGTCTGAACCGATTGCCACCCCTAACTTTGTCCATCGTTGTCTTCAACTCTTTAGCGCGGATCCTGAGGTCGCGCTGTGGCGACAGGGCGACGGCTTACGGTTGCCGGAGGCCGCGCCGCGCAGGCACTGGCATGCTGCCGATGGCTACCCGCAGGCCGAACAGGCCGCCATTCTTTCGTCACTACTGTCATCGCCCCCGGAAATTGCCGCCGTCACCGCCGGGCGCGGGCGCGGTAAATCTGCGCTGGCGGGAATGTTGATCCATCAGCTCGCCGGCTCCGCCATCGTCACCGCGCCGACGCGCGACGCGACAGCGGTCATCGCCGCTTTTGCGGGACAGAAGATGTGCTTTATGGCGCCTGATGCCCTGCTGGCAAGCGACGCGAAAGCCGACTGGCTGGTGGTTGATGAGGCCGCCGCTATCCCCGCGCCGACGCTACGCCAGCTGACGGCGCGTTTTCCCCATACGCTGTTAACGACCACTGTTCAGGGCTATGAGGGAACCGGCCGCGGCTTCTTATTGAAGTTCTGCGCCGGTTTCCCAACGCTACGGCGGTATCATCTGTCGTCGCCGATTCGCTGGGCGCCGGGTTGCCCGCTGGAGTCGGTTATCGACCGGTTATTATTATTTAACGATGAGGCGTTTCTCCATGTGCCACATGGGGAACCGCAGCTGGAGACGTTAAGCCAGGATGCCTGGCGCGAACAACCCACGCGCCCATCAGAGGCTTATCAACTGCTTTCCGGCGCGCATTACCGCACTTCGCCGCTGGATTTGCGCAGGATGATGGATGCGCCGGGCCAGCACTTTACCGTGGCTCGCTGCGGGGATGGCGTCGCTGGCGCGGTGTGGCTGGTGGAGGAGGGAGGGCTTGAACCTGAACTTAGCCGTGCCGTCTGGGCTGGATATCGCCGCCCGCGCGGCAATCTTGTGGCCCAGTCATTGGCCGCGCATGGCGGCAGCCCGCTGGCGGCGACGCTGACCGGCAGGCGCGTCAGCCGTATTGCCGTACATCCAGCGCGTCAGCGCGAAGGGCTGGGGCAGCATTTAATCGCCCATGCCGTCAAGCAGACGCACGGCTGTGACTATCTCTCCGTCAGCTTTGGTTATACCCCTGAACTATGGCGCTTCTGGCAGTGCTGCGGTTTTCTGCTGGTGCGGATGGGCACGCATCGCGAGGCGAGCAGCGGTTGCTATACGGCGATGGCGCTTTATCCGCTCAGTGCAGCGGGGCAGCAACTGGCCTGGCGCGAACATCAACGGCTGGCGCGGGATGAACGCTGGCTAAGTCAGTGGCGTGATGAACGCGCTCCGGTGACGGCGGATGAAACAGCTATGCTTACTGAGGAGGACTGGCTGGAGATTGCCGGTTTTGCCTTTGCGCATCGTCCACTGCTGACGGCGGTTGGGAGTCTGAACCGGCTTCTGCAGGTGACGCCGCTGCCGTTAGTGGCGCTTCGTGCGCGATTAGCGCAGCACGATGAGGCAGCGCTGTGCGCAAACCTTGGTTTATCCGGGCGCAAGGCGCTGTTGGGGCGACTGCGGGAAGAGGCGGCGGCGGCGCTGTCAGGCCTCGATCCTGCCCGCACGCAACGGCTGGACGAGTGGGTCAGGAAGCTGCAATTTTTTTAACTAACTCATTCAGTTAAATGGCATGGTCATATTCTCTGCGCGGCGTAAACTGCCTTGCATCAATCAGGAGCCAGATTCCTGCTTATCTGAGACATCAGGAGATAACCATGAAACACGATCACTTTATTGTTCAGAGCCCGGCAACACCTGCGCAACAGTTGCTGCTGCTGTTTCATGGCGTTGGCGATAATCCGGTTTCGATGGGGCAAATTGGTAGCTGGTTTGCGCCGCAATTTCCTAATGCGCTCATTGTCAGTATCGGCGGCGCAGAACCCTGCGGCCCGGCGCCGGCGCGGCAGTGGTTTTCGGTGCAAGGCGTGACGGAAGAAAATCGTCAGCAACGCATCGATGCCATTATGCCGACCTTTATTGAAACGGTGCGCTACTGGCAAAAACAGAGCGGTTTAGGCCCACAGGCGACGGCGCTGATCGGTTTTTCGCAGGGGGCGATTATGTCGCTTGAGAGTATTAAAGCCGAGCCAGGGCTGGCGTCGCGGGTGATTGCCTTTAACGGCCGTTACGCGTCGTTGCCGCAAACGGCGACCACGCAAACCACCGTGCATCTGATCCACGGCGGCGAGGATCGGGTGATCGATCTGGCGTGGGCGGTTTCCGCGCAGGAGCGGCTGCAGGAACTGGGGGGAGATGTCACGCTGGATATCGTTGAAGATCTCGGACATGCCATTGATGACCGGAGCATGCAGTTTGCCCTCGATCGGCTGCGTTATACCGTACCGAAGCACTATTTTGATGAAGCGCTAAGCGGCGGTACGCCGAAAGATGACGATATTATCGAAATGCTGTAATGGCCCCGCGGCACAACGTCGGCTGGTTTAGGTAAATACTGTTATCGGTTTACAACTGTTTTAAGGGTTTTCCCGGATGCGGCGCGTTGCGCCTTCTCCGGGCTACCAAATCGCACAGCGCTGTAGCCCCGGTAAGCGGCAGCGCCACCGGGGAATTTTGAGGCCACCAACACCGGCAGTTTCAGTTGCCTTGGGAACAGAGGTAAAATTGAGAGCTTCATCTCGCAATGGTACGGGCCGTAGCCCGGGTAAGGCGTCAGCCGCTACCCGGGAATGCATCCAGCCTACGCGATGACGGGGAGCGCAGGTTTACTTCTTCGGCTGGTCTTTGTTCGGCCAGTCGTCGTCGTCATCCCACTTGCTATTGAAGTCGCGATGCGGCGGCAGATCCGGTTTGTTATCGAGATATTTTTTCGGGTCGACGCGATTAAGATCTTTAATCACGTTGATCATCACGCCGACTAAAAATACCAACACCAGAATCCACCAGTGGTTGATAAGCCATTCCATGCTGTGTCCTCTTTTTACCCCGCAGCGGCGCTGCAGGGTAATCGTTATTGTCGTCAGGCGACCAGTTGTTCCATGATGCGTTGATACATCCGCGCCAGCAGCTGCAGGTCGGCGGCATTGACGCATTCATTAATTTTATGAATGGTCGCATTCACCGGACCCAGTTCAACTACCTGCGCGCCCATGCGGGCGATAAAGCGTCCGTCAGAGGTACCGCCGGTGGTTAGCAACTGCGGTTTTACTTCATTATAGTGCTCAATGGCGTTCACTACCGCATCGACAAGATTGCCGCGGCCGGTCAGGAATGGCTGGCCGGAAAGCCACCATTCGACGGTATAGCGCAGCTGATATTTTTCCAGCAGCGCGATGATGCGCGCCTTGATCATCTCGTCGGTCAACTCGGTGCTGAAACGGAAGTTGAACTGAACGAACATATCGCCTGGGATGACGTTGTTACTGCCGGTGCCGGACTGCACGTTGGCGATTTGCATGCTGGTCGGCGGGAAGTACTCATTGCCTTTATCCCATTCAATAGCCACCAGCTCCGCCAGCATCGGCGCCGCGCGGTGTACCGGGTTATCGGCGAGGTGCGGATAAGCGACGTGGCCCTGGACACCATGAATCGTCAGGTTACAGGTGAGTGAACCGCGACGGCCATTTTTCACGACATCGCCAACCACTTCGGTACTTGAAGGTTCGCCGACCAGGCAGTAATCAAGGCGCTCGTTACGCGCCATCAGCGTTTCGACCACTTTTACCGTGCCATGGGTGGCGCTGGCTTCTTCATCTGAGGTGATGAGAAACGCCAGACGGCCTTTGTGGTTCGGATACTGCGCGACAAAGCGTTCGGCGGCGACAACCATCGCCGCCAACGACCCTTTCATATCCGCCGCGCCGCGGCCAAACAGCATACCATCGCGAATAGTTGGTTCAAACGGCGGATTGATCCAGCGGTCGGCGTCGCCGGCCGGCACCACATCGGTATGGCCGGCAAAGGCCAGCGTTTCACCCTGTCCACGCCAGGCCCAGAAATTTTGCGTATCGCCGAAGTCCATTGCTTCAACGGTAAAACCGATCGCCCGCAGACGTTCAATCATTAACGCCTGGCATCCCGCATCATTGGGGCTAAGGGAAGGGCGGCGAATAAGCTGCTGAGCCAGCTCAATGACCGGGCAAGACATAGACTACACCTCGTTAATAAATTTTTCGTAGTTTGCTTCGCTAAAGCCCAGCAGCATAGGCTGACCGGGCGCGCAGAGCAATGGGCGTTTGATAATTGCCGGCATTTCCAGCATCAACGCCGCCGCCGCATCGGCATTATCGATCCCAGTGCGGACCGATTCATCGAGTTTGCGCCAGGTGGTGCCGCGGGTGTTAAGCAGCGCTTCCCAGCCTAATTCGGCAATAAAGGTATTCAGCAATTCGCGGTCCAGTCCGTCAACACGATAATCATGGAAGCGATAGTCAATCTGATGGGCTTCCAGCCAGCGGCGGGCCTTTTTAATGGTGTCGCAGTTTTTGATGCCGTACATGGTCAACATAATTAAACCTTCACATTAAAAGAATATGTTTCTCAGCTTTTTCCGAATATATAAGCTTTGTTAAATAATACGTGAATCGGCTGGATAAATATAACTTTTCAGCCTTGTCTGATTAAAATTTGTTCTTTTTCGCGACAGACTAAGATAATGAATTACAGGAATTCTGATATTAACAAAATGTTGCTTAATGTTGCTCTATGTCACATTAAATTTACATGAACCGGCTTATGGTAGCGGCAAGCCAGAGTATTCAAGGCTTGCGGCGACAAGAAAAGCGATTAGAGCGATAGATCGGACGAACTTCTCCTGAGCGGGGAAATTACCTAAAATCGCCATAATAATAAGAGAGGATATTATGATTGAACATGAACTGGGGAACTGGAAAGATTTTATCGAAGACATGCTGCGTAAATAAAATCTGGCTTTGTCGGTACTGAAGACAATGTTTGACCCATGAAAAAGGCGACTATGACAGTCGCCTTTTCTGTTATTTGCAGGTTTATTCCGGCCTCTCTTTCAGCGGGAAGCGGCGGCGCACCAACACGAAGAACAGCGGTACAAAGAAGATGGCCAGCACGGTGGCGGAGATCATCCCGCCCATGACGCCGGTACCGACCGCGTGCTGGCTGCCGGAACCCGCGCCGGTACTGGTGGCCATTGGCAGCACGCCGAAGATAAACGCCAGTGAGGTCATCAGTATCGGGCGTAGACGCTGGCGGCAGGCCGATAGCGTGGCGATCAGCAGATCTTCGCCTTTCTGGTTGAGTTCGTTGGCGAACTCAACAATCAGGATGGCGTTCTTTGCCGACAGGCCGATGACCGTCAGCAGGCCAACCTGGAAGTAGACGTCGTTTTCCAGGCCGCGCATCCAGGTCGCCAGCAGCGCGCCGATAACCCCCAGCGGCACCACCAGCATCACCGAGAACGGTACCGACCAGCTTTCATATAGCGCCGCCAGACACAGGAACACCACCAGCAGCGAGATGGCGTACAGGGCAGGCGCCTGAGCGCCAGACATACGCTCCTGATAGGACATCGCCGTCCATTCCAGGCCGAAACCGTTCGGGAGCTGTTTGGCTAACTCTTCCATGATGGTCATGGCGGTACCGGTACTGACGCCTGGCGCGGCTTCACCGACGATCTCGACCGCTGAGTAGCCATTGTAACGTTCAAGGCGCGGAGAGCCCGTTTCCCAACGCGAAGTGGCGAAGGCGGAGAACGGTACCATGGTGCCGCTACTGTTACGCACATACCACAGATTGATATCGTCCGGCAGCATGCGATATTTCGCCGCCGCCTGAACGTAGACCTTCTTCACGCGTCCGCGATCCATAAAGTCGTTTACGTAGCTCGAACCCCAGGCGGTCTGCAGCGTATCGTTAATATCATCAATAGAGACCCCCAGCGCCTGGGCTTTACGCTGGTCGATATCAACCTGTAGCTGCGGGCTGTCGTCCAGACCGTTGTGGCGAACGCGGGTGAGCTGGTCATTGTTCGCCGCCAGCTCCAGCAGCTTGTCGCGTGCTGACATCAACGCCTCGTGACCATTACCGGCGTGGTCTTCGAGCTCCATATCGAAGCCCGCGGAGCTGCCAAGACCGCTGATGGCCGGTGGGCTGCTGGCAAAAACGCGCGCTTCTTTAATTTTATTGAAGGCTTTGGTCGCGCGCTCAATGATAGCGAACGAGGAACCGGTTGTCGGGTCTCGCTGGTCCCAGTCTTTAAGGCGGACAAACATACGAGCGACGTTCTGGCCGTTGCCGCCGGGGCCGGAGCCGACGGTAGCAAACACCGACTCGACGTTACTCTTCTCGTTATTGAGGAAATAATCTTCCGCTTTCTGCACCACTTTCAGCGTCTGCTGTTGGGTGGAACCGCTCGGAAGCTGTATCGAGGTGGTGAACATACCGCGGTCTTCCAGCGGCAGGAACGAAGTCGGCAGATGCAGGAACAGCAGCACCATGCCGCCGAGCAGCAGGACGTAAATCAAAATCCAGCGCAGCGAGCGGTGGAGAATTTTGCCTACGAAAGTTTCATAGCGGCTGGCGCTGCGGTTGAAGGCGCGGTTAAACCAGCCAAAGAACCCTTTTTGACCATGTACTTCGCCTTTGTGAATCGGTTTTAACAGCGTGGCGCACAGCGCCGGGGTGAGGATCATCGCTACCAGCACCGACAGCACCATTGCTGAAACGATGGTGATGGAGAACTGGCGGTAAATGGCGCCGGTGGTGCCGCCGAAGAAGGCCATAGGGACGAATACCGCCGAAAGAACCATGGCGATACCGACCAGCGCCCCCTGGATCTGCTTCATCGATTTTCGCGTCGCTTCGCGCGGCGAGAGCCCTTCCTCGCTCATAATGCGCTCGACGTTTTCGACCACGACAATGGCGTCATCGACCAGCAGGCCGATAGCCAGCACCGTCGCGAACATCGTCAGGGTGTTAATACTGTAACCGCAGGCGTAGAGCACCGCGAAGGTGCCCATCAATACCACCGGCACGGCGATGGTCGGGATCAGGGTCGCGCGGAAGTTCTGCAAGAACAAATACATGACCAGGAACACCAGCAGAATCGCCTCCAGCAGCGTTTTTACCACATCGGTAATCGAGGCTTTTACAAAAGAGGTAGTCTCGTAGGCGACTTTATACTGCAGCCCGTGCGGAAAATATTGCGACAGTTCATCAAGACGGGCGATAACGCGCTCGGCGGTGGCCATTTCGTTGGCGCCGGAGGCGAGCTTAATTCCCAGTCCCGAAGCGGCCTGACGATTATAGCGGCTCAGATAATCATATTTTTCAGCGCCCATTTCGACGCTGGCGACGTCGCCCAGAGTGACTTCCGAACCATCCTGATTCACGCGCAGGGTAATATCGCGGAACTGCTGCGGCGTTTGCAGCAGCGATTGTGAGTTGATGGTGGCGTTCAGCGCCTGTTTATCAACCGACGGGGTACCGCCCAACTGGCCGACGGCAATCTGCGCGTTTTGCGATTCGATGGCGTCAGTCACATCTTTCGCCGTCATCTGATAGCTGTTGAGTTTCGCCGGATCGAGCCAGATGCGCATCGAGTACTGCGAACCGTAGGCGTCGATATCGCCGACGCCGTTGACGCGGCTTAGAGGATCCTGCACGTTACTGGCGACGTAGTCAGCAATATCCTGCTTATCCATGCTGCCGTCGGTAGAGACAAACGCGAGAGTGAGAATGTTGGTGTCGCCGGTTTTGCGCACCGTGACCCCCTGATTTTGTACCGCCTGCGGCAGTTTACGCATCGCCGATTGCAGCTGGTTTTGTACCTGCTGCACGGCCTCATCCGGGTCGGTACCGGCGGTAAAGCTCAGGGTAACCGTTGCCTGACCGGTGGCGCTACTCTGCGATGACATATACATGAGGTTATCGAGGCCGGTCATATTCTGTTCGATAACCTGGGTCACGGTATTCTCCAGCGTCTGCGCGGAGGCGCCGGGATAATTTGCCGTCACCCGGACGTTAGGCGGCGCCAAATCCGGATATTGTTCTACGGGGAGCGACAAAATTGCCAACGTGCCGGTCAGGACCAACAGAATAGCCAAAACCCAGGCAAAGATGGGGCGATCGATAAAGAAATTCGCCATCGGAATCAGGACCTCATTGTATACATTTTTTGTTATTGCGCAGCTTGTGACACTTTATAGTTAACCCCGCAGGCAATCGTGGAGAAATTAAGGAGATAGTGTAATTTATCATGTGTCTTTTATGAGAGCGTAAAGAAACCTCTGCCGCTCCTCTCTGAATTTATATGCGCTTATCACGTCTTTTCTGTCATTCCGTCAAAGCCGCCTATTATTGCTCAGCTAAATGAAACAAAATTTCATTCAGGTCAATATTTTTGATCTAAACCGGATTCTGGCGAGAAAAGCCGATTTCTGGGCAAATGACCATTGTCCCACGGTCATGATGTCAGGTAATAAACAGTCATACTAAATGAGGGGTTATTAGCGATAAGCCGGAAGGATGTATGAACCACTTTATTATGAGCGATAGTCGCAAATGCATCGGATGCAGGGGCTGCGAAGTGGCCTGCGTGATGGCGCATAATAGCGAACAACATGTCTTGACCCCACAGCGCTTTTTGCCGCGTATTACCGTTATTAAAAACCAGAAACAGCGTAACGCGGTAACCTGTCGTCACTGTGAAGGCGCGCCCTGCGCGCGTAGCTGTCCTAATGGCGCCATTAGCCGGCAGGAAGACAGCGTATTGGTGCAGGAAGAAAAATGTATCGGCTGTAAATCCTGCGTGGTGGCTTGCCCCTTTGGCGTAATGCAAATCGTCGTCACGCCAGACGGCAGGGCAACGGCGCACAAGTGCGACTTATGCCATGAGCGCCAAGCCGGGCCGGCCTGCGTGCAGAATTGTCCGGCGCAGGCATTACAGCTGGCGACCGATTCCGCGTTAAGCGAGATGGCGAAAGCGCGGCGCCTGCGGGCAGCGCGTGCGGATGCGGCGTCGTGGCAACATCGTACTTTGACCGCTTTAGCGTCAACCTCTGGCGATAAGGCCAGCCAGATGGCGGCCACGCCCGCGCGCGGCGAGGCGGATAAACTGGCGGCTGATGCGCGTAAACAGCACTTTGGCGAAATCTATTTGCCCTTCAGCGCCGAACAGGCGCGGCGGGAAACGCAACGCTGTCTGAAATGCGGCGATCGCAGCATCTGCGAGTGGACCTGTCCGCTGCATAACCATATTCCGCAGTGGATCGAGCGGGTAAAAGCCGGCGACATCGCCAGCGCCGTTGAGCTTTCCCATCAAACTAACTGTCTGCCGGAAATCACCGGCCGCGTCTGCCCGCAGGATCGCCTGTGCGAAGGCGCCTGTACGCTGCGCGATGAGAGCGGCTCGGTGACCATCGGCAACATTGAACGCTATATCTCCGACCAGGCGCTGGCCGACGGCTGGCGCCCGAACCTTTCGGCGGTAAAAGCCAGCGGCAAGAAGGTTGCCATCATCGGCGCCGGGCCTGCGGGCCTGGCCTGCGCCGACCTTCTGGCGCGTAGCGGCGTGGCGCCGGTGGTGTTCGATCGCCACCCGGAAATCGGCGGCTTGCTGACTTTCGGTATTCCGCCTTTCAAGCTGGATAAATCATTGCTGGCCCGTCGGCGCGAGATTTTCAGCCAAATGGGCATCCGCTTTGAACTGAACTGCGAGGTGGGCAAAGACATCGAACTCGCTCAACTGCTTGCAGACTATGACGCGGTTTTCGTCGGCGCCGGTACCTATCGCTCGATGAAAGCCGATCTGCCCAATGAGGAGGCGCCGGGCGTGTATGAAGCGCTGCCGTTCCTTATCGCCAACACTAAACAAGTGATGGGGCTGGAAGCGCTGGCCGATGAACCTTATATCGATACCGCCGGGCTGAATGTTGTCGTGCTGGGGGGCGGCGATACGGCGATGGACTGCGTGCGTACCGCGCTGCGCCACGGCGCGCAACGGGTCACCTGCGCCTATCGTCGGGATGAAGCTAACATGCCGGGGTCGAAAAAAGAGGTCAAAAACGCCCGCGAAGAGGGGGCGAGCTTTGAATTCAATGTTCAGCCGATCACCCTTGAGCTCGGTGAGGACGGCCGGGTCAGCGGCGTGCGTTTTCTGCGTACCCAGCTTGGCGAACCGGACGCACAGGGCCGCCGCAGCCCGTCGCCAATCCCCGGCAGCGAATTTGTGATGCCTGCCGATGCGGTCATTATGGCGTTTGGTTTCCACCCGCATTCGATGCCGTGGCTGGAAGCCGCAGGGGTACAGCTGGACAGTCGCGGGCGGATCAAGGCGAACGTGGAGAGCCGCTATCGTTACCAGACCAGTAATCAGAAGATCTTTGCCGGCGGCGACGCGGTACGCGGCGCGGATTTGGTGGTGACGGCGATGGCGGAAGGGCGGCATGCCGCGCAGGGGATCATGGACTATCTTGGTGTCGCTTCCGCACTGCCGCACTAACGACAAAGCAGGCTCCGCGGCGTAGTATGACTGGGTTATTTCACGCTGCGGAGTTTGCATGTCACTTAATATTCACGTCATTAAAGATAAAATCCTTTCCGAAAACTACTTTCTGCTGCGCAACATGACCTATGAGTTGACGCGCCGCGACGGCAGCGTCGTGCGTCACAAACGCGAAGTGTACGATCGCGGCAACGGCGCCACGGTTTTGCTTTACAACCCCAACAAGCAGAGCGTGGTACTGGTGCGTCAGTTCCGCGTCGCCACCTGGGTTAACGGCAACCCTGATGGCATGCTGATTGAAACCTGCGCCGGACTGCTGGATAACGACGCGCCAGAGGTATGCATCCGCAAGGAGGCGATTGAGGAGACCGGCTATCAGGTCGGCGAGGCGCGCAAGGTCTTCGAACTCTATATGTCGCCCGGCGGCGTGACCGAACTGATTCACTTTTTTATCGCCGAATACAGCGAAGCGCAGCGCGCTAACCGGGGCGGCGGCGTGGATGATGAAGATATTGAGGTGCTGGAACTGCCGTTCGTCCGGGCGCTGGAGATGGTCGCCAGCGGTGAAATTCAGGATGGCAAAGCGGTGATCCTGCTGCAATACCTACAAAATTCCGGCCTGATGTCGCGGGATCTCTGATAAATCTGATTGAGCAAAACCCCGCCAGTGCTGATGATAATGATGAATTAGAAATCACTCTGTCAGTCATACTTCGGGATTGTGCCGCTCATGTTTCATCGGGTTTTAATGCTGCTTTTTTTCGGTTTTCTGCCGACGTCGTTGGCGTGGGCGGCGCCAGCCCAGCAGTTGTTTGGAGACTGGCTTGTCACCTGCAACAATCAAAATTATTGCGTCACGCGTAATGTCGGGCTGCATCATGGATTGGTGATGACGTTAAGCCGCAGCGCGGGGGCGGCCACCGATGCCGCTTTACGCATCGAACTTGGCGGCGTTGGTAATCCGGTCGCCGCGCTGGCGGCCATCGGCCCGCGGCTGCAGCTAGATGGAAAACCGCTGCATTTTGACGGTAAACATTGGCAGATTGCCGATAAGCTGATTAAAACCGGTGATAGCGTCAGTATCGACGCTTTCCTGCAGCAGGCCCAGGAGGGGAAAGAGATTACCCTGCAAAACGGTCTGCAAAGCATTTCATTGAAGGGCCTGAAGGCCGCGCTGCTATTTATTGATAATCGGCAAAAGCGGGTCGGCAGCGAAACCGCGTGGGTCGGCAAAGGTGAAGAACCACCGCTCAGCGTACCGCCAGCGCCGGCGTTGCGCACCGTAGGCAAAGCGGAGGTGGCGCAGTCGCCCCTCAGCCGCGACGAACTAAATGAGCTTATCGATTACGGCAATGAGCGGATGAACGCCAGCCCCTGTTCGCTCGATCCTTTCCGCCGGGAAATCCGCGTCACCGCGCTGACCGATGAGAAAGTTCTGCTGATGACCAGTTGCGAAGCGGGCGCCTACAATACCGTTTGGCTGGCGTGGCTGGTGTCGCGCAAAACGCCGCATCTTGCCCGCCAGGTGCGCCTGGCGCTGCCTTTCCAGCCGCCCGGCAATGCGCCGCGTGATATTGAGTTGATTAACGCCAGCTTTGACGAGCAGCGTCATGAACTGGTGACCTTCGATAAAGGCCGCGCGCCGGGCGATTGCGGGATCCAAACCCGCTGGCGTTATGACGGCCAGCGGTTCAATTTGACCCGCTACGCTCAGCAACCGCAGTGCGATAACTGGCAGGGGCCAGACGCCTGGCCCACACTATGGATCACCCGTTAAGCACCTTACGGCTGACTTCGACAATATGTTCAGCGGTAAAGCCGAAGAACGGGAACAGCTTGTCGGCGGGCGCCGATTCCCCGTAGCGGGTCATACCAACAATTGCGCCTTTCAGGCCGACATATTTATACCAGTAGTCGGCGATACCGGCTTCGATAGCGACGCGGGCGCTAACATCGGAAGGCAGCACCGACTCGCGCCAGGCCTCATCCTGAGCATCGAAAACGTCGGTGGAAGGCAGCGACACCACCCGCACGTTTATGCCGCTGGCCAGCAGCGTCTCCGCCGCCTGAACGGCGATCTCGACTTCCGAACCGGTGGCGATCAGGATGAGATCCGGCTTGCCGCCCGCATCCTTCAGAACGTAACCGCCGCGAGCAATTTCCTGCACCTGTTCCGGCGTACGGGCCATTTGCGCCAGATTCTGTCGCGAAAGGATTAATGCGGTAGGGCCGTCCTTGCGCTCAATGGCCGCCTGCCAGGCGACGGCGGTTTCCACCTGATCGCACGGACGCCAGGTACTAAAATTGGGCGTCAGCCGCAGGCTTGCCAGCTGCTCTACCGCCTGGTGCGTTGGGCCATCTTCGCCAAGGCCGATTGAATCATGGGTATAGACCATAATCTGATGCGCCTTCATCAGCGCCGCCATGCGTGCGGCGTTACGCGCGTATTCGACGAACATCAGGAAAGTCGAGGTATAGGGAATAAAACCGCCGTGCAGGGCGATGCCGTTAGCCACCGCGGTCATACCGAATTCGCGTACGCCGTAGTGGATATAATTACCCGCCTGATCCTCTTTGATCGACTTCGAGCCGGACCAGATCGTCAGGTTACTGGGCGCCAGGTCGGCGGAACCACCGAGCAGCTCAGGCAAATCCGGGCCGTAGGCGTTAAGCGCATTTTGTGAAGCCTTACGGCTGGCGATCTTCGCCGGTTCCGACTGTAGCTTCGCTACATAATCGCGGGCCGTTTTTTGCCAGTTATCCGGGAGCTCGCCTTCCATGCGCCGTTTAAGCTCAGCCGCCAGTTCTGGATACTGCTGCTGATAAGCGGCGAATTTTTCATTCCACGCATGTTCTGCTTTCTCGCCGCGCGGCCGCGCATCCCAGCCCTGATAAATTTCTTTCGGGATTTCAAACGGCGGATATTTCCAGCCCAGCTGTTCGCGGGCCAGCGCGACCTCTTTTTCCCCCAATGCCGCGCCGTGCGACTCTTCGGAACCGGCTTTATTTGGTGAACCAAAGCCGATTATGGTGCGGCAAATAATCAGCGAGGGTTTGTCTGTTACCGCCTGCGCCTCCTGGATTGCCTGCTTCACCGCCTGGGGGTCGTGACCGTCGATATCGCCAATCACGTGCCAGTGGTAGGCGCGAAAGCGCTCGGCGGTATCGTCGGTGAACCAGCCTTCAACGTGGCCGTCAATAGAGATACCGTTGTGATCGTAGAACCCGATCAGCTTGCCTAATCCCAGGGTGCCCGCCAGCGAACTGGCCTCGTGAGAAATCCCCTCCATCAGACAGCCATCGCCCATAAACACCCAGGTGTAGTGATCGACGATGTCGTGGCCGGGACGGTTAAACTGCGCCGCCAGCGTACGTTCGGCGATAGCCATCCCGACGGCGTTAGCCAGCCCCTGGCCGAGCGGCCCGGTGGTGGTTTCCACGCCGGGGGTATAACCATGTTCCGGGTGACCCGGCGTTTTCGAATGCAGCTGGCGGAAGTTTTTCAGCTCATTCATCGGCAGATCGTAGCCGGTCAAATGCAGTAGGCTATACAGCAGCATCGAAGCATGGCCGTTAGACAAAATGAAACGATCGCGATCGTACCAGTGCGGATTTGTCGGGTTGTGCTTGAGAAAATCGTTCCACAGCACTTCGGCGATATCCGCCATCCCCATCGGAGCGCCGGGGTGGCCGGAATTGGCTTTCTGGACGGCGTCCATGCTCAGGGCGCGAATGGCGTTAGCAAGCTCTCTTCGGGACATAGTCGTTTACTCCGTGACAAAGGATGACAGTTTTGCTGCTAGCAGATCTTCCAGTTTGCGTTGATCGACGGCGAACTGGCGAATACCTTCCGCCAGTTTTTCTACCGCCATCGGATCCTGGTTATGCTCCCAGCGGAATTCCGCTTCGCTCATCGGAACCGGGCGTGGCAGTATCTGATGAGCGGGGATGAGTTTGCGTATTACCGGCGCGTCGCTGGCCTGCAGCTCTTGTAACAAGGCTGGGGAGATGGTGAGGCGGTCGCAGCCGACCAGCGCGAGGATTTGTTCGGTGCGGCGGAAGCTGGCGCCCATCACGATGGTGTTGTACTTATGGAGTTTGAAATAGTCGTAGATATTGCGCACCGATTTCACCCCCGGGTCTTCATCAACCACGTAAGGATCTAACGGCTGACGCGCCTGATACCAATCGTAAATACGCCCGACGAAGGGCGAAATCAGAAACACGCCGGCTTCAGCGCAGGCGCGAGCCTGGGCGAAAGAGAACAGCAGCGTCAGGTTGCAGTGAATCCCTTCTTTTTCCAGCACCTCCGCGGCGCGGATCCCTTCCCAGGTGGAGGCTAGTTTGATCAGGATCCGCGACTTATCGATCCCCATTTCCTGATAGAGAGCGACCAGATGGCGCGCTTTCTCGATACTTTTTTCACGATTGAAGGAGAGACGGGCATCGACTTCTGTGGAGACGCGCCCTGGGATGCTTTTGAGTATTTCCGCACCAAAATTGACCGCCAGTTTATCGCAGGCATTGGCGACCTGCGTCTCGCGGTTGCCGCCCTGTTTTGCAGCCCAGGCGAGGGCATCATCGATAAGCCCGGCGTAGTTATCCAGTCCGGCAGCCTTTAAGAGCAGCGAAGGGTTGGTGGTGGCATCTTCAGGCTGATAGTAGCGGATAGATTCAATGTCGCCGCTGTCGGCGACTACGGTGGTGAATTGTTTGATACTGTCTAGCTGGTTCATTAAAAAGTACTCCTGGAACAATAAGTTGCATGAGTTCTTGTCGTTATGCGGTAGAGGTCGTGATGAGGTACATAACTAAAAAGCATAGCAGACGGGGCTATCATTGACCGTGAAACTAGGTTACATAAATATTATAAATTGATAACAACCAGACCTTTGTGATGGCAAGAGTATGGCGGCCTTCAAAGTTTAAACCGCCGTCAGGCGCGATACTAAGCCTCGCCTTAAGGCGGGCCGACGGCTCGCCATCACGCTTCACCCCCTACGATTCGATACGTGAAAGGAACCATAAAATGGATGAGCAGTTGAAACAAAGCGCCCTCGATTTCCACGAGTTCCCGGTGCCCGGGAAAATTCAGGTGTCGCCGACTAAACCCCTGGCGACCCAACGCGATCTGGCGCTGGCATATTCGCCGGGCGTTGCCGCGCCGTGCCTGGAAATTGAGAAGGATCCTTTGGCCGCTTACAAATACACCGCTCGCGGCAACCTCGTGGCGGTGGTCTCCAACGGTACCGCCGTCCTCGGTTTAGGCAATATCGGCGCGCTGGCCGGAAAACCGGTAATGGAAGGAAAGGGCGTTCTGTTTAAAAAGTTCGCCGGTATCGATGTGTTCGATATTGAAGTTGATGAGCTGGATCCTGACAAATTCATTAATGTCGTTGCCGCCCTGGAGCCGACGTTTGGCGGCATCAACCTCGAAGATATTAAAGCGCCGGAATGTTTCTACATTGAGCAGAAACTGCGTGAGCGCATGAATATTCCGGTGTTCCACGACGATCAGCACGGCACGGCGATTATCAGCACTGCGGCGATTCTCAACGGTCTGCGGGTGGTTGAGAAGAATCTCTCTGATGTGCGGATGGTGGTCTCCGGCGCGGGAGCGGCGGCTATCGCCTGTATGAACCTGCTGGTGGCGCTGGGAATGCAGAAACACAATATCGTGGTCTGCGACTCGAAAGGCGTTATCTATAAAGACCGTGAAGCCAACATGGCGGAAACCAAAGTGGCCTACGCGGTGGAAGACGACGGGAAACGTACCCTCGACGATGTCATCGATGGCGCGGACATTTTCCTTGGCTGCTCCGGGCCGAAAGTTCTGACCCCGGAGATGGTCAAGAAAATGGCGCGCTCGCCGCTGATCCTCGCTCTGGCGAACCCGGAGCCGGAAATCCTGCCGCCGCTGGCGAAGGAAGTGCGCGACGACGTGATTATTTGTACCGGCCGTTCCGACTATCCAAACCAGGTCAACAACGTGCTGTGCTTCCCGTTCATCTTCCGCGGCGCGCTGGATGTTGGCGCGACGGCGATAAACGAAGAGATGAAGCTGGCGGCGGTTCATGCTATCGCCGAGCTGGCGCATGCCGAACAGAGCGAAGTCGTGGCTTCCGCCTATGGCGACCAGGATCTCAGCTTTGGCCCGGAGTACATTATTCCGAAACCGTTCGATCCGCGCCTGATCGTCAAGATTGCGCCAGCGGTCGCTAAAGCGGCGATGGAATCAGGCGTGGCGACCCGGCCGATTGCCGACTTCGATGCCTACATCGAGAAACTGAGCGAGTTTGTCTATAAAACTAACCTGTTTATGAAGCCGATCTTCTCCCAGGCGCGCAAAGAGCCGAAGCGCGTGGTGCTGGCGGAAGGTGAGGAGACTCGCGTGCTGCACGCCACGCAGGAGCTGGTTTCTCTGGGGCTGGCGAAGCCAATCCTCATCGGTCGTCCGAGCGTGATTGAAATGCGTATCCAGAAACTGGGTCTGCAGATCAAACCGGGCGTGGACTTTGAAATCGTCAATAATGAATCCGATCCGCGCTTTAAAGAGTACTGGAGCGAGTACTATCAGCTGATGAAGCGCCGCGGCATTACCCAGGAGCAGGCGCAGCGGGCGGTCATTAGCAACACTTCGGTCATTGGCGCGATCATGGTTCATCGCGGTGAGGCGGATGCGATGATCTGCGGAACCATCGGCGATTATCATGAGCACTATCGCGTGGTTCAGCCGCTGTTTGGCTTCCGCGACGGCGTCAGCACCGCCGGGGCGATGAACGCGCTGCTGCTGCCTAGCGGCAACACCTTTATCGCCGACACCTACGTCAATCACGATCCATCGCCGGAAGAGCTGGCGGAGATCACCCTGATGGCGGCGGAAAGCGTGCGTCGTTTTGGTATCGAACCGCGCGTGGCGCTGCTGTCGCACTCTAACTTCGGTTCAGCTGATTGCCCGTCCGCCAGCAAAATGCGCAAAACGCTGGAATTGGTGAAAGCGAGCGCGCCGGATCTGATGATTGACGGCGAAATGCACGGCGACGCCGCGCTGGTGGAGAGCATCCGCAACGATCGTATGCCGGATAGCCCGCTGAAAGGGGCGGCTAATATTCTGGTGATGCCGAATATGGAAGCCGCGCGTATCAGCTACAACCTGCTGCGCGTCTCCAGTTCGGAAGGGGTAACCGTCGGGCCGGTACTGATGGGTATCGCTAAGCCGGTGCATATTCTGACGCCTATCGCCTCCGTGCGCCGTATCGTCAACATGGTGGCGCTGGCGGTCGTGGAAGCGCAGACCCAGCCGCTGTAAGCACAATAAAAAAGTAAGCCCCGGTAATCCGGGGCTTTTTTGTCTCAGGAGACCTAAATCAGATCCACTCTTTCACTTTGATGAACTCGCTCAGCGCGGCTTCCGGGCTGCCTTCCTGCGGATGGTAGTCATACTCCCAGCGCACCAGCGGCGGCATCGACATCAGAATAGACTCCGTACGACCGCCGGTCTGCAGGCCGAACAGCGTGCCGCGATCCCACACCAGATTGAATTCCACATAACGCCCGCGGCGATAAAGCTGGAAATCGCGTTCGCGCTCACCGTAAGGCGTGGTTTTTCGACGCTCAACGATCGGCAGGTAAGCGTCGGTAAAGCCGTTGCCCACTGCCTGCATAAAGGCGAAGCAGTGGTCGAAGTCCGGGGTATTTAAATCATCAAAGAACAGACCGCCAATGCCGCGCTGTTCGTTGCGGTGCTTAAGGAAGAAGTAATCATCGCACCACTTTTTGTAGCGCGGATAGACCTCGTCGCCGTACGGCAGGCATAAATCGCGGGCAGTACGATGCCAGTGAATGGCGTCTTCTTCAAACCCATAATAAGGCGTTAGATCAAACCCGCCGCCGAACCACCACACCGGGTCGGCGCCGGGCTTCTCGGCAATAAAAAAGCGAACGTTAGCGTGGCTGGTCGGCACATAGGGGTTGCGCGGATGCACCACCAGCGAAACCCCCATTGCTTCAAAGCTGCGCCCGGCCAGTTCCGGGCGGTGGGCGGTAGCCGAGGCGGGCATCGCATCGCCGTGGACGTGAGAAAAGTTAACCCCGGCCTGCTCAAAGATGCCGCCGTCGCGTAAAACCCGGCTGCGTCCGCCGCCGCCGCCTTCGCGCTGCCAGCTATCTTCAACAAAATCCTTGCCGTCAACGGCGGAGAGTTTGGCGCAAATGGCATCCTGCAGCTGAAGAAGGAAGGCTTTGACCTGCTGTACATCGGGTTTCATTAACGTCTCTTCGAATGCGCTTTCTGGTTATCGAACCAGTGGAAATAACTAATAATGCCGGAAGCGATAGCGTTAGCAATCTTCTGGCGGAAAGCGGTTGTGCCGAGTAGCTTCTCTTCATTTGGGTTGGTAATGAACGACGTTTCGACCAGCACCGAGGGAATCGAAGGGGACTTCAGCACCACAAAGGCCGCCTGCTCTGTATTGCGGCTGTGCAGTTTATGCACCGGCTTAATCTTTTTCAGAATATGCGAGCCGAGCGTCAGGCTGTTCTTAATGGTGTCGGTTTGCACCAAATCGAACAATACCTGCTGCAGCAGATGGTCCTTATCCGTCGCTTTTTTACCGGCGACCTCATCGGCGCGGTTTTCGCGCTCGGAGAGATATTTCGCCATGGCGCTACTGGCGCCGCGGTTGGAGAGCGCAAAGACGGAGGCGCCGGCCGCACTCGGGTTGGTAAAGCCGTCGGCGTGAATCGACATAAACAGATCGGCGCCGTGCTGGTGGGCGATCTCAACGCGATCGTACAGCGGAATAAAGGTATCGCCGCTACGCGTCAGACGGGCATCGATGCCGTTGCTGCGTAAAATGCTGCGCACATTTTTAGCAATGGCCAGCACGACGTGTTTTTCTTTCGAACCGTTGTGGCCAATTGCCCCCGTATCGATGCCGCCATGACCGGGGTCAAGCATCACCAGACGCCTGCTGCCTGCTTTCTTTGCGACGGGTTTGCTGTGTCCATTGGAAGTTTTTAGCGGCTGCTCTTTGGCAGTGGCTTGGGAAGCGACGCCGGTTAGCGTCATCGCAGCCAGTCCTGCTTTCAGCACCTGACGGCGCGAAGCAAGTATTTTTAATGGTTTAAAAGTGCTCATTCGGCCTGAATTGTAAACAAGTGATGTCCAATGTTATATCGTATCGCGTTTCCCGTTACGACCACTCAAAATAAGAATTGTTTTACTTTTCATTTCAATACATGACAAAGCGATATTATGCCATTTTTTGCTGATGATTTCGCCTGATATTGGCTATCAGTCATATTCGCGCCATAATCACTGTTTTTAACCGTAAATGGTGGGGAATACCATGGAGATTCGCGTTTTTCGCCAGCAGGATTTCGAAGAAGTGATCACCCTTTGGGAGCGCTGCGATCTTCTGCGCCCATGGAACGATCCGGAAATGGATATCGAGCGTAAGCTCAACCACGACGTGAGCTTGTTTCTGGTCGCTGAAGTGAACGGTGAAGTGGTGGGGACGGTGATGGGCGGTTACGACGGCCACCGCGGCTCCGCTTACTATCTTGGCGTACATCCGGAATACCGCGGCCGCGGTATCGCTAATGCGCTGCTCAATCGGCTGGAAAAGAAGCTGATCGCCCGCGGTTGCCCGAAAATTTCAATTATGGTGCGTGACGATAACGATGTGGTGCAGGGGATGTACGAGCGTCTCGGTTACGAGCACTCGGATGTACTCACCCTGGGTAAACGCCTGATTGAAGATGAAGAATACTGAATTTATTCCTGCCGATTATGATACCCAGGGTCGTTTACGGCTGCCGCTGTTGTTTTGGGGTGTGCTGTTGCTGCAGGCGCGCACCTGGGTGCTGTTCGTCATGGCCGGCGCCTCCCGCCAGCAGGGGGATGCGCTGCTGAGCCTGTTCTATCCCGATCACGATAACTTCTGGCTGGGTTTGCTGCCCGGCGTACCGGCGGTCGCGGCATTTCTGCTTAGCGGTCAGCGTCAGCGTTTCCCGCGTCTCTGGCCGCTGATGCGCTGGCTGCTGATTGCTTCACAGGCGCTATTGCTGGCCTGGCAGCCGTGGCTGTGGTTCACCGGCGAGGCGCCTTCCATGCTGACCATCGCCCTGCTGGCGGCCGATATTTATGCGCTATGGTGGCTGATAACCAGCCGCAGGTTGCACGCCTGTTTTCGCCTTGAAGCGCTTTAATGGCACTTTTTGCCGATCGCGCACTCCAACATGCGTTGAATGAATCAGAAAGGATTGAGTTATGAAATCGCTACGTCTAATGCTTTGCGCGCTTCCGCTGGCGCTAACCGGCTGCTCAACGATGAGCGCGGTGAACTGGTCGGCTGCCTATCCATGGAACTGGTTTGGTTCCTCCAACGAGGTCACCGAGCAGGGCGTGGGTAAACTGACGGCGTCGACGCCGCTCAATGAACAGGCAATTAGCGATGCCCTCGGCGGCAGCTACCGTCTGCGCAGCGGAATGAAAACCGCGGATGGCAAAATCGTTCACTATTTTGAAGCGCTAAAGGATGACAAGCTGGCGCTGACTATCAACGGCGATGGCGGTACGGTGAGCCGCATTGATGTGCGCGATAGCGCGATTCCCGCCGCCAGCGGCGTGAAAATCGGTACCCCGTTTAGCGAGCTGTACGGCAAAGCGTTCGGCAACTGCGAGAAAGGCGTTCCCGACAACGGCGCGGTGGTGGAATGTAAAGCGCCTGGCAGCCAGCACATCAGCTACGCCTTTACCGGCCACTGGAGCGGCCCGGACGAGCTGATGCCGTCCGACGATACCCTGAAGAACTGGAAAGTCAGCAAAATTATCTGGCGTCGCTAATTTGATCTGAAGAGACACGTGGGCGGATAAAAACGGTTACAATGGCGCGTTAGCAACGTCATAGCGTTGTGGTTGCATCATTTCAGGAGGAGCGATGTCTCAGGTTCAGAGCGGCATTTTGCCGGAACATTGCCGCGCGGCGATTTGGATTGAAGCCAATGTAAAAGGGGACGTTAACGCCCTGCGCGAAGCGAGCAAAATTTTTGTCGATAACGTGGCCACCTTCCAGGCTAAATTCCCTGACGCCAAACTCGGCGCGGTGGTCGCTTTCGGCAATACCGTCTGGCGTCAGCTGAGCGGTGGTGAAGGTGCGGAAGAGTTAAAAGATTTTCCGGTTTACGGCAAAGGGCTGGCGCCATCCACGCAGTATGACGTGTTGATTCATATTTTATCCGCCCGTCATGAAGTGAACTTTTCCGTCGCCCAGGCGGCGGTGGCCGCTTTCGGCGACGCCATTGAAGTGAAAGAAGAAATTCACGGTTTCCGCTGGGTGGAAGAACGCGATCTGAGCGGCTTTGTCGACGGCACCGAAAACCCGGCAGGCGAAGAAACCCGCCGTGAAGTCGCGGTGATTAAAGACGGCGTTGACGCGGGCGGCAGCTACGTATTCGTGCAACGCTGGGAGCACAATCTTAAGCAACTGAACCGCATGAGCGTGCCGGATCAGGAGATGATGATTGGCCGTACCAAAGAAGCCAATGAAGAGATCGATGGCGACGAGCGCCCGATTACTTCGCACCTGAGCCGCGTGGACTTAAAAGAAGATGGCAAAGGGCTGAAAATCGTCCGCCAGAGCCTGCCATACGGTACTGCCAGCGGCACTAACGGCCTGTACTTCTGCGCCTACTGCGCTCGCCTGTATAACATTGAGCAGCAGTTGCTGAGTATGTTCGGCGATACCGACGGTAAGCGCGATGCCATGCTGCGCTTCACTAAACCGGTGACTGGCGGTTATTACTTCGCGCCGTCGCTGGAGCGTATTCAGGCGCTGTAATTTTTCCCCTCACCCTAATCCTAACCCAGAGGGTTAGGGTGTAAGCGAATCCAGCATACGTACAGCCGCTTTCAGCAAAGCTTTGCCAGTTGCTTATTCTCTTTTCTACTTCCAAATCGCCAAACGGTATATAAAACCGTTACTCCTTTCGTACTCGTTATAAATATGATGATCATCAGTAAATGATCATTTTTGATAAGGGTGCGCAATGGCCGTTAAATCACTGAAAAAAGGATATCTGGCGCTGGCAGCTTCCATGCTGCTGGTGGCGCAGGCGCAGGCGACTGAACTGCTGAACAGTTCCTATGATGTTTCCCGCGAGCTGTTCGCCGCCCTTAATCCGCCTTTTGAACAGCAGTGGGCAAAAGAAAACGGCGGCGACAAGCTGACCATTAAGCAGTCACATGCGGGCTCCTCCAAGCAGGCGTTGGCGATTCTGCAAGGTCTGAAGGCTGACGTCGTGACCTATAACCAGGTGACGGACGTCCAGATTCTGCATGATAAAGGCAACCTGATCCCGGCAGACTGGCAGAGCCGTCTGCCGAATAACAGCTCGCCGTTCTATTCGACCATGGCGTTCCTGGTGCGTAAGGGCAATCCCAAAAATATTCACGACTGGAACGATCTGGTGCGTTCTGACGTGAAGCTGATCTTCCCGAATCCTAAAACTTCAGGCAACGCGCGCTATACCTATCTTGCGGCCTGGGGGGCGGCGGACAAAGCCGATGGCGGCGATAAAGCCAAAACCGAACAGTTCATGACCCAGTTTCTGAAGAACGTCGAGGTATTCGATACCGGCGGTCGCGGCGCGACGACCACCTTCGTCGAGCGCGGGTTGGGCGATGTGCTGATTACTTTTGAATCGGAAGTTAACAACATCCGTAAACAGTATGAAGCGCAGGGGTTCGAAGTCGTTGTGCCGAAGGTCAATATCCTCGCCGAATTCCCGGTCGCGTGGGTAGACAAAAACGTTAAGGCCAACGGTACTGAAAAAGCGGCGAAAGCCTACCTGAACTATCTCTATAGTCCGCAGGCGCAGACCATCATCACCGATTACTACTATCGCGTGAACGATCCGAAAGTGATGGCGTCGCTGAAAGATAAATTCCCGCAGACCGAACTGTTCCGCGTGGAAGACCAGTTTGGCAGCTGGCCTGAAGTGATGAAAACCCACTTCGTCAGCGGCGGCGAGCTGGACAAACTGCTGGCAGCGGGGCGTCAGTAATGTTGGCTGTATCGTCCAAGCGCGTGCTGCCGGGCTTTACCCTGAGCCTTGGCACCAGCCTGCTGTTTGTGTGCCTGATTTTACTGTTGCCGCTCAGCGCGCTGGTGATGCAGCTGGCGCAGATGAGCTGGGCGCAGTATTGGGAGGTGATTACCAACCCTCAGGTGGTCGCCGCCTATAAAGTCACGCTGCTGTCGGCTTTTGTGGCCTCGATTTTTAACGGCGTGTTCGGCCTGCTGATGGCGTGGATTCTTACCCGTTATCGTTTTCCAGGCCGTACGCTGCTCGATGCCCTAATGGACCTGCCGTTCGCGCTGCCGACGGCGGTGGCGGGTCTGACGCTGGCCTCGCTGTTCTCGGTTAATGGCTTGTACGGCGAGTGGCTGGCGAAGTTTGATATCAAAGTGACCTATACCTGGCTTGGCATCGCGGTGGCGATGGCCTTTACCAGCATCCCGTTTGTGGTGCGTACCGTGCAGCCGGTGCTGGAAGAGTTAGGGCCGGAATATGAAGAGGCGGCGGAAACCCTTGGCGCGACGCGCTTACAGAGTTTCCGCAAAGTGGTGCTGCCTGAACTGTCGCCAGCCCTGCTGGCGGGGATTGCGCTGTCGTTTACCCGCAGCCTTGGCGAGTTCGGTGCGGTGATCTTTATCGCCGGCAACATCGCATGGAAAACGGAAGTGACTTCGCTGATGATTTTCATTCGTTTGCAGGAGTTTGATTACCCGGCGGCGAGCGCGATTGCCTCGGTGATCCTCGCGGCTTCGCTGCTGCTGCTGTTCTCTATCAACACCCTGCAGAGTCGCTTTGGTCGACGCGTGGTAGGTCACTAATGGCGGAAGTTACTCAATTGAAGCGCTATGACGCGCCCCGGATCAACTGGGGCAAATGGTTTCTGATCGGCGTCGGGATGCTGGTATCCGCCTTCATCCTCGTGGTGCCGATGATTTATATTTTTGTCCAGGCTTTCAGTAAAGGGTTAATGCCGGTGCTGGAAAACCTGGCCAATCCGGACATGCTGCACGCCATCTGGCTGACGGTGATGATCGCGTTGATTACCGTGCCGGTGAATCTGGTGTTCGGGACGCTGCTGGCCTGGCTGGTAACACGCTTTACCTTCCCTGGCCGCCAGCTGCTGCTGACGATGCTGGATATCCCGTTCGCCGTCTCGCCGGTGGTGGCAGGTCTGGTTTATTTACTCTTTTATGGCTCCAACGGCCCACTCGGCGGCTGGCTTGATGAGCACAACCTGCAGATCATGTTCGCCTGGCCGGGCATGGTGCTGGCGACTATCTTCGTCACCTGTCCGTTTGTGGTCCGCGAGCTGGTGCCGGTCATGATGAGTCAGGGAAGCAACGAAGATGAAGCGGCGATCCTGCTCGGCGCTTCCGGTTGGCAGATGTTCCGTCGGGTGACGCTACCCAATATTCGCTGGGCGCTGCTGTACGGCGTGGTGCTGACCAACGCCCGCGCGATTGGCGAATTCGGCGCGGTGTCGGTCGTTTCCGGCTCGATCCGCGGCGAAACGCTGTCGCTGCCGCTGCAAATTGAATTACTGCAGCAGGACTACAACACCGTCGGTTCGTTTACCGCCGCGGCCCTGCTGACGTTAATGGCTATTTTGACCCTGTTTTTAAAGAGTATGTTGCAATGGCGTCTGGCCAATCAGGAAAAACGCGCGCAACAGGAGGGAAATCATGAGCATTGAGATTGCCAATATTAAGAAATCGTTTGGTCGCACCCAGGTGCTGAATGATATCTCGCTGGATATCCCTTCCGGGCAGATGGTTGCGCTGTTGGGGCCGTCCGGCTCCGGTAAAACCACCTTATTGCGGATTATCGCCGGGCTGGAGCATCAATCCAGCGGCCATATCCGTTTTCACGGTACCGACGTGAGCCGAATGCACGCGCGCGATCGTAAAGTGGGCTTTGTTTTCCAGCACTATGCGCTGTTTCGACATATGACGGTATTCGATAACATCGCCTTTGGCCTGACCGTGCTGCCGCGCCGTGAGCGTCCCAATGCGGCGGCGATCAAAGCCAAGGTGACCAAACTGTTGGAGATGGTGCAACTGGCCCATCTTGCCGACCGTTATCCGGCGCAGCTTTCCGGCGGCCAGAAGCAACGCGTGGCGTTAGCGCGCGCGCTGGCGGTCGAGCCGCAAATTCTGCTGCTGGATGAACCCTTTGGCGCGCTGGATGCGCAGGTGCGTAAAGAACTGCGCCGCTGGCTGCGCCAGCTACATGAAGAATTAAAATTCACCAGCGTGTTTGTTACCCACGACCAGGAAGAGGCGATGGAAGTCGCCGATCGGGTAGTGGTAATGAGCCAGGGCAACATCGAACAGGCCGATGCGCCTGAACGCGTCTGGCGTGAACCTTCGACCCGTTTTGTGCTCGAGTTTATGGGCGAAGTTAACCGCCTGCAGGGCACCATTCGCGGTGGCCAGTTCCACGTCGGCGCCCACCGCTGGCCTTTAGGCTATACCCCGGCATACCAGGGGCCGGTCGATCTGTTCCTGCGGCCGTGGGAAGTAGATATCAGCCGCCGTACCAGCCTGGATTCGCCGTTGCCGGTGCAGGTGCTGGAAGCCAGTCCGAAGGGGCACTACACCCAATTAGTCGTCCAGCCTCTTGGGTGGTACGACGAGCCGCTGAGCGTGGTGCTGGCGGGCGATGAGGCCCCGTCCCGCGGCGAACGCCTGTTTGTCGGCTTGCAGAATGCGCGCCTGTATAACGGAACAGAGCGCATCGAGCCGCGCGGCGAACTTGCTCTGGCAGAGTCGGCCTGATAGCTTAAATCTACGTGCTTTTGCCGGGCGGCTCAGCGCTGCCCCGGCTGACAGCCCGGAGCGCATGACGCGGCCGGGCTTTTTATTGGACAGCTGAAGTGAACACATTAGAACAAACAATTGGCAACACGCCGCTGGTGAAATTACAACGTCTGGGGCCGGACAACGGCAGCGAAATTTGGCTCAAGCTTGAGGGCAACAACCCGGCGGGCTCGGTAAAAGATCGCGCCGCGCTGTCGATGATTGTCGAAGCGGAAAAGCGCGGCGAAATTAAACCCGGCGATGTATTGATCGAGGCGACCAGCGGTAATACCGGTATCGCGCTGGCGATGATTGCGGCGTTAAAAGGCTATCAGATGAAACTGCTGATGCCGGACAACATGAGCCAGGAGCGCCGTGCCGCGATGCGCGCCTACGGCGCTGAATTGATTCTGGTCACCAAAGAGCAGGGGATGGAGGGCGCTCGCGATCTGGCCGCCGCGATGGCCGAGCGTGGCGAGGGTAAGCTATTGGATCAGTTCAATAATCCGGATAACCCTTACGCCCATTACACCACCACCGGCCCGGAGATCTGGCGCCAGACGGACGGGCGTATCACCCACTTTGTTTCCAGCATGGGCACCACCGGTACCATTACCGGCGTATCGCGTTTTCTGCGCGAACAGGCGAAGCCGGTAAGCATCATTGGGCTACAGCCGGAAGAGGGCAGCAGCATTCCGGGGATCCGCCGCTGGCCGCAGGAATATATGCCGGGCATTTTTAATGCCTCGTTGGTGGATGAGGTGCTGGATATCCACCAGCAGGATGCGGAAAACACGATGCGCCAGTTGGCCGTACAGGAAGGGATCTTCTGTGGCGTCAGTTCCGGCGGCGCGGTTGCCGGGGCGCTGCGTATTGCTCGCGCCAATCCGGGCGCGGTGGTGGTGGCGATCATCTGCGATCGCGGCGATCGCTATCTCTCAACCGGCGTGTTCGGCGAAGAACACTTCAGCCAGGGGGCGGGTATCTAAACGCGCTATCACGGCCCCCATGCCAGGCTTGGGGGTCGGTTAACTAAAGTGCGTGTTTCGCTACCAGCTTATCCAGAAACGCCCATAGTTTTTGATTCATCTCGCGATAATCCCATAGCCTCATTTCATCTTCGCTGCGAATAAAGCGCCTGCCTTTTGCGGCGGCAAGTTCATGTTGCGAATGCGTAATTAGTAACTCGATGACCTCCGCGTCAAACTCCATATGGCACTGAAAACCGTAGACCCGATCGCTATATTTGACGATTTGCCGCGGGCACCCTTCGCTGGAAGCCAGGACTTCCGCCGCAGGCGTCAGGCCCGGCATATCGTTGTGCCAGTGACCGACTACCACCGATGGTCCGAAATGGGCGATGTTGTCATCCTGCAGTCCGGCGGTGGTCAGGATGATAGGATAGTGGCCAATCTCTTTTTCCGGGCTTTGCATCACCGGCGCCCCCAACGCTTCGCCGATGAGCTGCGATCCGAGACAAATCCCGACCACGATACGCCCGGCGGCAATCGCCTGGGCAATCAGGTTTTTCTCGGCATGGGCATCAAACCATGGGCACTCGGCAAGCGTGGTGCGTGGTGATTGCGGGCCGCCAAGTACCACCAGCATATCAAAACCTTCGGCATTCGCCGGCAGCGGATCCCCGGCATAAACTCGCGACCAGCTGGCCTGATAGCCGCGCGCGTTAACCCAGCGCAGATAGGCGCCAGGCGCTTCAAAAACTTCATGAACGATAAAGTGGATCCGCATAACAACTCCCGTGTTTAACAAGGTAAGACCAGCGATAAATCGTGTGCAAGTTGTTCAATTTGCGCCTCGGTTAAGGCGCCCAGCGACAGGCGCAGGCCGTGCGCCGGTGTTTTCACGCCAAAGGCTTCACCTTCACGCACCAGCCAACCGGCCCGCGCCAGACGCAACGCCAGCGGCTGGCTGGCGGCTGATAGCGGCAGCCAGAAGTTAAGACCATCGCCAGGCGGATAATCGCCAGCGCCGTGGCGGGCCAACGCGGCGGCGAGCCGCTGATTTTGCTGCTGATAATGGCGCTGGCTCGCAGTCAGAGAAGCGGCAAAAGCGCTATCATTCAGGCAGGCGAACGCCAGCTCTTGTAGTAAATGGCTGACCCACTGGCTACCGGCGTTCAGGCGCAGGCGCAGCGCCGCCGAGGTTGTCGGGTCGCTGGCGACTATCGCCAGCCGCAAATCCGGGCCGAGGGTTTTGGACATTGAGCGCACCAGCGCCCAACGCTGAATGCCGTCAGGTAGCGGATTGTGCCAGCATGTCGCTGAGAGCAGGGCGAAGTGATCGTCAACGATCGCCAGCGTCTGCGGATAGCGGGCGAGCACGGTGCGAATCGCTTGTGCGCGCTCCGGCGTCAAACTGCAGCCGGTCGGGTTGTGGGCGCGTGGAGTCAGTATTACCGCGCGGGCGCCGTTGCGCAGTGCTTCTTCAAGCCGCTCCGGGTCCATGCCTTCACCGTCGACGGCGACAGGGCTGGGCTGGAAACCGGCGTAACGCAGCATATTGATGCTGCTCAGAAAGCAGGGGTCTTCTACCGCGACGCTGTCGCCGGGGAGCAGCAGCGCGCAGAGCAGGCGTTCCAGAGCGTCAATCGCGCCGCTGGTCAAGTTGATGTCAAATTCCTGGCCGATATCGCGGCTGACCCACTCCCGGGTCCAGTCAGCCAGCCGTGGCTCAACGGCGGCATCGCCGTATAAGTGCGGGGTCTGCGCCAGCTGCGGAAGAAAACGGCCAATATCCGGCAGACATCGTGGATCCGGATTGCCGCCGGAAATATCAATCAGCGATGTCGTTGGATCGCCACCCTCGACCGCATTAAGCGTATTGCGCGCCTTAATGGCCGTGCCGTTGCGCCCCTGGCTGACGGCGAGCCCTGAAGTCACCAGCCGCTTGTAGGCCGCCGCCACCGTATTGCGGTTGACTGCCAGTTCGCCTGCCAGTTCGCGCACTGGCGGCAGCGCCTCGCCGGGTTGCAACGCGCCGCTCTGCACCAGATGACGGATGTTATCGAAAATCTCGCTTGCGGTTTTTCCGGTGAACATTATTGACCTATGACAAAATGAATTTTAGCATAGGACGAATGATAATCAGAGTATGACCCGCTGTCCAGCGGGGGGAGAAAGGATGAGTCAGCAAGACGAAATACAGTCCGTGCTCTTTAACGACCACAGCCGGGCACTGGAGGTTGATATTGTGGCGGTGCAATCGCAGGTGGTATACGGCAGCGTCGGCAACAGTATCGCGGTACCGGCAATCAAGCAGCATGAATTACGCGTGATGGCGGTGCCGACGGTGTTATTCAGCAATACCCCACATTACGATACTTTCTACGGTGGAGTGATCCCGGAAGAGTGGTTTAGCGGCTATCTGCGGGCGCTGGAGGAGCGTGATGCGCTTCGCGAGCTGCGGGCGGTAACCACCGGCTATATGGGCAGCGCCGGGCAAATTGCGCTGCTGGCGCAGTGGCTGCAGCGGATCCGCGTGCACCATCCCGACCTCTGTATTCTGGTTGACCCGGTGATTGGCGACGTGGATAGCGGCATTTACGTAAAAGCGGAGATCCCCGAGGCTTATCGCCGCCATCTATTGCCGCTGGCGCGGGGTATCACGCCAAATCTGTTCGAGCTCGAAACCCTCAGCGGCATGCCGTGCCACAACCAGCAGGAAGCGGTGGTCGCCGCGCGAAGTCTGCTTTCCGATACGCTAAAGTGGGTGGTGATTACCAGCGCGCCTGGACCGGATGCTTCGACTATTAACGTGCTGGTGGTCACCGACGACGCGGTCGAAGTGGTCGTCCATCCTCGCGTCGAAACCGACCTCAAAGGCACCGGCGACCTGTTCTGCGCCGAGCTCATCAGCAACCTGGTGCGCGACATGCCGTTGGGCGACGCTACGCGCGCCGCCGCTCAGCGCGTGCTGGCGGTAATGACCTGGACCGAGAGTCAGGGCTGCGATGAACTCATTTTACCGCCGTCTGGAGCGCAATAACGATGCATAACTATCGGTTAGTGGTACGCAGGGAGGGAAGAACCGTCGGCCATTTCGAGACAACGGGAATGAACGCGCTGGAAGATGCCTGTAGGGCGAGGTCGTTGTTTGAAAGCGATCCTGGCTACCAGTGCGAGCTATGGGTCGCGGATAGCGAACGGCGGATTCTGGAAAGTAGCTCGCAGGGGATGAAAATCCTGGCGAGTGAAAAGTGCTACCGCCCAGCATAAAAAAATGGCGCCTTCAGGCGCCATTTTCTCGGCAAGCAAGAATTACTTCTTGATGCGGATAACCGGAGTTTCACCAACGGTGACGCTACCGGACAGTTTGATCAGCTCTTTTATCTCATCCATGTTGGAGATAACAACCGGAGTCAGGGTAGACTTGGCTTTTTCTTCCAGCAGCGGCAGATCGAATTCGATAACCGGGTCGCCGACTTTCACGCGCTGACCTTCTTCAGCGATGCGCTTGAAGCCTTCGCCTTTCAGTTCAACGGTATCGATACCGAAGTGAACAAACAGCTCAATGCCGCTATCGGATTCAATAGAGAAAGCATGGTTGGTTTCAAAAATTTTACCGATGGTACCCTCTACCGGCGCAACCATTTTGTTGCCAGTAGGTTTGATGGCAATGCCATCACCCACAATTTTCTCCGCAAAAACCACATCCGGCACGTCTTCGATGTTGACGATCTCGCCAGAGAGCGGAGCAACAATCTCAATAGTTCCGGTGTCTTTTTTGTCATCAGAAACCAGAGATTTCAGTTTATCGAACAAACCCATGATCTTCTCCTAAGCAGTAATTTGGGCCGCGCATCTCGTGGATTAGCAGATTGTTTTTTCTTCAATGAACTTGTTAACCAGCGTCATTAACTCGTCCGTTGTCGGTTGAGCAAGAGCCTGCTCTGCTAATACTTTCGCATCTTCGAAGTTCGTGTTACGAATAATCTTCTTGATGCGCGGGATGGAAATGGCGCTCATAGAGAATTCGTCCAGCCCCATACCCAGCAACAGAAGTGTAGCACGTTCATCGCCCGCAAGCTCACCACACATACCAGTCCATTTGCCTTCTGCATGAGAAGCATCAATAACTTGCTTGATCAGAGTCAGCACAGACGGTGACATCGGCTGGTAAAGATGCGAGATCATATCATTACCACGGTCAACTGCCAGAGTATATTGCGTTAAATCATTGGTTCCGATACTAAAGAAATCAACTTCTTTGGCTAAATGACGAGCAATAGTCGCGGCTGCCGGGGTTTCCACCATCACGCCGATCTCAATTGATTCGTCAAAAGCTTTACCTTCGTCACGCAGTTCCTGTTTGTAGATCTCAATCTCTTTCTTCAGTGCGCGCACTTCTTCAACAGAGATGATCATCGGGAACATGATGCGCAGCTTACCGAAAGCGGAGGCACGCAGGATAGCGCGAACCTGGTCGCGGAGGATCTCTTTACGATCCATCGCGATACGCACGGCACGCCAGCCGAGGAACGGGTTCTCTTCTTTCGGGAAGTTCATGTACGGCAGCTCTTTATCGCCGCCGATGTCCATGGTGCGAACGATAACGGCCTGTGAGCCGCACGCTTCAGCCACCGCTTTATAGGCTGCGAACTGTTCTTCTTCAGTCGGCAGAGAATCGCGGTCCATGAACAGGAATTCGGTACGGTACAGGCCCACGCCTTCCGCGCCGTTGCGCTCAGCGCCGTCTACGTCGCGAACGGTACCGATGTTAGCGCAAACTTCAACCTGATGACCGTCGAGGGTGATGGCCGGCAGATCTTTCAGTTTCGCCAGTTCCGCTTTTTCTTCAGCAACCTGCGCCTGCAGCGCACGCAGCTCTTCAATTTTTTCGTTGCTCGGGTTAACCAGAACCTGGTTGTTAACCGCATCGAGAATCAGATAGTCGCCGTTTTTCACCTGGGAGGTGACGCTTCCGGTACCGACAATTGCCGGCAGCTCAAGGGAGCGCGCCATGATAGAGGTGTGGGAAGTACGGCCGCCCGCGTCGGTGATGAAACCCAGCACCTTATTCAGGTTCAGCTGTGCGGTTTCTGACGGGGTCAGATCGGCGGCAACGAGGATGACTTCATCCGCGATAGCGCTCAGATCGATGATTGCCAGGCCCAGAATGTTGCGCAGCAGACGTTTACCGATATCGCGTACGTCAGCGGCACGCTCTTTCAGGTATTCGTCATCCAGCTCTTCCAGTGCAGTTGCCTGACCTTCGATAACTTCATTGGCTGCCGCATCGGCAGTCATGTGCTTATCTTTAATCAGGGCTATGATTTCCTGCTCAAGCTCCTCATCTTCCAGCAGCATAATATGCCCTTCGAAGATGGCTTCTTTTTCTTCACCGAAAGTTTCACCAGCTTTGGTTTTGATGACCTCCAGCTGGGCGGAGGCCTTGGTGCGGCCGTTCAGGAAACGTTCAACTTCCTGATCAACCTTATCGGCAGAAATTTTCTTCCGGTCGATGACAATTTCATCTTCTTTCAGCAGGAGAGCCTTGCCGAAAGCGATACCCGGGGATGCTAAAATGCCTGAAATCATAACCCTACCTTACTTGTGACTGATATTAAAAAGAACCCGTGAACTTACTCGAGTTCAGCCATCAGTTTAACCAGATGCTCAACTGCTTTTTGCTCATCTTCGCCTTCAGCGGAGATGGTCACAACGGTACCCTGAGTCAGGCCCAGAGTTTGCAGTTTGAACAGGCTTTTTGCGCTGGCGCTTTTGCCGTTGGAGGTTACAGTGATCTCAGAAGTGAAGCCTTTCGCTTCTTTAACAAACTGAGCAGCAGGGCGGGTGTGCAGACCGTTCGGAGCGGTAATGGTAACTTCTTGCTGGAACATTATATTTCCCCAACTTATAGGTTTAGTGTTGTGGACCTAAAGTCTAGCCTAACGACCAAACTTTAGCCTGTATTGTTAGCGCCGGCGTTACGTGTGTGGCTAAGGCGTCAGCAGCGGAACCGCTGAGAGGACCTTAAGTCCGTTGACGTCTAGCACTTCATTAAACATTATGCCGCGAAAGGAAGACTTGAACCAAATCATAAAATCGATTCAGCCTGCGGAAATCCAAATCTGAATAATTTCGCGCTTCAAAATAAATGTGCTGGTTAAATACCAGACCCTACGAGGTGAATCAATGCCAGGAGGGGTAAAACTTTGACGTATGCCACAAAAAAGCACCCGAAAAGGTGCTTTTTTACACGGTTTTTACAAACTGGCACTACTGTTGCAATTCTTTCTCGGTGAAGAGATCTGCGAACAGCGCCGTGCTTAAATAACGCTCACCAGAAGACGGTAGGATAACCACAATATTCTTATTGGTAAAGGCTTCATCTTCCTGCAGCTTTAACGCCGCGGCAACAGCAGCGCCGGAAGAGATACCGGCCAGAATACCTTCTTCTTCCATCAGGCGACGAGCGGTGGAGATGGCTTCTTCGTTGGTGATGGCGACCACTTTATCGACCAGTTTCAGGTCGAGGTTGCCCGGGATAAAGCCGGCGCCGATGCCCTGAATTTTGTGCGGGCCAGGTTTCAGCTCTTCACCAGCCAGCGCCTGGGCGATAACAGGCGAGTCGGTCGGCTCAACGGCGACGGTAATCAGATCTTTTTTACCTTTAGTGCCTTTAATATAACGAGAAACACCGGTCAGGGTACCGCCGGTACCGACGCCGGAGATAAAGACGTCAACCTGGCCATCGGTGTCTTCCCAGATTTCCGGGCCGGTGGTCTTTTCGTGAATTTCCGGGTTAGCCGGGTTACTGAACTGCTGCAGCAGCAGATATTTTTCCGGGTCGCTGGCGACAATCTCTTCCGCCTTCTGGATGGCGCCTTTCATGCCTTTCGCGCCTTCGGTCAGCACCAGATTAGCGCCCAGCGCTTTCAGCAGCTTGCGGCGTTCCACGCTCATGGTTTCCGGCATGGTCAGCGTCAGTTTGTAGCCGCGAGCGGCGGCGACGTAGGCGAGGGCGATACCGGTGTTGCCGCTGGTTGGTTCAACCAGTTCCACACCCGGTTTCAGTACGCCGCGCTTTTCAGCATCCCAAATCATATTGGCGCCGATACGGCATTTAACGCTAAAGCTCGGGTTACGAGATTCTACCTTGGCCAGGATTCGGCCATTACCGATGCGGTTCAGTCGTACCAGCGGCGTATGACCGATTGTCAGGGAGTTGTCTTCAAAAATCTTACTCATGGCCCGTCCTTAACTGTATGAAATTTGGGGGTACGGCTTCAGCATACCCGCTTAAACAATATCCGGAAGTAAGGATTTAGCATATCTATATGCTGAAGGGAAATAATGATGAGCAAGAAGGAATAAGACGGAAATAAGGGGCGGCGTGAACCGCCCCGAAAGAGAGAGCTAAGCGCACTATTTCCACATCGCGTGCTTATCGCGATAGCAATCCACCCACATCGCCGTCGCGCCGCAGATAGCGACTGGCAGAATAACCAGGTTGAGAACCGGGATCATGGTGAACAGGCTGGTCAGCGCGCCAAACTGCATGTTGATGACCTTCCGCGAACGCAGCGCCTCGCGCATGGTTTTAAACGGCACTTTATGGTTATCGAACGGATAGTCGCAATACTGAATGGCCAGCATCCAGGCGCTAAACAAGAACCACAGTACCGGCGCGACGGTTTGGCCAATGCCGGGGATAAAGTACAGCAGTAACAGAACGATGGCGCGCGGCAGGTACCAGGCAAACTTTTGCCATTCGCGTTTCATGATGCGCGGGACATCTTTCATGATGCCGAATATGCCAACGTCGGGCGGCGTCGCGCCGGTCAGTCGCGCTTCGAGCTGTTCCGCCAGCAGGCCGCTAAACGGCGCGGCAATCCAGTTGGCGATGGTCGAAAAGAAGTAACCAAATACCAACAAAATAGAGATAACCGCCACCGGCCACAGCAGGTAGTTTAACCACTGAAGCCATTCAGGCACATGGCTCATTAATGAAGGGATCCAGCTATCGAGGCGGGTAAACAGCCACCAGAACGCGCCGCCCATCAGAATCACGTTAACTAATAAAGGCAGGAACACGAAACGTCGGATCCCTGGCAGCCTGATGAGTTTCCAGCCTTGTGAAAAATAGTAGACGCCGCTACGTGGGGTAGTTGCGGATGATGAAACCATAGTCAGGCGATGCTCCTTTTTTAACATTCAGTGTGAATGCCCGCTTATTTTATCGGGTTGTCAGACAATAACCAGTTAGGAAATGTTCGAAAAAACAGCAAAAAGCACGATTTAGTTCATCTTTATGGGGTGAAAGGGGCAGACGCACTTGCACTTGATGTAATCGGCAAATACTCTTAGTGAGTAAATGTTTGCCGTGGTGGCAAGGTGTTAGAACAACAGAGAATATAATGATGCAGGATTTGCGTCTGATATTAATCATTGTTGGCGCGATCGCCATAATCGCTTTACTGGTACATGGTTTCTGGACCAGCCGTAAAGAGCGTTCCTCGATGTTCCGCGATCGCCCACTGAAACGTATGAAGTCTCGCGACGATGAAACATCGGAAGGCGATGACTTTGATGACGATGTTGAAGGCGTAGGTGAAGTTCGCGTTCACCGGGTTAATCACGCCCCGAACGGCGCATATGGGGAGCAAGAAGCACCTCGTCAGGCGCCGCAACACCAGTATCAGCCTCCTTATGAGCGTCAGGTGCAGCAGCCTGTGCGTCAGGACGAGCCGGTTCATCAGGCGCCGCCGCACGTGTCGCGCCCGCAGCAGCCTGTTGCTCCGCAGCCGCAGGCCCAGCCGCCGCATCATGTTGCCCCTGCTCAGCCGGTACATCCAGCGCAGCCGGTCCATCAGCCGCAGCCGGTACCGCCGCAATATCAGCAGCCGGTGCAGCCAGCTCCGCAGCAGCCTGTAGCTCAACAGTCGGCACCAGTCCCACAACCTGTTGCTCAACAACCTGCGCCGGTTCAACAGCCTGCCGCGCCGCAGCCGCAACCGGCCCCTGAAGCGCCAGCCGCTGAACCTCAGCAGCCGGCCGCCGCGCCGCAGCCGAAAGAGCGCAAAGAGACGGTCATCGTGATGAACGTCGCCGCGCATCACGGTTCGCAGCTTAATGGCGAACTGCTGATCAACAGCATCCAGCAGGCCGGCTTTAAGTTTGGCGATATGAATATTTTCCATCGTCATTTAAGCCCGGACGGTAGCGGACAGGTATTGTTCAGCCTGGCGAACATGGTTAAACCTGGCACCTTCAATCCGGATGCGATGGTGGATATGACCACGCCAGGCGTGACTATCTTTATGCAGGTGCCGTCGTTTGGCGACGAGCTGCAAAACTTTAAACTGATGCTGCAATCGGCGCAGTACATCGCCGATGAAGTTGGCGGCGTGGTGCTTGACGACCAGCGTCGGATGATGACGCCGCAGAAACTGCGTGAGTACCAGGATCGTATTCGCGAAGTAAAAGAGGCTAACGCCTGATCTACGCGCTAGCGTGTCGTCTGCTTAATCTGAACCCCCGCCCGTCGGGGGTTTTTTATCATTGATGGTGCGATATGGAACCAATCGAACAAAAACTGACTGAACTGCGAACCACCCTTCGCCATCATGAATATCTGTATCATGTTATGGACACCCCGGAGATTCCCGATGCGGAATATGACCGGCTGATGCGCGAACTGCGCGAACTCGAAGCGCAACATCCTGAGCTGATTACCCCAGACTCGCCGACCCAACGCGTTGGCGCGGCGCCATTGGCCTCTTTCAGCCAGATTCGCCATGAAGTGCCCATGCTGTCGCTGGATAACGTCTTTGATGAAGAGAGTTTCCTCGCCTTTAACAAACGCGTGCAGGACCGTTTAAGCGATACGGCGGATCTGACCTGGTGCTGCGAGCTCAAGCTCGATGGCCTGGCGGTCAGTATCCTCTATGAAAACGGCGTGCTGATGCAGGCGGCGACCCGTGGCGATGGCACCACCGGCGAGGATATTACCTCCAACGTGCGAACCATTCGCGCTATTCCGCTGAAGCTACGCGGCGACAATATCCCGGCGCGGCTGGAAGTGCGCGGAGAAGTATTCCTGCCTCAGGCCGGATTTGAAAAAATCAATGAAGAAGCGCGCCGCACCGGCGGCAAAGTATTTGCTAACCCGCGCAATGCCGCCGCGGGTTCGTTGCGCCAGTTGGATCCGCGTATTACCGCGAAGCGACCGCTTACTTTCTTCTGCTACGGCGTTGGCGTGCTGGAAGGCGGCGAACTGCCGGCCAGCCACTCCGCGCGTTTGCAGCAGTTTAAGCAGTGGGGGCTACCGGTGAGCGACCGCGTGAAGCTGTGTCATTCTCCAGAGGAAGTGCTTACTTACTATCGCCAGGTTGAAGAAGACCGTCCGAAACTTGGTTTTGATATTGACGGCGTGGTGATTAAAGTCGATTCGCTGGCGCTGCAGGAGCAGCTTGGTTTCGTCGCCCGCGCTCCGCGCTGGGCGGTGGCCTTTAAATTCCCGGCCCAGGAGCAGATGACTTTTGTCAACGATGTGGAATTCCAGGTTGGCCGTACCGGAGCGATTACGCCGGTAGCGCGCCTTGAACCGGTGCACGTGGCCGGGGTGCTGGTCAGTAACGCCACCCTGCATAACGCCGACGAAATCGAACGTTTAGGTCTGCGTATTGGCGACAAAGTGGTGATTCGCCGCGCGGGGGACGTGATCCCGCAGGTCGTCAACGTGGTGCTTTCTGAACGCCCGGAACATACGCGTGAAATCATCTTCCCCACACATTGCCCGGTATGTCATTCCGATGTTGAACGGGTGGAAGGGGAAGCCGTGGCGCGCTGTACCGGCGGGCTTATCTGCGGCGCACAGCGTAAAGAAGCGCTGAAGCACTTTGTCTCCCGACGGGCGCTGGATGTCGACGGTATGGGCGATAAAATCATCGATCAGCTGGTTGAGAAAGAGTACGTCCATACGCCAGCCGATCTGTTCCGCCTCAGCGCCGGTAAGCTTACCGGGCTGGATCGCATGGGACCGAAATCGGCGCAAAATGTGGTCAACGCGCTGGAGAAAGCGAAAGAGACGACTTTCGCCCGCTTCCTGTATGCGTTAGGTATTCGCGAAGTCGGTGAGGCGACCGCCGCGGGACTGGCGGCGCATTTTGGCACTATTGAAGCGCTGGAACAGGCTTCGATTGAGGAGCTGCAGAAGGTTCCTGACGTCGGGATTGTCGTCGCCACGCATACTTTTAACTTCTTCGCCGAAGAGAGCAATCGCGAGGTCATCGCGCAACTGCGCGCTGAAGGCGTTCGCTGGCCGGCGCCGGTGGTGGTGAAGGCGGAAGAAATTGACAGTCCGTTTGCTGGTAAAACCGTGGTATTAACCGGTAGCCTGAGCCAGCTGTCGCGCGATGATGCCAAAGCGCGGCTGGTCGCGCTGGGGGCGAAAGTCGCCGGCAGCGTGTCGAAGAAAACCGATCTGGTGATTGCCGGCGAAGCGGCGGGCTCTAAGCTTGCGAAGGCGCAGGAGTTAGGCATTGAGGTTATCGACGAAGCCGAAATGATGCGCCTGCTGGGAGAATAACGTGGATAAAGCGCAGCTCATCGAGATTGCTAATACCGAGATGCCATTTGGCAAATATAAGGGGCGCCGTTTGATCGACGTCCCGGAAGAGTATTTGCTGTGGTTTGCCCGTAAGGATCAATTCCCTGCTGGGCATCTCGGCGAGCTGATGGCGTTGACCTTATTAATCAAGACCGAGGGGCTGACGCAACTGGTGCAGCCCCTTAAACAACCGCGTTAACCTGCCGTAGCGCGGGATTTCTCCTGCGCCTGTTGGGCGTCTGTTTGCGCTTTATAGCGACGAGCCAGTACAGCGCAGACCATCAGTTGGATCTGATGGAAGATCATTAGCGGCAGCACCATTATCCCCAGAATCGATGCCGGGAACAGGATATTCGCCATCGGTATCCCGTTCGCCAGGCTCTTTTTCGAGCCGCAGAAGACGATGGTAATTTCATCCGGCTTGCTAAAGCCGCAGCGGCGGGCGACAAAAACGTTGATCGCGATGACAATAGCCAACAGCACCAGGCTGACAACGACGATAAACAGCAGCGATCCCACGCCCACTTTGTGCCAGATTCCATTGACGACGGCTTCGCTGAAGGCGGAGTAGACCACCAGCAAGATCGAGGTCTGATCGGTTTTGCCAATCCATTTTTTATGTTTCGCCACCCAGCTACCGATCCACGGGCGCGACAAGTGTCCAAGAACAAACGGCAGCAGCAGTTGCAGCATAATCTTACCAACCTGTTCCAGATCGCCGCCAGCGCCATGCAAATGCATTAGCAGCCCTACCAGCAATGGCGAGACAAAAATACCGAGCAGACTTGATGCTGAAGCGGAACAGACCGCCGCGGCGACGTTACCGCCGGCGAGCGAAGTAAAGGCAATTGCTGACTGTACGGTCGCCGGCAATATGCAAAGGTAAATAAAACCGCTATAGAGCATCGGGTCGACCTTAATCGGCGCCCACCACGCAAACAGAACCCCCAGAACCGGAAAAACAATAAAGGTGCTGCACATCACCCACAGGTGTAAACGCCAGTGGCTGCCACCGGCGATAATTGCTTCACGCGACAGCTTGGCGCCGTGCATAAAGAATAACAGCGCGATGGCGGCGGTGGTGAGATGCTCGACGAAAGGGACGAATTCGCCGCGCGCCGGAAAGAACGAGGCCAGCAGAACCACGGTAATCAATGTCAGTGTAAATGGATCAAGAATGCGGAAAAGTTTCATAAACGCTCCTGAAATTCGATGCCGCTATTGTGCTTTCTTTGTTTTGAGAAATAAAATTGATTTATTGCATCTATTCATGAATAAAACAGATGAATTACTCGTTACGTCAGTTAAAGGTCTTTGTCACCGTCGCCAGGGCGCGCAGTTTTAGCCGTGCCGGGGAAATTATTGGTCTTAGCCAGTCGGCAGTGAGCCATAGCGTTAAGGAGCTGGAGCACCAGACCGGCGTACGTTTGCTCGACAGAACGACGCGTGAAGTGGTGCTCACCGAAGCAGGCCATCAGTTGGCGGGCAAGCTTGAGCGTTTGCTTGATGAACTCCATGTGACCCTGCGTGAAGCGGGGCGGGTAGGGCAGCAGTTGACGGGGACCGTGCGCGTCGCCGCCAGCCAGACCATCTCGGCGCATCTGATCCCGCAATGCATCGCTCATAGCAATCGCCGCTATCCGGATATTGATTTCGTACTGCATGACAGGCCGCAGCAGTGGGTGCTGGAAAGTATCCGTCAGGGCGAGGTTGATTTTGGTATCGTTATCGATCCGGGGACGGCGGCAGACTTGCAGTGCGAGTCCGTGTTGGCGGAACCTTTTCTGTTGTTATGTCGTGAGGATCACCGTTTTTCCCGGCAGTTATCGGTCAACTGGCAGGAGTTGCAAGGGGAGAGGCTGGTATTGCAGGACTATGCTTCCGGCAGCCGGCCGCTGATTGATGCCGCGCTGGCGCGTTTTGCCATCAAAGCCGATATTGTGCAGGAAATTGGTCATCCGGCGACGCTGTTCCCGATGGTGGAATCGGGGATTGGCATTAGCGTACTGCCGGCGCTGGCTTTACCCTTGCCGCAGGGCAGCCGTTTGCAGGTAAAAAGATTAACTCCGGTTGTGGAGCGCCAATTGATGCTGGCGCAGCGTAAAAATCGCTCGCTGTCGACCGCGGCGCAGGCGCTATGGGAGATCGTGCGTGAAGAGGGGGCAAACCTGACATCAGCCAGGATCGAGGACCCGCTTTATCAGCGCTAAGCGTCATTCTTAATGCTGGTGGGGAACGCTACTTTTTATACTGCACAATCGTAGATATTTCCTTTTCTCATGCCTGATGAAAACCCTGCTTTAGTCGGTTCAGAAATCAACAGCCCCAATTTGAATCATTGTTTAAATACACTACGTTCGATCAACTTGTTTACACTATACAGAGAATAGAGCGGAGCGTGTCATTGTCGGGCGGCCGAGCTGTTGAATTTTCCACACGCTATTTGAGAATGGTAAAAAATGGAATTATCAGTCCCTTTTATGCTCGTTATTATTTCCATTGCTTCGCTGCTTGCTCAGTGGTTGGCGTGGCGATTACGTATACCTTCTATCCTGCCGCTGTTGCTCATCGGCGTACTACTTGGCCCCGGGGTGCATTTATTGCAACCGGATATATTATTTGGTCCTCTACTTTTCCCACTGGTATCGCTGTCGGTGGCCATCATTCTGTTTGAAGGGGCCCTAACGCTACGCTTTGATGAGATTCGCGGCTTGGGTGGTATTGTGCGCAATTTAGTCACAGTTGGAATGTTGATTACCTTCGCCGTTATCTCACTAACCTGCTGGGGAATTTTAGGCCTCACGCCGCAGATTTCAGCGCTGATCGGGGCGGTCACGGTGGTTACAGGGCCGACAGTGATTTCTCCACTCATGCGAGTGGTTCGCCCAACAGCCTCTATTAATCAGGTACTGCGCTGGGAAGGGATCGTCATTGATCCGGTGGGAGCGATTTTTACCCTATTAGTATTTGAGTTTATTACTTTGCAGGAGCAAACGGGCACATGGCTTCATTTGCTGATCATGCTTACAAAAACGGTCGTTATAGGGCTGGTGAGCGGGGCGGTGTTTGGCGTTTTCTTAGGGAATGCGCTCAGGCGTGGTTGGATCCCGGGTTATCTGCAAAACTTCGCTGTTTTATCCTTCGTTCTATTGACGTTTGGCGTGTCCAATACGCTGGCGGATGAATCTGGTCTGCTTGCGGTAACGGTCCTGGGGATCTGGCTGGCTAATATGCGAGAGGTTGAGACCTCGGATATCGTTGAATTTAAAGAAGAGCTATCCGCCATCTTACTTTCAGCGCTATTTATCATCCTGGCGGCCCGTCTTGATATCCATGCACTCTGGGCGATGGGCTGGCCGCTGCTGATATTGATGCTTATCGTCCAGTTTGTGGCCCGTCCACTATGCATTCTTGTTTCGACATGGCGTTCCAGCTTGCATTGGCGTGACAGGCTGATGTTATGTTGGATCGCCCCGCGCGGAATCGTTGCTGCCGCTGTCAGTTCCCTGTTTGCTTTGACGCTGCAAAAAAAAGGCTATGAGAACGCGGATCAGCTGGTAACCGTCGTTTTCGCAATCATTATAGGTACGGTAGTTTTGCAAAGCCTTACCAGCAGTCAATTGGCGCGCTGGCTTGGCGTGCAGCAACGTAGGCCTCGAGGAGTGCTGATTGTCGGGGCGAATACGGTCGCCAGAATCCTGGCCCAGGCGCTCAGAAAACTCGATATTCCGGTTCAGCTGAGCGATAACAGCTGGGAATACTACCGGCTGGCAAGAATGGAAGGGTTACCAACATATTATGGCAATGTCTGGTCTGAACATGCGGAAAACTACCTGAATCTGAGTGAGATTCGTCAGGTGATCGCCTTGTCGCCAAATCGTCACCAGAATGCGCTGACCACCCTGCATTTTCAGCATATATTTGGTAATAATCGCGTCTTCTCAATCCGTACGGGGCCTGTGACTAAAGGACGTAGTGAGAAAGAAACGCGTCACGAACAGCTTTTCGATACTGATATGACCTGGGCACGGCTTAGTAGCCTGATAGCGAAAGGCGCAGTCATGAAAGTCACTCGCCTGAATAACAATTTTGGCTGGCCGGAGTATCTCAGCACCAACCCCGGTGCAACACCGCTGTTTGCGCAAAGAGAGGATGGCAATCTGATAGCGATTAATAATGGAATCATGCCGCCGCCACCCTGTACCGTCGTGGCGATTATCGAACCTGGAGTGGAAAGTGAAAAAATTCCGTCAGAAGCGTATTGATAGCCTGTTCTTCATTGTTGGCTGTCGTTGCAGGCCGTTCCGCTATCTGGCGTTCTGCGCATAGCAAAAAGGCGCCTTTAGGGCGCCTTTTTACATTGGTGGGTCGTGCAGGATTCGAACCTGCGACCAATTGATTAAAAGTCAACTGC